>NZ_CP109017.1:6897732-7240464 GCF_036226765.1 Streptomyces sp. NBC_00670
GAAGAACGGCGTGTCCACCACGGCGGGTACCACATGGCTGACGCCGACGCCGGTGCCGTACAACTCGTAGCGCAGCGCGTCCGCGAACGCGGCGAGCGCGGCCTTGGCGGCGGAGTACACGGCCTCCTGACGCACGGCCAGCACCCCGGCCACCGACCCGACAAGCACCACGCGCCCCGAGCCGGCCTCCACCATGCCCGGCAGCAGTCGCCGCACCAGGTGCATCGCGGGCAGTACGTCCACGTCGAACAGCTTGTCGATGGAGCCCGGGGGCATGGTGACGAAGTCACCCGCCCAGCCGATGCCCGCCCCGGCGACCAGCAGGTCCACCCGGCCGCCCGCCGCGTCCAGCGCGAAGTCGGCGAGCCGGTGTCCGGCGCCGGGGCGGGAGAGGTCGGCGGGGAAGACGGCGGCCGAGGTGGCGTCGGCCACCTGGGCGAGCCGTTGGGGGTCGCGGCCGTTCAGCACGAGGTGCCAGCCGTCGGCGGCCAGGCGCTGTGCGACGGCGGCGCCGATGCCGGAGGATGCGCCCGTCACCAGGGCCGTTCCCGGGCAGACCCGCTCTCCGTCGGCCGGCCGCCGCACCATCCGGGGCTCCGCACCCGGCACACCCGTCGGCACCTCGGCAACGGGGGAGGAGGTGTCACGTGCGTACGAGGGGGCGCGGGAGAAGGCGTGAGCCATGGGGCGACCTCTGCGGGGAGGGCGAACACCGGGGGGTACCGGCCGGCGGCCGGGGACGGTGCGCGGACGGGAGCGGGCGGTCATGGAGTATCCGCCCGGCTTGTCTCTGAAACGTGCGCATCTCTGTACGTATGGGGTGCGTGCGGGGGCGCCTTGGAGCGCGGGGGCGCCCCCTGCTTTTCAGGGGCGCGGGGAAGCGCGCGAGCAACCACAACGCACCCGCGGCCGCCAACGCACAAGCGGCCCCGAGTCAGGACGCGCGAGCTAGGGCGCGTCCTTGGCATCCCGCTGCGCGGAACCCTCTCGCTTCGCGGAGCCCGCTCGTTCCGCGAGCATGACGCCGACGAGGCCGAGGAGCGCCAGGACGCACCCCGTCGTGACCTGGTCCCAGCGGATGACCGCCGCGCCGAAGTCGCCGAAGAAGCCGGAGAGGATCAAGCCCACTCCGACCGCGAGGACCAGCAGATCGGTCGCCTTGCCGCGTGCGCGGGAGAGCCGGACCAGGCCCGCGAGGAAGACGATGACCCCGGCGCCCATCTCCACGAGGTGGGGGTCGTTGGCCAGGGTGTCCGGATACCCCAGCGCCCACATGCAGATGAACAGCCAGAGACCGGCCAGCATCATCAGCACGCTCAGCGGAACGTCGTGCAGCCCCTTCGCGCCGGGCCCTTCGACCCGGCCGATCCGGCTCGGGACGGGGGAGCGCTCGAGGTCGGAGGAAGTTCTGGTCGAAATCGTACTCATTCGTACGGACTATCCCGCTTCGCGGCCTTGAACCCTCCCGCCGGTCTTCTTCTCGGCGGCCTCCGCGTCCGCCGAGGCCAGCGCCGTGGCCACGTCACGCGGATACGTCCGCAGCGCCACCAGGCTCAGCAGACCGGCCGCGAGCAGCGGCACCAGGCACACCAGGAAGGCCATCTGGAGGCCCTCGGTGCGGCTGCCGCTGTCGTCGAACACGTCCGACGACAGGAAACCGAACAGCAGCGGGGCGGTCGTCTCGGCGGCCGACCGGGTCAGCGTGCGGGCCGCCTCCGATCTGCCCCACAGCCCCGGCGGCACGATGTCCAGCCGGGCCGCGTCCAGCGGCGGGTTCGCGGCGGCCAGCAGCCCCGCCCCGACGGCGAGGAGCGGCACGGCGAGCAGCGCGGAACTCGTCAGGATCCCCGGCGCGAACACCGGCGCGGCGGCGAGCAGCGCCACCGCCGGCACCAGTACCCGGCCACCGGCGTGACCGTGCCGCAGCGCCACGTCCGGCAGCCGGGCGCCGGCCACGAGACCGGCCAGGATGCCCGCGCCGATCACGACGACCAGCCCGCTGGCGGTACTGCGGCCGACCCCGTAGTGGTGGGTCACGAACAGCAGGCCGAAGGACCGCACTCCGGCGAAGAAGAAGTACGCCAGCGCCGAGGCGGTGATCATCAGCAGCACCGTGCGGATGCGCAGGATGTAGGCGAACGCGCGGTGCGCCGGCATGGTCCGCGGGTCCTCCCGCAGCACCTGCTCGGGGCGTGGCTCGCTGCGGGCGGTGCGTACGACGGCGCGGGCGGAGCCGGTTGCGGGTGCGGCGTCCGGTGCGGTGGGCGGCCGCTGTCCCTCGCGGGCCAGCTGGCCGCGGCCGCCGCGCCGTGGCTCCGGGAGCCGGACGAGCAGCCAGGCCAGCAGCGCGCCCGGCAGGGCCAGCCAGGCGAACGAGACCCGCCAGGACAGCAGCGCCGCGATGTTGGTGGACACCACATAGCCGAAGCCGGTGCCGAACAGTTCACCGGCGAGGATGTAGCCGTACAGGTGGGCGCGTTCGCCGGAGGGGAAGTAGTCGCCGACGAGCGAGGCGACGGCGGGGCCCGCCGTCGCCGCGACCACGCCGAGGCCGACCCGGGCCGCCAGCAGCGTCTCGAAGGAGCCCGCGACGGCCGAGCCGACCATCGCCACGGACCACAGCACGATGCTGCCGGCGAGGAGGCGGGTGCGGGTGGTGCGGTCGGTCAGGACGCCGGCGGGGAGGGTGGCGAGGGCGCCGGCCAGGGAGGTGGCCGAGACGAGCAGGCCGATGTGGGTGTGGTTGAGGCCGAAGACCTGTTCGAGGCTGTCGGCGTTGACGGAGATCGTCGCCTTGTCGGCGCCGTCCAGGGCGATGACCATCGCCAGCAGGGTGATCACGCGGAGGCGGGCGCGCCCGCCCACCGCGCGCTCCGCGCGCCGCCTGAACGGTTCCCCTTTCAGCGTCCTCACCTCCTCCCTGCGAGCGGGCCCCACCGGCCGGCAGCCGACGACGCACCGAACGGAGGCGCGGGGGGCGGAGCCCTCGTGTCGCGTGCCCAGTCGGGGGTACCCCGCTCACGAACCCACGGAACGACAGCAACGGCAGGGGACGACGATGCAAGGCAACGAGACACCCCGCGGCGACGCCACCGCCGGTTCCGGTGTGGGTGACGCGGCCACCCGCCTGGCCCAGGACACCGCCGACCTCGCCCGCCGCGAGGTGCGGGCGATCCAGGACGAGGCCCTGGCCGGCCTGCGCCGCTTCGGAACGGCCGGCGTCCTCTTCGCCGGCGCCGGTGTCTGCGGCGTGCTCACCCTCGCCGCCGCCCACCAGACCCTGCTGCGCGCGACGGAGTCGGTCCTCCCGAGGACCGCCGCCGCGGCGGTGCTGACCTGCGCCTACGCCACCGGCGGCGCGGGCCTCGCCTACCTCGCGCGCGACCGCGTACGGGCCACCGCGGAGGCGACCGCGCGGGCGCTGGAGAAGGAGCACGAGCGGCTGGCCCCGGAGACCCCCGCGCCCTGACCCGTGCCGGGCGTCCACTTCCGGCCGCGGGGCGGACGTATGCCCTGGCCCGGCGCGTGCCCCGCGCCTCGCTCGCGATAGAAAGGACCCATGGCGGAGCGCGACACTGACACCGGGTTCGAGGACGTGGACGACGTCGACGGAGTGACCCGGGCGGTCCTCGCGGCCTCCCGGTTGCTGATGGCGGTCTCCGCGCGCTCGCTCGCCGCCGTCGAGGACGGGGTGACGCTGCCCCAGTTCCGCATGCTGGTCGTGCTCTCCACCCGGGGCGCCACCAAACTGGTCGCGCTGGCGGAACTGCTCCAGGTGGCGCCGTCGACCGCGATGCGCATGGTCGACCGGCTGATCGCCGCGGGGCTCGCCGTGCGCGAGGTCAATCCGGAGAGCCGGCGCGAGACCCTGCTGACCCTCACGGAGGAGGGCCGGCGCACCGTCGAGAGCGTCGTCACCCGGCGCCGCGCGGCCATCTCGTCCATCGTCGAGCGGCTGGACCCCGGGCACCGGTCCGCGCTCGTCGAGGCGCTCGCGGCGTTCAACGAGGCGGGCGGGGAGCCCTCCGTCCCCGTCCCCGACGACGCGCAGGCCCAGGCCATGGGCTGGGGCGAACCCGGCCTCACCCGCGACGTCTGACCCGCCCCGGCACCCGCGCGCCCCGCTTCCCCCCCACGTTTCGCGCCCGGCACCGCGGGAACTCCGGGGGCCCTACGCGGGAGAGGGAGCCGGCATGCCCACACGAGACGACGTACTGTCCCCGGAGGAACGGCGCGCGTGCCTCCGCCCGGCCGGAGGACCCCGGTGAACCGGCTGCGGAGCCTGCTCCAGGACGACCACGACGCCATCCAGTGCCTCCTCGACGACCTCACCGGCACCCCCGATCCCGACACCGGACGGCGGCAGCGGCTGGCCCGGCGGCTCGTCGCCCTGCAGTCCGCGCACGAGCTGGCGGAGGAGCGGGTGGTCTGGCCCGCGGTGCGCAGACTGTGCGAGGACGGCGGCGCGCTCGCCGGGACGGCGCTGGCGCAGGAGGGCGAGGCGAAGCGGGCGCTCGACGAGCTGGCCCGCCTCCCGTCCGGCAGCCCGGAGTTCACCGCGTGCGTGCACACGGTGGCCGCGCTGAACCGCACGCATCTGGCCTACGAGCAGGACCAGGTGTGGCCGCGGCTGGAGACCCGCCTCACCGAGCGGGACGACGCCCGGCTCGCCCGGCAGTGGCGGGCCACCCGCCGGCACACCCCGACCAGGCCCCACCCCCGTCTGCCGGCGCATCCGGCGGTGCTCGGCACGGTGGGGACGGCGGTCGCGGTGCTCGACCGCGCCCGCGACGCGCTCAGCGGGCGCACCGCGGCCGGGCGGACCTGAACGGGCGCGGAGCCGTTACGCGGAGACGTCCGCCCACCCCGGCGGATGCGCCGGAGTGCCCTCCACCGCGGGCGCGGACGGTTCGCCGCCCGCCTCGTTGAACGCCGTGAGCGCCTCGATGAGGGTCGCCCGCTGCCCGGAAGTGAGCCGCCGTACGATCCCGGTGACCTCCTGGCGGCGCCGGGCCATCACATGGTCCACCACCTGCCTGCCCTCGTCGGTGAGCGTCAGCAGGGTCTCGCGGCGGTTGCCCGGGTTGACCCGCCGCTCCGCGAGGCCCGCCGCGATGAGCCGGTCCACCATGCGCATCGCGGTCGAGGGGGCGACCTGGAGCAGCTCCGCGAGGACCACCAGCTTGGTGGCGCCCCGGGTGGAGAGCACCACCAGCATCCGGAACTGCGGCAGCGTGATCCGGTCCTCGACCTCCGCCAGGGAGCGGGCCGACACCGCGACCAGCAGCCGCGAGGCGGTCAGCACCGCCCGCGCCACGTCGTCCACGTCCCCCGCCGGCCGCACACCCTCCGCCCGCGGCGCCCCACCCGCCTGCCGCGCGCCGCCCGCCGGCAGCCCGTCGTCCACCGGCTTCTCACTCTCGGGCATGGGCCCCTTCCTCTCGTTCCCCTCGTGCCGCGACGCCCGCCGCCCGCGCGCCGGCGAGGCCCGGTGCCGTCGCGTGCGCGCGGTAGCGCAGCAGCAGCATGGCCGCGTCGTCGTGGAGCGGTCCGTCCGCATGACGCACCAGATCGTCCCGCAGTGCCTCCAGGGCACCCTGGGCGTCATTCTCCTTCAACAGCACCGCCCGGTCGGCCAGCGGGTAGAACCGCCGCCGGGCGTCCCGGGTCTCGGTGACGCCGTCGGTGTACAGCAGCACCTGCTCGCCGGGGGCGAAGTCCACCCGGAACGGCTCGGCGGGGTCCCCGCCGTGAGCGGTCAGGCCGAGCGGCAGCGCGTACGCGGGCGGTTCGGGGAAGTCGACCGAGCCGTCCGCGCGGACCACCATCGGCGCCGGATGGCCGTAGTTGAGGAAGACGACGCTGTGGTCGGGGCGGACCTCGCCGAGGATCGCGGTCACGAACCGCTCGCTCTCGGTGTCCCGCTCCATGCTGCGCTCCAGACGGGCGCCCACCGCGAGCAGGTCCGGCTCGTCGTGCGCGGCCTCGCGGAACGCGCCGAGCACCACGGCCGCCGTCTCCACCGCGGCCAGCCCCTTGCCCTGCACGTCGCCCACGATGACGCGGATACCGTGCGGGGTGGCGACCACCTCGTACAGATCCCCGCCGATGTGCGCCTCGGCGACCGCGGAGGTGTACGACACCGCGATCCGCAGCGGCCCCGCGCTCAGCGGCACCGGCCGCAGCAGCACCCGCTGGGCGACCTCGGCCACCGAGCGGACGCTCGCCAGCTCCGCCTCGCGCCGCCGGCGCATCACCGCGGCGGCGATCGCGGCACCGGTGACCCCGGCCACCGACGCCATCGCCGCATAGCCCCGGCGCTCCGCGAACAGCCCGTCGTACATCCCGAGGGCCACGCACACCAGCAGCGCCGCCACCCCGATCAGCGTGGTGCGCCGCCAGCCGCCGACCAGTCCTGCGAACGCGGGCCCCAGCGAGACGAGGGGGAGCAGTCCGACACCCGGTCCGGCGAGGACGTCGGTGGTCACCACGACCACGACGACGGCGACCGGCAACCACGACAGCGTGACCTGGCCGGGCTGTGGTCGCTTCGCTGCCATGACTGCTCCCGTACTGGAACCCGTGCCGGAAAACCGCCCTTCCGACGGCTTTCCCCTTGCTTTTTAGACTATGCAAAGGTCCTCGGGCGGTGCCGCGGGCGGCACTCTCCGTTACTCAAACGAGGCCCCGTGTCCGATCCGGCGCCCCGTGCCCCGCCGCCCTCACTCCAATGCCGCCGACAGCGGGCGGGAGCGGCGCCCCGGTGCCAGCGTGAGGGCGGGCGTGGGGACCCGTACGCACGGTGACGTCGCGGCACGAGGAGGCGACAGCGACATGGTGGACAACCCCGGCGCCGGCTCCGCCGAGGTGGCAGGCGTCCTCCCGGCCGGCGGCGGCAGGCCGCGCCCGCGCGGGAGGGGCGCCACCCCGGGGACCGCCGGACACCCGGAGGAACGGACCGCACCCGCCCGACCCCGTCCGCACGCCCCCGGCCCCCCCCCCCCCCCGGACCCGACCCCGCCGGCACCGGCGGCCGCGACCCGCGACCGACTCCGCGACCGTCTCCGAGGGAGGCCGAGCACATGAGCACCGCAAGCATCGCCACCGAGGTCAGCCAGGAACCCGAAACCCCCGGCGAACGCCCGGGGTTCGACGAGATACACATCCTCTGGATCGCCGAGGGCACGAGCCGCGACGGCGACACCGTCTCCATGACCGCCGCCGGCCGGTCCGCCGTCGAGGACATCGTCCTCGGGCTGATGCCCGGCCTGCCCAAGGTGCACCTCCACGACAAGGTGCTCTCCCCGAGCCCGGGCGGCGAGGACCACCTCGGTCCCTTCCGGGCCGCCGCCCGCGGCGAACTCGGCCCGTTCGTCCTGGTCGTCGAGGGCTCCGTGCCCCACCAGGACATCATCGAGGCCGACGGGCCGAACCGGTGGATCGACCGGCTCGCCCCCGAGGCGTGGGCCGTGGTGGCCGTCGGCACCTGCGCCACCTTCGACGACGGCCACACCATGACGGGCAACCCCACCGGCAGCCCCACCGGCTCCATGGCCCTGGCCGACCGCCTCGGCCGGGACTTCACCTCCCGGGGCGCGCTGCCCGTCGTCAACATCCCCGGCTGCCCCGTCCAGCCGGAGAACGTCATGGAGACCCTCACCTGGCTCCTCCACCACGCGGCCGGCACCGCCCCGCCCCCGCCGCTCGACCACATGCTGCGCCCCCAGTGGCTGTTCGGGAAGACCGTCCACGAGGGCTGCGACCGGGCTGCCTCCCCCGGGCACGCCACCTTCACCAAGGACCACGACTCGCCCAAGTGCCAGGTGAAGGTCGGCTGTTGGGGCCCGGTGGTGAACTGCGACGTGCCCAAGCGCGGCTGGACGGGCGGCATCGGCGGCTGTCCCCACGTCGGCGGCATCTGCGTCGGCTGCACCGTGCCCGGCTTCCCCGACGCGTTCGTGCCGTTCATGGACGAGCCCACCGGCGGCAGTCCGTCGTCGCCCCTCGTCAAGCCCTACGGGGCGGTCATCCGGCGGCTGCGCGGCATCACCGGCCTCGCCGCCGGCCAGGAACCGAAGCGGCACCACGACAAGGCCGAACCGACCAGCGGCCACGCCCCCCACCGGCGCCCCTGAGCACCCCGGGGCGCCGCCGATCCCGAGCGAGGAACGAGGCAGGAACAGTGATGACGGCAACCGCGGACCAGGCCCTGGGCGGGGAACGCAAGCCGCCGCAGATCGTGGACAGCGGCTTCGACCCCTGTCCGTACCGCGGCGCGGACAGGTACCTGGGCAAGGGCCGCGCACTCACCAAGACCCACTCGCCGACCTACGGAGCCGACCATGGCTGAACACACCACGGCCGCGCACGGCCCCGGCGCCGGCCGGCTCGACGACCCGGCCGTCGAGGACCGCCTCGCCCGCATCGACGACCTCCTCGGCCGCGTCGAGGACGCGCCCGGACCCACGGCACGCGCCGCCGTCGAGGCCGTCGGCGCGCTCACCGAGGTCTACGGCGAAGGGCTCGCCCGGGTCCTCGACCTCGCCGACGAGACGCTCGCCGCCCGGCTCGCCGAGGACCAGCTCCTCGGCCATCTGATGGTGCTGCACGACATCCACCCCGACCCGGTCGAACGCCGGGCCGAACGCGCCGTCGACGGACTGCGCACCGTCGTACGCGAACGCGGCGGCGACATCGAACTGACCGGCATCGACGACGGCGTCGCCCAGGTCCGGCTCGACGTCAAGGGCTGCGGTTCGACGACCGCGGGCCTGGAGGACGCCGTACGGGAGACCCTGCTCGCCGCCGCACCCGAGCTGTCCGGCGTCGAGCGGGTGCGCGACCCCGCGGCGGACGCCGCCTTCGTCCCGCTCGACACCCTGACCCTCCGCCCCGCCGAGCCCCAGGGGTCGCCGTGACCGCGGGCGCGCTGGCCCGGGTGATCCGCGGCGCCGCCGACCGGCGGGCCGCGGACGCCGAACGCTGCGACCTGTGCGGCGCCCCGGTCCCGGTCGAACACCAGCACCTCTACGACACCGAGCGACAGGAACTGCACTGCGGCTGCCACCCGTGCGCCCTCCTCTTCGCCCAGGGCGGCACGGCCGGCGGCCGCTACCTCCTGGTGCCGCGACGGCGGCTGCGGCTGCCGCCCGTGGACACCGCCGCCCTCGGCGTCCCGGTCGGCCTCGCCTTCTTCGTCCGCCGCCCGGACGGCACCGTCACCGCGCACTACCCGAGCCCCGCCGGCGCCACCCGCTGGGAGGCCGACGCCGGCGCCTGGCGGGCCGCGGTGGACCGCCACCCCGAGCTGGCCGGCCTGGCACCCCACGTGGAGGCCCTCCTGGTCAACACGGCCCGGGGCGTGAGCCACCACTGGATCACCCCGATCGACGACTGCTTCCGCGTGGTCGCCGTCGTACGGCGGGAGTGGCGCGGACTGTCCGGCGGCGGCCGGGTCTGGCCCGCGATCGAGGAGTTCTTCGCCTCGCTCACGGAACGGGAGTGAGCGAGGCGTTCCCCAACGGCCCGGCGAGCACGCCGCACCCACCGCCCGGCCGAGCCGCACCTGGATATGGCCCCGCGCCCCTGATCAGGGGCGCGGGGCCATATCCAGGGCCGTGTGGGCGCGATCCCTCGCGGGGTCCGGGGCGGGATCACACCGTGATGCGGCGGCCCGTGGTCTCCGTGGGGTCCACTCGGATCCACAGTTCGCGGACGCCGCCCGCCCACGGTTCGCTGTGGGCCCGTTCGGTGAGGCGACGTACAGACCCGGGGTCGGTGACCGCCCGGGCGTGCCCCCGGACCAGTACGCTCCACCCCTCGCTCAACGCCTCGTCCACCCGGTCGACCTCGAAGGCGACCCGGCTGCCGACCGCCAGCGCCGGCGTCGTCCCGGGCGCGGTCCGGAAGACGATCGAGCCGTCGACGACGCTGTAGTTGACCGGCACCACCACCGGCCCCGACGCCGTGTTCACCGCCAGCCGTCCCACCCCGTGCGAGGCGAGCAGCGCCCGGCACTCCCGCACGCTCAGCTCGGTGAACGCGGGGTGCGGGGCCGCCTGTCCCTGCCCCGGGGGCCGCTCGGCCGCGCCGCCGGTGAACTCGGTGACCGTCGTCCGCAGCACGTCCGCCAGCCGCAGCAGCACGTTCGTCCCGGGCGTGGCCCCCGCGCTCTCCTCCAGATACCGGAGATAGTCCGGCGCCATGCCCGCCCGGGCCGCCGCGTCCTCCCGGGTCAGCCCCAGCTCCCGGCGCCGGTGTGCCAGCCGGCGGCCGAGGTCACCGGCGCCCGCGCGTTCCGGGGCGGGCTGCTCGCCGGGCGGCTGCCCGGGAGCGGAGGGGTCCCGGTCGCGGCCGGACGGGGGCTGCTGCTGGTCGGACATGGCGCCTCGCTTCCTTCCGCCGGGCCGCCGGCACGGGGCCCGGCCCGGTACATCCTGCTTCGCTCCGTAGTCTCCAGCTTGTCCCAGACGGGGGCGGTCCGCCGCACAGTCATGCGGGGGCCCGGCGCGGGTACCCGTAACCCCGGACGGCACCCGGGGAGGACGACGGTGAACGAATCGCTGCGAGCAGTGGGCTGGGCGCGCTCCCTGCCGATGAGTACCGGTGCGAAGGTCGCCCGCGACTGGACCCGCGGGCATCTGAACACCCTCGGCTGGACCACCGAGGCGCCGGAGACGGCCGACGCGGTGCTGCTGACCGTCTCGGAGCTGGTCACCAACGCCCATGTGCACGCCCGCAGCAGCGCCCAGTTGGTGCTCACCTGGGACACCCGGTGCCTGCACGTCGCGGTGCACGACTCCTCGCGGGAGCTGCCCGTGGCCCAGCCGCCCAGCGGGGAACGCCTCGGCGGACGCGGCATGTTCCTCGTCGACGCGCTGGCCGACACCCTGCAGACCCGTCCCTGCCCGGACGGCAAGACGGTGATCGCCTGCTTCCGGCCGCCGGGCGCGAAAAAGAACTGAAATCAGCGCGCATATATGCGTGTTGAGGGGGCACCAGCAGATACGACAGGCTCGGCGGAACGCCTACCCCCCCTGGCGGACCGAGCCTCCCGGCCCCGCCGCACCCCCCCTTCGCGGCGGGGCCGACCCTTGTCCGGGCCGTCCGTACGCGCAGGTCAGGGGGTGCGGGAGGGGTCAGCCGTCCTTGCGGCCGACGCCCGCGAACACCCAGTACTCCGACGGGTTGTCCGGAACGTGGTCGTCCGGGCCGGGGCGCCACAGCGGTACGTGGACCAGGCCCGGGTCGACGAGGTCGAAACCGTCGAAGAGCCCGAGTATCTCCGCCCGGGAGCGGGCGGTGACGGGCGAACTGGCCCGGGAGCGGTACAACTTCCCCACGGCGGCGGCCGTGTCGGGACGGTCCTGGTTGGTGGCGTGCGTCAGCGCCAGCCAACTCCCCGCGGGCAGAGCGTCGCGGAACGCGGCCACTATGCCCGCCGGGTCCTCCTCCGCGGTGACGAAGTGCAGGATCGTGATCATCAGTACGGCCACGGGCCGGTCGAGATCGATCAGTTCCCGCAGCCGGGGGGAGGCGAGGATGTCGGCCGGGCGGCGGATGTCGCCGTCGACGATGGCCGCGTCCGGGTTGTCGGCGAGCAGCGAGGTGCTGTGCGCGACCGCCACCGGGTCGTTGTCGACGTAGACGACCCGGGCGCCGGGGGAGGCCGCCTGCGCCACCTCGTGGACGTTGCCCTGGGTGGGGATGCCGGAGCCGAGGTCGATGAACTGCCGTACGCCGGAGTCGACCAGGAAACGGACGGCACGGCCCAGGAAGGAACGGTTCGCCCGGGCCAGAGTGCGCACCTGGGGGTCGATGGCGGTGAACGCCGCGAGGGCCTCGCGGTCGATGGCGAAGTTGTGCTGGCCACCGAGCATCGCGTCGTACATACGCGCGACGCTCGCTTTTTCGGGGTCTACTCCCTGCGGGAGACCTTCGCCGATGGGCACATCAACTCCTCCGACAGCGAGCATCCTTGACGCAACATCATATAGTTGCCGAGGTTGCCCGGACAGGCCCGTTCCTGCTGTGCGACCGGCCCCCGGCCCCACCCGGAAAGGCACGATCCTGCGGAACGAAGCACGCGCCCAGCCCGAGCCGGCCCCCGCCGCTCCGCCGGCCCCGCACCGGCCGGCCGGCCCGTCCGCGACTGGTCCGTCCGCGGCTGGTCCGTCCCTCACCGGCCCGTCTCCGGCCGGTGCGGCGGTGGACGGTCTCATCGGTTCCGCGCTCGATCTGCGGCTCACCGGCGGCCATGTCGTGCACTCCCTGATGCCGGAGTTCTGCGACGCGTCCTCCGTGTACCTGCTGGAACGGTGGTTGCAGCAGGAGAACGCCTTCCTCACCGCCGACCCGCCGCAGATCGAGGCGCGCCGGCTGGCGATGGGGACGGGCTACCGCTCGGGCCCCGAGTGGGAGCGCCGGCTGCCGCTCGGCGAGGTGGTGGTCTTCCCCCGCGAGACCCCGTACGCCCGTGCGCTCGCCACCGGGCGGCCGCAGGTGCTCGCCATGATGGACGACCACACCTCCGAGCGGCTCACCGCCGCGCGGGGCGGCGATCCGCGGCTGCGGGAGGTGCTGCGGTCCGTCTCCCTCCTCGTCGTCCCGCTGCGGCTGCGGGAGGCGGCCGTCGGGGTGATCGTCTGCACGCGGGGGCCGAACCGGCCGCCCTTCCGCGCCGACGACGCCGCGCATGTGGAGGCGCTCGCCGGGCGGGCGTGCGTGGCGCTGGACAACGCCCGCCGGTACGAGCACGAGCGGCGCACCGCCCTCGCCATCCGGACCAGCCTGCTGCCGGCGACCGCACCGGAGTTCGAGGGCTGCCGGATCGCCCACGGGTACCTGCCGGCGGGGCAGGACACGGTCATCGGCGGCGACTGGTTCGACGTGCTGCCGCGGCCCGGGCACCGGGTCAGCCTCGTCGTCGGGGACGCGATGGGGCACGGGCCGGAGTCGGCGGTCGCGATGATCCAGCTCCGTACGGCGGTCCGGACGCTGGCCGGGTTCGACATCGCGCCGGCCGAGCTGATGCGGCGGCTCGACGCGCTGGCGTGCGACACGCCGGGGGCGTCGTTCGCGACGTGCATGTACGCGGAGTGGGACGCGCGGCGGCACACCTGTACGGTCGTCGCGGCGGGGCACCCGCCGCCGCTGATCCGGGGCCCCGACCGGGCCGCCGGGCCGCTCGCGCTGGCCAGCCCCGGGCTGCCGCTGGGGCTGGGGACGGGGACGTACGAGCCGACGGTGGTCGAGGTGTCCGAGCCGACGCTGCTCGTGCTGTACAGCGACGGTCTGGTGGAGTCCCGCCACACCGACATCGACCAGGGCATCGCGCGGCTGGCCCGCGCGCTCGACGCGGACGGCCGCCCGACGGCCGGGGACCGCCCCGTCGACACGGCGGACGTCGCGGGGGCGGACGGTTTGCGCGAGCTGTGCGAGGGGTTGTTGCGGGGGGCGGCGGAGGTGGGCACCGCGGATGACCGCACGCTGCTGGTGGCGGAGCTGACGCCGACGCCGGACTGACGGTGCGGGTGGTATGCGCCGGGGCGCGTGCTTGGGGTGCGTGGTTGTGTGCGGGGTCGGTGGGCGTTTGTGCAGTTCCCCGCGCCCCTTTGGGGGGTGGCTGAGCCGCGTTGTTGTGTGCGGGTGTGTTGGGGTTGTTTGCGCAGTTCCCCGCGCCCCTGGGGATTCGGGGGGCATGGGACGCGGCCCCGGGCGTTTTCGGGGGTCCAGGGGGCGGAGCCCCCTCGGGGGTGGGTTGTGGCGGGTCCGGGGGCGGAGCCCACGCCCGCCCCCGCCCCCGGGGTCGAAGGGGCGGAGCCCCTTGGGATGGGGAGGGTAGGGGCAGCGGGGGCGAGGGAACCTGGGGTGGGAGACAGCGGGTCGAGTACCGGAGGTACAGGTGAGCGGTGAGGTGTACGCACGTGTACGGGACGAGGTACGGCGCCGGGCCGACCGGCTGTGGGACGTGGCGCTCACCCTGCACGCCGACCCCGAGTACGCCTTCGAGGAACACCGCGCCACCACCCTCCTCACCACCGAACTCGACCGCGAGGGCTTCGCGGTCGAACACGGCACCGCCGGCCTCCCGACCGCCTTCACCGCCCGCGCAGCCGCCCCCCAGAGAGACGCCCCCACCGTCGCCCTCCTCCTCGAGTACGACGCCCTGCCCGGCCTCGGCCACGCCTGCGGCCACAACCTGATCGCCGCCGCCGGCCTCGGCGCGGCGCTCGCGACGCGGGCCGCCCTGGCGGACACCCCCGGCACCGTCCTCGCCATCGGCACCCCCGCCGAGGAAGGCGGCGGCGGCAAGGTCACCGAAGTGGAGGCGGGCGTCTTCGACGACGTGGACGCCGCTCTCATGTTCCACCCGGGGGTGTACGACTGGCAGTGGGCACCCCTCACCGCCCAGGCCCAGTACCGCGTCGGCTTCCACGGCCGCGCCGCCCACCCCACCGGCAACCCCACGGAGGGCATCGACGCCCTCGCCGCCCTCGTCCAGCTCTTCAACACCCTCGCCGTCACCGGCCGCCGGCTCCCGGCGGGCTCGCACGTGCAGGGGATCGTCACGCACGGCGGCAAGGCCACCAACATCGTCCCCGAGTACGCCGAAGGACTGTTCGGGCTGCGCGCGCTCACCACCGCCGCCCTCGACGACCTCGCGCACGACCTCGCCACCAGCGCGGAGGGGGTCGCCCGCGCGACCGGCACGCGGGTGGAGGTCGAGCGCGCCGCCCAGGGTTACGCCCACTTCCGCGACAGCACCGCGCTCTCCGGCCGGTTCGCCGCGCACCTCGCCCGCGCGGGCATCGAGCTCACCCCGCCCGCCCCGGGCGTCTACCTCGGCTCCTCGGACATCGGCGACGTCAGCAACCGGGTGCCCGCGATCCACCCGTTCGTCGCGATCATGGGGTCCGACGGCTCGGACCACACCCCCGAGTTCGCCGCCGCCGCGGCCTCCGACCGGGGCCGGGAGGTGCTGCTCGCGGCGGCCGAGGCGCTGGCGTGCACCGCGGCGGACGTCCTCCTGGACGAGGGCCTGCGGCAACGGGCGTGGGCCGACCACACCGACCACACCGACCACCCGGGCCCGGCCCACACCGGCCACACCACCTGACCGGGCCCGCGGCCACCGGCCGCTACCCCGCCCGCACCCGCTCCGTGAGCGCCAGCAGCCGGGCCAGCGGGTCCTCGTCCCGGAACAGCGTCCGGGCGTGCTCGATCCGGCTCCGCCGCGCCTCGCCGTCGGCGGTCAGCCGGTCCAGCGCGTCGCACAGTGCGCGCTCGTCGTCCGCCACCTCCGTCAGCCCCAGCGCCGCCATCCGCCGTACGCCCTCCTCGCCGTGGCCCGGGATCGGCCGGTAGCCGATCACCGGCAGTCCGGCGGCGAGCGACTGCACGGCGGTCTGCCCGGCCGCGTTGTCCACCAGCGCGCGGGCCGCGTGCAGCAGGCCGGGCATGTCGCTCACCCAGCCGGGTGCGAGGACCCCGGGAACGTCGGCGAGGGCCCGCCGCAGCCGGTCGTTGCGCCCGCAGACCACCACCGGCAGACAGCCCCGCCCGGTGAGCAGCCCGGCCGTCGCGGCGAGCCCGGTCGCGGCGCCCCAGGCACCGCAGGACAGCACGACGGGCGTCCGCCCGGGACCGTACCGCGCGAAGAGCTGCCGCCAGGCGTCCGCGCCGGAGGAGCCGCCGGGGGCTCCGTCGGGGGAGTCCGCGGCGAAGTCGGGGGACACGCACGGGCCGGTGGTCACGGCGGGCCGGCGGATGTCCTCGCGGACCTCCCCGGTGGCCTCGTCGGTCAGGCAGAGATAGAGGTCGTTGCCCGGGTGCAGCCACTGCCGGTGCACGGCGAAGTCGACGACGTACACGGCGCTCGGCACCTTCAGCGCGCCCCGGCCGCGCAGATGGCCGGTCAGCTGCGCGGCGAGGTGGAACACCGGCACCACCACGTCCGGACGGAACCGCGCCACCCGCTCGGCCAGCCGGTCCCCGGCGAGCCGGGCCAGCGGCACCCCGCTCGGCCTGCTGCCCGACCCGCGGCGCAGGAAGAGCCGGTACAGACCGGCGTACGCCCACGGGTAGTGCCGTACCGAGGACTGGTAGAAGCCGCGCAGCCCGGTGCCCAGGTGGTAGGGCAGGAGTTCGAGGACGTCGAGGACCTCGGCCTCGTGGCCCCGCTCCCGGGCCCGGCGGGCGAGTTCGGCGGCCACCGTGTCGTGTCCGGCGCCCATGCTCGCGCTCAGGATCAGCAGTCGCCGCCCGTCTCCCGCCCGGGGCGGTACGGCGGCGGTCCGTGCAGCGTGTCGCCCGGGCGCGGAGGACCCGGGCACGGAAGAGGAAGGGACTCGCACCGGAGCCGACTGCCCCGCCCTTTCCCGTCCAAACGGGGTCCACTGCGGATCTTCACCCCGAATGGGGCTCGTGCGGCTCGGAGGCCCCGGCCCACCCCCCCCGTTCCGGAAAAGATCCGCTTTCGGCCAATCCGGTGACGCGCCGGCCCCGGATTACCCGCGACAACGCACACGGCCGGGGAGGAGACGTCGATGGCGCCGGCGCCGAAGGACGCACCGCACGAGCGGACGGCGGGGTCCGCGCACAGCGGAAGCGGAAGCGGAAGCGGAGGCGGAAGCGGAGGCGGAAGCAGGGGCGAGGGCAGAGGCGGAGGCGGAGGCGGGGACGGCAGGCGGCGCGTCGCCGTCGTGGGCAGCGGGGTCGCGGGCCTCACCGCCGCGTACCTGTTGGCCCGTACCCACCACGTCACGCTGTACGAGGCGGACGACCGGCTCGGCGGCCACGCCCACACCCACACGCTGACCTCCTCCGACGGCCGCAGGCACCGCGTCGACTCCGGATTCATCGTGCACAACCGCCGCACCTACCCGCACCTGCTGAGGCTCTTCGACGAACTGGGTGTCGCCACGCAGGAGTCGGAGATGAGCATGTCGGTGCGGTGCGAGGGGTGCGGGCTGGAGTACGCCGGCGCCCGCGGCCCCACCGGACTCCTCGCCCACCCGCGCAACCTCCTGCGCGGCCGGTATCTGCGGATGCTGCGCGAGGTGCCCGCCTTCCACCGCGCGGCCCGCCGACTGTTGGCGGAGGACGGGGAGACCGACGGGTTCACCCTCGGCGAGTTCCTCGGCCGCGAGCGCTTCTCGCCCTACTTCCGCGCCCACTTCATGACCCCGCTCGTCTCCGCCGTCTGGTCCTGCGACGCGGCCACCGCCCTGCGCCACCCGGCCGCCCATCTGTTCCGGTTCCTGGAGCACCACGGGATGCTCTCCGTCGGCGGCTCGCCGGTGTGGCGCACGGTGACCGGGGGCTCGCGACGCTACGTGGACCGGGTCGCCGAACGGCTCGACACCGTCCGCACCACCGCCCCCGTCCGCGCCCTGCGCCGGCACGCCGACGGCGCCGAGATCGTCACCGGGGACGGCGCCACCGCCGCGCACGACGCCGTCGTCGTCGCCACCCACCCCGACCAGGCGCTGCGCCTCCTCGCCGACGCCACCCCGCGGGAGAAGGAGGTGCTCGGCGCCTTCCGCTACTCCCGCAACACCACCCTCCTGCACACCGACACCACCCTCCTCCCGCGCGCCCAGGGCGCCCGCGCCTCCTGGAACTACCTGATGCCCTCCTGCACCGCCGCCGCCGACCATGTCCGGGTCAGCTACGACATGAACCGGCTGCAACGCCTCGACGCCCCCGAGACGTTCGTCGTCACCCTCGGCGGCGAGGACCGCGTCGACCCCGGCAGCGTCCGCGCCCGGATGGTCTACGACCACCCCGTCCACACGCCCGCCTCGGTGGCCGCCCAGCGCCGGCTGCCCGAACTGGACACCGACGTCTGCGCGTTCGCCGGCGCCTACCACGGCTGGGGGTTCCACGAGGACGGCTGCCGCTCCGGGGTCCGGGCCGCCGCCGTCCTGGGGGTGCGCTGGTGACGGCGGCCCCCACCGGCGCGCCCGCGCTGTACCCGTGCGTCATCCACCACGTGCGCACCGCGCCCACCCGGTACGCGCTGCGCCACCGCACCTATCTGTGGCTCCTCGACCCCGACACCCCGCCCCGGCTGCCGCGCCCGCTGCGGCCCTGGGCCCGTTTCGACCCGCGCGACCACTTCGACGGCACCGCGCCCACCCTGCGCGCGGGCCTCGACCGGTTCCTCGCCGGACACGGCGTCGACCTCCGGGGCGGCCGCGTCCTGATGCTCACCCAGGCCCGTGTGTTCGGGTACGTCTTCAACCCGCTCACCCTGTACTGGTGCCACGGCCCCGACGGCCGCCCGCGCTGCGTCGTCGCCGAGGTGCACAACACCTACGGGCAGCGGCACGGTTACCTGCTGACCACCCCCGAGGCCACCGAGGAGGGGACGGGCGCGGAGTACCGCACCGGCAAGGAGTTCTACGTCTCACCGTTCTTCCCCGTCGACGGCCGCTACCGCATGCGGCTGCCGGAGCCGGGGGAGCGGCTCGACCTCACCGTGCACCTCGAACGCGAGGGCGGCCGGCCCTTCACCGCCACCGTCCGGGGCGCCCGGCGGGCCGTCACACCGGGCGCGCTGCTGCGGCTCGCGCTGCGCCACCCGTGGTCCACCCTCGCGGTGTCCGCCGCCATCCGACTGCACGGCATCCGCCTCTTCCTGCGCGGTCTGCCCGTGCGGCCGCGCCCCGGCCGCCCCCGCCGCCCCGGTAAGCCCCTTCAGGAGAAAGCGACATGAGCACAACCCAGTCCGCCACCCCGCGCACCCGCCCGTCGGTGACCACCGCCCCGCCCGGGCGTCCCTCCGCCGTCGACCCCGTCCGCTGGCCCGACGTGGCCGCGCCGCCGCGGTCCTCCCGGCTCCGTACCGCCGTCACCGCCGCCGTCGTACGCCGGGCCCTGGACCGGCTGCCGCTGAACGTCCGCTGCGCCGACGGCACCCGGGCCGGGACGGGCGGTCCCCTGCTGGAGATCCGGGACCCCCGGGCGTTCCACGGCCGCATCGGCTCCCAGGGGCTGGTCGGCTTCGGGGAGTCGTACATGGCCGGTGAGTGGGACGCCCCCGACCTCGTCGCCACCCTCGGTGTGTTCGCGGCCCACGCCGCCGACCTGATCCCCGCCCCGCTGCAACGGCTGCGCCGCATATGGGAGTTGCGCCGCCCCGACCGGGAACGCAACACACCCGCCGGCGCCCGCGACAACATCAGCCGCCACTACGACCTGTCCAACGACCTGTTCACGCTCTTCCTGGACGACACCCTCACCTACTCCTCCGCCGTCTTCCGCGGCCTGCCCGCCCGTCAGGACCTGCTCGCCGCCGCCCAGCACCGCAAGATCGACCGGCTGCTCGACCTCGCCGAGGTCGGCGAGGGCACCCGGCTCCTGGAAATCGGCACCGGCTGGGGCGAACTGGCCCTGCGGGCCGCCGCACGCGGCGCCCACGTCACCTCGCTCACCCTCTCCCGCGAACAGCGCGACCTCGCCCTCGCCCGGATCGCCGGGGCGGGCCTCAGTGACCGCGTCTCGGTCGAACTGTGCGACTACCGCGAGGCCCGGGGCACCTACGACGCCGTCGTCAGCGTCGAGATGATCGAGGCCGTCGGCGCGGAGTTCTGGCCGGTGTACTTCCGCGCCCTCGACGAACGGCTCGCCCCCGGCGGCCGGATCGCGTTGCAGGCCATCACCATGCCGCACGACCGGATGCTCGCCAGCCGCGCCACCTTCACCTGGATCGGCAAGTACATCTTCCCCGGCGGGCTGCTGCCCTCCGTCGAGGCCGTCGAGGAGACCGTGCGGGAGCACACCGGCCTGACCGTCGCCCGCCGCGACGGCTTCGGCGCCCACTACGCCGAGACGCTGCGGCTGTGGCGGGAGCGGTTCACCGCGCGCGCCGACGAGGTCGACGCGCTCGGCTTCGACGAGACCTTCCGCCGCATGTGGACCTTCTACCTCGCCTACTCCGAGGCCGGGTTCCGCTCCGGCTACCTCGACGTCCAGCAGTACCTGTTCACCAAGCGGACCACGCACGAGGAGAACACCGCACGATGAGCCCCGCCCCCACACCCCGGCCCGGCACCACGCGGCGCGGCGCCGCGCACCGGCTCGCCGCGCTCGCCGAGGACGCGCTCGGCGGCCCCCTCCCGGTCCGGCTGCGCACCTGGGACGGCACCGAGGCCGGCCCCGCCGAGGCCCCCGTCCTCGTCGTCCGCACCCGGCGCGCGCTGCGCCGGCTGCTGTGGGAACCCGGCGAACTCGGCCTGGCCCAGGCGTACGTGACCGGGGAGATCGACGTCGAGGGCGACCTCGCGCACGGGCTGCGGCTGATGTGGGCCGCCGCCCGCGAACGCGGACTGCACGCCCCCCGCCTCACGCTCGCCGACCGGGCCCGCGCGGCCGGCATCGCGCTGCGGCTCGGCGCCGTCGGCCCCCGCCCCGCCGCCCCGGCCACCCAGGCCCGGCTGCGCGGCGGACCGCACAGCAAGGCCCGCGACCGGGCCGCCATCAGCCACCACTACGACCTGTCCAACGACTTCTACCGGCTGCTCCTCGACGAGACCATGGCCTACTCCTGCGGCTACTGGGCGAGCGAGAACGCTGACTTCACTGCCTTCACCCCGGCCGACGCCCAGCGGGCCAAGCTGGAGCTGGTCTGCCGCAAGCTCGGCCTGGTTCCGGGCGCCCGGCTGCTCGACATCGGCTGCGGCTGGGGCTCGCTCACCCTGTACGCCGCCGAACGGCACAAGGCGCAGGTCACCGCCGTCACCCTGGCCCGCGAACAGGCCGCGTACGTACGGGAGCGGGTGTGCGAGCGCGGCCTCGAACACCGGGTGGAGGTGGTGTGCCAGGACTACCGGGACATCACCGGCGGCGGCTACGACGCCGTCTCCACGATCGAGATGGGCGAACACGTCGGCGACGACGCCTACCCGGCCTTCGCCGCCGCCCTGCACCGGCTGCTCCGCCCGCAGGGCCGCGTGCTCGTCCAGCAGATGTCACGCGGGCGCACCGCGCCCGGCGGGGGCCCGTTCATCGAGGGGTACATCGCGCCCGACATGCACATGCGCCCGCTCGGCGAGACCGTCGGCCTGCTGGAGGGGGCGGGTCTGGAGGTGCGGTCGGTGGAGTCGCTGCGCGAGCACTACGTGCGCACCGTCGAGGCCTGGCACCGCACCCTGGAGGAGCGGTGGGCCGACGCCGTCGCACTCGTCGGCGAGGAGACCGCGCGGGTGTGGCGGCTCTATCTCGTCGGCGGGGCGCTGGCGTTCGAGGAGCGGCGGATGGGCGTCGACCAGATCCTCGGCGTACGCACCACCCCGGGCGGCGGCAGCGGCATGCCCGCGACTCCGCACCGCTGGTACACGGGACCGGAGGTGCCGTGAGCGCGCTCGCCGCCGGAGACCCCGGCTTCGACTGGCAGGCGTTCGCGGGCGGCCTCGGCTGGTCGGCCACGGCCGCGTTCGGCGTCATGCTCGCCACCTTCGCCGTCGCGCTGCGCAAGGGCGTGCACCGCGTGGTGGACAGCGCCTGGGGCATCGGCTTCGCCGCGGTCGCCCTCGTCACCTGTGCCGTCTCCGCGGACAGCGGTGACACCGGGCGGCGGGTCCTGGTGACCGTCCTGACCGCCGCGTGGGGGCTGCGGCTCGCGGTGCACATCGCCCGGCGCGGACGCGGCCACGGGGAGGACCCGCGCTACGAGAGGCTGCTCGCCAAGGCCCCCGGCAGCCGCACCTGGTACGCGCTGCGCACGGTCTACTGCCTCCAGGGCGCCCTGGTGTGGCTGGTGTCGCTGCCGGTGCAGGCCGCCTCGTACGCCCCGGGCCCGCTCGGCGTCCTCGCGTGGGCCGGGACGGCGGTGTGGGCGGTGGGGCTGTGCTTCGAGGCGGTGGGGGACGCCCAGTTGACCCGGTTCAAGGCCGACCCCGGGCACCGGGGCCGGATCATGGACCGGGGCCTGTGGGCCTGGACCCGGCACCCCAACTACTTCGGGGACTTCCTCGTCTGGTGGGGGCTGTACCTGGTGGCGTGCGACGCGGGGGTGCCGGGCGCGGCGGCCGGCGCCGTCTCCCCGCTCGTCATGACCTTCCTGCTCACCCGCGGCAGCGGCAAGGCGCTCCTGGAGCGGCACATGGCCGGCCGCCCCGGCTACGCCGAGTACGCCGCCCGCACCAGCGGCTTCTTCCCGTGGCCGCCGGGACGGGGCGGGCCGACGTGACGGATCGAAGGGGCGGGGCGGGCCAGGCCGGCGGGGTGGTTCAGGCCGGCGGGGCGGACAGGGCCGCGCCGAAGGACGCCTTGACCGCCTCGTAGCCGAAGGAGTCGGGGCCGAAGAGGAGGGAGCCCTCGCCGGTGAGGCCGCCGTCGCCGCCGTAGAGCAGGCTCACCGCGCCGGTGCCCTTCCACTTGCCGCGCGCCCCGACGGCCAGGTCGGTGGTGCCGTCGCCGTTGTAGTCGCCCGGGGCGAGCGCCGCGCCGAACAGGTCGCCCGTCTCGGCCACACCGACGACGCCCTTGGTGTCCAGGGAGAGCGTCCGCGCGGCCGAGGAGTCCAGCCGGCCGTCGCCGCCGGGGACGACGGTGAGCGCGCCGGCGTTGGAGAAGCCGTCGCTGTCCGGTGCGCTCGTGTCGCTGACCAGGAGGTCGGCGTGGCCGTCGCCGTTCACGTCCGCGAGGGCGGCGGCGGTGCCCTGAGGGGGGCCGCCGTCCCACACCACGGCGTGCGCCGCGTCGAGGCCGCCCGTGCCGCCGGGGAAGGTGCGCAGGAGGTAGTCGTCGGGGCCGTCGGAGAAGCCGGTGTCGATGACGACGTCGTCCTTGCCGTCGCCGTCGACGTCCCCGACCACGGCGTCGTAGTCCGCGAACGGCAGGCCGATGTTCCGGCCCAGCGGCGTGCTCTTGAGCCCGCTCCTGGAGCCGGGCAGGACACCGAGGGTGCCCTCGTCGGCCGGGTCGTCGAAGTAGGCGACGGTGACCAGGTCGTCGTAGCCGTCGCCGTCGATGTCGCCGCTCTCGATGCCGTGCGTGCCGGCGCCGCCGCCGGGCGGGGTGATGCGGGTGAGCTTCGGCGCGGTCGTCGTGCGCAGGTTCTTGGAGCCGGGCAGCACGTCGACCTTCGTGCCGTCCACGACGGCGAGGTCCTTCAGCCCGTCGTGGTCGAAGTCGCCCAGGGCGAGCCGGCCGCCGAAGCCCTGCCGGGCGGTGACGGTCGGGGAGTGGAAGGCGATGGCCTTGTCGGACAGCCCGGTGGGCGACCCGAAGACCACCGTCACCGAACCGGCGCCCTTGACGTCGCCGATGGCCTCGCCGCTCGCGCCGACGACCAGGTCGGCGTACCCGTCGCCGTCCATGTCGCCCAGCGCGAGCGCGGACCCGAACCGGTCACCGGCCTCCGGGGTGCCCGGCACCCCGGCGTGGGACTGGGTGAGCCCCTGGTGCCGGTCGACCCGGACGCCGCCGGAGGTGCCGAAGGTCAGCGCCACGTAACCGGCCTTGGCGTGGTCCTTGACGGCGGCGTCGGGCGCGCCGACCGCGAGGTCGTCATACCCGTCGCCGTCCAGGTCGGCGGCCTTGCCCGCGCCCGCCCCGGCCGCGGCGAGCGCCACGGCGCCGCTGTCGGCGGCCGGTACGGCCGTACCGGACCCGGCGGGCTGTACGACCACCGCCAGCGCTCCCACGACCACGGCCGCGGCGGCCCCCACCGACAGCTTGGCTCTGCCCATGTCCGTTCCCTCTCCCCGAAGGTGCTTCCCGCCCCGCGCACCCGGTGCGCCGGCCGGAGCCGGCACGGGTGTGCGCAGGAGGAGACCGACGAGGAGGTGAAATGGTTGGGCCGGAACGGGAAACTCCGCGTGACGGTCCGGACCGGGCCGCGTGCGGGCGGGGGCGCCGGTGGTGCGGCGGCTCAGCCGTGGAAGGTGATGTACCCGTTGCCGTCGCGGTCGTTGGCGGACTTGCTGTACGCGTGCACGTCCGAGCGGGGGCCCGACGGCTTGTACAGGTAGATCGTGTCCTTGTCGTTGTTCCAGACGAAGTTGCAGTTGTCGCGGTAGACGACGTTGCCCGCGTCGGAGTCGTTGCCGTTGCCGCCGCGCAGCTTCACGTAGTCGCCGGGCTGGAGGTAGTGGTTCGCGGTGAACTTGAACCGGTTGCCGGCCGCGTCCTTCACGACGTAGTTCTTCAGGTTGACCGTCGCGGTCTTCGAGTAGTTCTTGATCGTCAGGTACTCCTGCTTGGTATTGCCCGACGTGCAGCTGTTGGAGTCCCGGCCCGGCGCGTCGTACTGGACGCCGCGGATCTTCAGCGCCGACGAGTACTCGGCGGCCTGGGCCGGGGCGGCTATGACGGCGGCGAGGCTGCCGGCGGTGGCGGCCACGACGATGGCATGACGCTTGCGCATGAGGAATCCCCCCTCAACGGTGCGGATGAAGCGGATGGAGCCTACACGCCGCATGACGGGAAAGTGGCGAGAGGGTGCAGAAAGTGTGAAGTGGCAGGTGGGGGTGGTGGTTGGACGGTGGTTGGACGGTGCTCCGTGTCGCGGTCGGGGACCGTGCTCAGCCGTGCAGCGACCGGTAGGCGTCCACGCTGCCCGGGTGCAGCGGGATGCTCCCGGTGCCGATCAGACTGCGGACGTCGAGGAACTGGGTGCCGACCACGTGCGTCGGCACCAGCGCCCCGGCGTGCCGGACCAGCAGCCGGGTGAGCGCGTCCGCGACGGCGCGCGGCAGACCCGGGCGGCACACCAGCAGATTGGACACGCCGATGGTCGCGGTGCCGCCCGCGCCCCGGTACGCCCCCTGCGGCAGCGCCACCTGGTCGAGCCCCGAAGCCGCCAGCCCCCGCGATCCGCCCAGCCGGGGCAGCAACCCCGCCAGCGGCAGGAACCGCAGCCCGGGCCGGGCGGCCAGGCCGGCCAGTACGGGGATGGGGGCGCCGCCCGCGACCAGCAGGGCGTCGACGGTCCCGCCGCGCACGGCCCCGGCGACGGCCGTCATCGGCAGATGCCGCACCGCCACGTCCCGGCCGGGCTTGAGCCCCGCCGCCCGCAGCACCCGTTCGCCGAGCAGCGCCCCGCCCGAGCCGGTGGCGCCCAGCCACACGGTGTGCCCGGCGAGACCGGACACGTCCCGCACGGCCGCGTCCGCCACCACGGCGAACTGCAGATACGTCTCGTAGACCCGGCCGATCGCCCGCAGCGGCACCCGGCGGCCGAACGGTGCCCCGCCCTCGGCGGCGGTGCGCGCGGTGTCGGTGAGCACCAGCGCGAGGTCGGCGCTCCCCGCCCGCAGCCGCTCGATGTTGTCGACGCTCGCGGCGGTGGTGAGCACCTCGCAGCGCAGCCGCGGCAGGGTCGAGTCGATCAACTCGGCGAGCAGCCGCCCGAACGCGGCGTGCACCCCCTCGGACTCCCCGGTCGCCAGCCGGAGCACGCCCGTGGGGCCCGGGTCCCGCGCGGAAGCGTCCCCGCCGAGCGCCGCGCCCAGCGCGAGGGTCCCGAGCACACCGAGCCCGCCGCGCAGGGCGGCACGACGGCGGAAGGGCAGGCTCTCGGTCATGCGGTGCCTCCCGCGCCCGGACCGCCGTCCGGCTGCCCGGCCGGGACGACCGCCGTGGCCCGCAGGCCGTGCGGGACGGCCGACGTCAGGTGCAGCCGGCCGCCGCGGCCGGACAGGAGCTGCTCGGCGATGGCCAGGCCCAGGCCCGTGCCGGTCGTGCCGGGATGGCGGCCGGAGCGCCAGAACCGCTCGGTGGCGCGGCCGAGTTCGGCCGGGTCGAGGCCGGGGCCGTCGTCCGTCACCCTCAGGACGGCGCTCCCGTCCTCCCCCCGCCCGCACTCCACGGTGACGGTGGCGTCCGGGCCCGCGTACTTCAGCGCGTTGTCCAGCAGGATGTCGGCGATCTGGGCGAACTCGCGGTCGCCGCACGCGGCCGGCACCGGCGGGTCGGCGTGCGCGAGCAGCCGCACCCCCGCGCGGCGGGCCACCGGCTCCCACAGCCGCGCCTGCGTCAGCGCCACGTCCGCCGCGTCGCAGTGCGCGGCCTCCTCCTCGTCGGCCACCGCCAGCTCCCCGGCCCGCTGCTCGGCGGCGGCCAGCGCCAGCAGATCGTCCAACAGGGTCTCCAGCCGGTCCAGTTCGGTGGTGACACCGGCGTACGTGCGCTCGGCGGAGCCCGGCAGATGGAGGTGCAGCGCGTCCACCCGCAGTCGCAGCGCCGCCATCGGGTTGCGCATCTGGTGGGAGGTGTCGGCGAGCAGCCGGCGCTGCTGCTCCAGGGCCGCCGTGACCGCGCTCGCCATCCGGTTGAACCCGGTGGCCAGCTGCCGCAGTTCCGGCGGCCCGCCGGCCCGCGCGTACTGCGGTGGCAGCCCCGCCGCCAGCCGGCCCACCGCCCGGTCCAGCCGGCGCAGCGGGCTGACCACCCAGCGGGTCGCCGCCCGCGCCAGCACCGTGCAGGCCACGGCGACCAGCGCCGTACCGGCCCCCACGACCGCCCAGCGCCGCGCGATGTCCCGCGCCGCCGCCCCCACCGAGGCCCGCAGCACCACCGCGCCCGACACCTGCGTGCCCGTACCGGCGGGCTCGGCGAACATCACCGGCCCGTGCGACCAGGGGCGCAGCACGCCGCCGGGGTGCGCGGTACGGTTCCGCAGCGCCGCGTCGACGAGGCGGGCCACCCGGGGGTCGGCCGCCCGCATGCCGCCGGTCTGCACCACGGGACGGCGCCGGGTGTCGACGACGACCAGCGGTTCGCCGTACAGCTGTGTGTACCGCCGGGCCTCGGTGACCACCTGCGAGGTCTCCCCGGTCGTCGCCGCCTGGTCCATGAGGGAGGCGAAGCGGTCCAGATCGGCCGTGCGGGCCAGCACCAGCTGCTGGGTGCGCTCGGAGGCGGTGAACGTCAGCAGCGGGATCGCGAACGCGGCCACCGCGAGCACGGCGAACGCCAGCAGCGCGGCCTGGACCCGGGTGCGCACGGCGGTCCCTCACTCCCCGAAGCGGTAGCCGAAGCCGCGGATGGTGGTGAGCAGGCCCGGGCGGCGCAGCTTGGCCCGGAGCTGGGTGAGGTGGACGTCCAGCGAACGGGACACGGCGTGGAAGGCGTCGCCCCACACCTCGTCGAGCAGCAGCTGACGGCTGACCGCGGTGCCCGCCCGCGCCGCCAGCACCGCCAGGACGTCGAACTCCTTCGTGGTCAGCTCCACCTCCGCCCCGGCCACCGTCACCCGGCGGGCCGCGAGGTCGACCTCGACGTCCCCGACCGCGACCGTGCGCGCGGCCCGGTCCCGCTCACCGCGTGCCGCCGCCCGCCGGGTGACCGCGTCGATACGGGCCAGCAGCTCCGCCAGCCGCACCGGCTTGACCAGGTAGTCGTCGGCGCCCAGACGCAGCCCGCGCACCACCGACCGCTCGTCGCCCCGCGCGGTCAGCACCACCACGCACAGATCGCTCACCGCGCGCAGCGCACGCAGCACCTCCAGACCGTCCACGTCGGGCAGGCCCAGGTCCAGCAGGAGGACGTCGGCGCTGCGGTGGTAGGTCAGCACGTCCCGGCCGTGCCGCACCCGGCGGGTGACGTGGCCGTGGTCGTACAGCACCTCGACGAGCGCGGCGGCGACGCCGTCGTCGTCCTCGGCCAGAAGTATCTGCACGGTCGGGGCCTTCCGTGGGGCGGGGGCAGGGGGCGGGGCCGACTGTAGACCCGCCCGCTGTGCGCGGTCCAAGGGATCTCACACGGCGGTCACCAGCGACGACGCGTCGTCGGGGGGCGGGGCGCCGGTTGTGTTAAGGGACGGTTAGTTCTGGGCCGCGCGCCCTCCACGGCACCGCACGGAACCGGCCACGCTGCATCCGCCCGTCGCCGCTCGGCGGGCCGGATCCGCGGCCGGACGCCACGGCCGCATCCACAGCATCCGTTCCCCAGACCCCAAGGAGAGGTCCGTGGCCACGACAGGCGCACCGACCACCGCGCGCAGCCCCCTCAAGGCGCTGATCGGCGGTTCGGTCGGCAACATGATCGAGTGGTACGACTGGTTCGTCTACTCCACCTTCTCCGTCTACTTCGCCTCCGCGTTCTTCCCCGACGGCAACGCCACCGCGCAACTGCTGAACACCGCCGGGATCTTCGCCGTCGGCTTCTTCATGCGGCCGGTCGGCGGGTGGCTGCTCGGCCGCGTCGGCGACCGCAAGGGCCGCAAGGCGGCACTCACCACCACCGTCACGCTGATGTCGCTCAGCGCCATCCTCATCGCCTTCGCGCCCACCTACGACCAGGTCGGCTACGTCAGCGTCGCCGTGCTGCTGGTGGCGCGGCTGTTGCAGGGGCTGTCCGTCGGCGGTGAGTACGCGGCCAGCGCGGCGTACCTCAGCGAGGCGTCCACGCCGGGGCGGCGCGGGTTCTTCGCGAGCTGGCAGATGGTGTCGATGAAGGTCGGCCAGCTCGTCGGGCTCGGTATGCAGATCAGCCTGCAGCACAGCATGTCGGACGCGACGCTCACGTCGTGGGGATGGCGCGTCCCCTTCGTCGTCGGCGCGGCCGGCGCGGCGGGCATCTTCTATCTGCGGCGCAACCTGATGGAGACCGAGGCGTACGACGAGCTGTCCGCGGCGGAGGGGGACGGCGAGGGCGCCGGTGAGCGTGCCCGGCGGGGGACGTTGCGGGCGCTGCTCGCCTACAAGCGGGAGTTCGCGCTCGTCATCGGGTTCAGCATGGGTGGCACGTTGTGCGACTACACGTACTCGACGTATCTCACGAAGTACCTGTCGAACACGGCCGGACTGAGCAAGGACACGGCGGCGCTGGTGAGCTTCTGCGCGCTGATCGTCTTCATGGTGCTGCAGCCATTGGCGGGCGCCTTGTCCGACCGGGTCGGACGGCGGCCGTTGCTGATCACGTTCGGAGTGGGGGCGGTGCTGGGGACGGTGCCGTTGATGACCGCGCTGGGGCATGTGAGTTCGTTCGGTGGGGCGTTGGTGCTGATGGTGGCGGGGCTGGTGGTGATCACCGGGTACACGTCGATCAGCGCGGTGGTGAAGACGGAGCTGTTTCCGACGCATGTACGGGCGCTGGGGGTGGCGTTGCCGTACGCCATCGGCAACGCGTTGTTCGGGGGGACGGCGCAGTATGTGGCGCTGTGGTTCAAGAACGCGGGGGCGGAGTCGGGGTTCTACTGGTATGTGACGGGGTGTGCGGCGGTGTCGTTGGTGGTGTACCTGCGGATGCGGGAGACGAAGGACGTCTCACTCGAGCAACCCGGTGACCAGGCGTTTTCCGGTGACCTGGGGCGGAGTTCCCCGTCTCGGCCCGCCTCGGCCCGTTTCAGCTCTTCTCGCCGCCCAGCCGTGTTCCCGTGGGAGCACGCCGGGCACGACCGGGATTCGTAACCCGAGTGAGCAGCCAAAACCTGCTCACCCAACTCACCCGGCGGCCTTCCGTGAGCGTCCATACGGATCATGGCCGGAACACCTCGCCGGGACGTCGTGCAGGAGGGGATCTTGCTGGGCCCGGCGCGCGCTGCCGGGCCCAGCAGCGGCCTCATGACTCCCGCTTGCGGAGCATGGAGGCAGAGACCGCTCCCGCCACCCAAGGGCCCCAGGGCGGCAAGCATTCAGCCCATTCGGGACGTTCCTGGCGGGAAGTCCCAGCATTCAAGCAGCTCGCAAGGCGGCTGAAAAGTGCCCAGCTGGGCACTGACACAAGATCTTTTCCCCACGACGTTGGTGGGGTGCCCGAGCAAGAGCCCGACTGGAGCGTTCTCCGGCGCCGCGCCATCGGAGAACGCATCCGCACCGCGCGCCGGCACCGGAAACTGACACAGGAGCAGCTGGCCCACGCCATCGGCCTGGACCGCCGGACCGTCCACCGCTACGAGACGGCCCTGCGCGACCCCACCCTGTCCATGCTGCTGCTGATCGCAGACGGCCTCGAAGTCTCGCTGGCAGCTCTCGTCGAGGTGTCCTCCGAGCTGGATATGCGCCAGGCCCGCCGCGACGACCGCCCCTCGCGCTGAGCGGGCCCGCACATGGCGCCCGCCCCCTACCGCTCAGGCAGGCCGCGCGGATTCCATCGAGGCGCGCTGTTCGGCCAGGGCTCCGCGCTGGATCCGGTAGCCGGTCCCGCAGACGTCGTCCACCCGGCATCGCGGACACCACTGGCGATGGCTGAGCCACACCTGCGCCGCTGGCGCCCGCCGGACTACCGGCAGCTCCTGCGGCCGCCTCACCGGGCGGGCCGCTGCCTTGTGCTGACGACCGTTTGGGTCTGGCCGGGCTCTCCTGGGTGGGTGTCCTCGGCGATCCGGTAGACGACGTGGTCGGCACTCCAGTCGCGGCCCGGGTCCCAGGGGCGCCGACGCCTGCGCAGCCGGAACCCGGCCTCCTGCAGCGCCCCCACGGCCAGCCGTACGCCCGCTGTCCAGTGCGCCTCGGCTCCCACCGGCGCCACCGGCCGGTCCTCGAGCCGCCGGAAACGCGCATCCGGGAACCACTTCACCAGGCCGGCCTCCACGGACCCGGGCGGCCACAGCTCCTCCGGCAGCGTCTGGATCACGCACATCCCGGCGCCAGTCGCCCGCTGCATCCCGTGGTCCCACAGCTGCGGCTGCGAGGAACGGAGCGCATCCTGCATGCGCCGCAACGGGTCCGGGCGCCGCTCCCCGGGCTGCCGGCGGAGGCGCGGGGGGCTGGCGCGGCGGAGCTCCGCCGCGGGGCGCAACCCGCTGGGCACGCCGTGCGGAAGCCGGTAGACGACCAGGGAGGCGTCGACGTGGTGTTCCGGCGTCCTGGGGGTGCCCCATTGCTCGACGACGTACTCGTGCCGTCGCAGCTGGCGCGCGCACTGTCCCAGCCGATCCTCCCAGTGCCGCCTCTGCGACACCACGTCGGCGCCCCGGTATGCGGGGTCCGGGTAGAACGTCACGACGCAGGCCCGCTCGGAGCGGGTCGGCCAGAGCTCCTCGGGCAGCGGCTCGGCGCGGAACCAGCCCCATCCCTCGGGGATCGCCCGGGGCCGCGCGCTGAAGTCCAGATGCAGCCCGCCGATCCCGAGCCGCTCGAGCAGGGTGTTCGTCTCCGTGATGCTGACCGCGACGGGTGTGGTCGGGTCGTACCTCATGAGCCCGCCCCGCCCGTCGAGGTGGTGGCCTCCGCGGGCTCGAGGCGGCTGTGGCCGAGCTGCACGAGCTCCGCCACGGCGCGCGGCTTGCACAGGTCGCCATCGTAGCGGGGCGGCACGATCCAGTGCGGCCCCGGCGGCTCCACGCGGTGCGGGGCGGGCAGCCCGAGGTAGACGCCGTCGCCGAGGCACGCCGCGAGGCGCTCGTGCTGCCACGTCAGGCCGGCGTGCCCGTGGATCAGCGCGTAGTACAGGGGGCCGACGGCGTGACGCGGGTCGAGGGCGACGGCGCCGTCCAGGTGGTCGAGCAGGTACTCGGCGACCTCGGCGTGGTCCTCGGTCTGCGCGGCCGCGTGGACCAGGGCGCCGGGCACTCGGATCGCGGAGATCCGTACTCCCATGGCCAGGAGCGCGAAACCGGTGCACTGCATCTCACGGGCCGCCTCGGACGGCCTGGGATGGGAGCGGGACAGCCAGGAGATGAGCAGATGGGACGGAGTCGGCATCGGAACCTCCAGTACGAGCAGGGATGGACGGGACGGGCGGCGCGGCCGGTAATCGGCGCTCGCCGTCCCCGCGTCCGCCCGGAGCTGCCTGCCTGCCACCCACGGGTGAGGTTTCGCTTTCAGCACCCACCGTGACGGCCTCCCTACTAGGCTCGATCGCTGGTGGGTACGACCGTAGAAAGCGCAGGTCGCGCCCTGAAGTGACCGCCAGTACGGGTTATCCGGCGTCACCCGCAAGGAGAGACGCACCATGCCGCCACGCCAGCCCGCAACCCTGACCGCCGGTCAGGGATCCCCCCGGCCCCGCCTCGGAGTGATCTCCGGATACGCCCTGCGCGTCATACGGGAGCAGCTGGGCTACACCCAGGAGGAGACGGCAGGCCAGGTGCAGGTCTCGCCCGACACGATCGCTGGCTGGGAGTCCGGACGCCGCCCGCTGACCGCCGTACCGGTCGGGCAGATGCTGATGCTGCGCCACCGACTCCTCGCCCTCGGGACGACGCCCGCCCTCCTGACCGCGTTCGAGCGGGCCCTCGAGGCGGACGTGCTCCTCGCCGGCGCTCTCGATGAGGCGACGCCGCCGGAGGGCAGCCCGCTGGGCTCCTGGGTGATGCAGCGCGACCTCGTAGAGGTCCTCACCTGGCCGCTGAACGGCGTCGCCCCAACGCCCCTGCGGTCCCTGCCCGCCCCGGCACGGCCCCGGCGCGGGCCCGTGCCGACCGCTCCCGAACTCAGCGACCGCGACCGCACGGTCTTCTTCGACCGGATGCGGGCCACTGCCGAGCAGGCGCGCGGCGAGGGGCAGTTCCTCCTGCGACGCCAGGCCCTGTACCTGGCGGGCTACGACGACAGCCACGACACCCCGCAGTGGCTCGCCCACCAGCAATCCCTCGAGCGCCCCGACGGCTGGCTCACGGACTGGCTGAACTCCCGCTCCGTCGCCGCCGTCTCCGCCCGGCAGGGAGACACCGACCGCATGGAGCACTTCATCGACTCCGTCCTCCTCGACGACGACCCCGGGGAAGCCGCCAACCTGGCCTACTGGGCCTACTGGATCGGCGAGACCCCACACGTCGAGTTGTCCGACGACTTCATCGCCTCCCGCGCACCGGGCGCCTGGCACGGCGAGAAACTCCTCAACCACCTCACCCGCGGCCTCCGGCCCGACCACGGCTTCCTGACGCTGAACATCCACAGCATCTGGGCCCTCCTCACGATCCGCCCCCACCTCCTGCGCTCCGGCGCAGCAGGCCGCGCCCTCAACGAGCGGATCCCGATGATGTTGGATAGCGGGCAGTTGTCGACGCGCGCGCGTCGGGAACTAGACGGCATCCGCTACGCGATCCGCCTCGCAGAGGCGTGAAGGGAGTCCACAGTGGCAGAGGACTTGTCCCCCGTGGCCCGGTTCCTGTACGAGGCAGGGACCCTGAAGCAGACCAAGCGCAGCGGATGGTGGATGGCCGGCGTCCGGGACCCCGAGTCCGTCGCGGAGCACTCCTGGCGCACCGCCCTGATCGCGACGATCATCGCCAAGCTCGAGGGCGCGGACCCCGCGCAGGCCGCGTTCCTCGCCGTGTGGCACGACGCCCACGAGACCCGCACCGGCGACGTGAACTACCTCGGCCGGAAGTACGCGCCCCAGGCCGACCCGGAAGCGGTCACGGCCGACCAGGTCGCCGGGATGCCGGACAGCGTGGCGTCCGCCGTGCGGGACCTGATCGCCGAGTACGAGGCCAAGCAGTCGCCGGAGGCGCTCTGTGCCCGCGACGCCGACAAGCTGGAGTGCATGATCCAGGGCATCGAGTACAAATCGCAGGGCTACACGGACGCCCAGCGGTGGATCGACAACAGCCGAGGCCGCATCACCACGAAGTCCGGGCAGCAACTCGCGGACGAGGTCCTCGCCACCGGCTCCCTGGACTGGCTGCGCACCGCGCTCGGCGAGCAGCAGCCCTGACCCGGGCTCTGTCCCGCAATGGCAAAACCGGGCCCCTCCCACGTGTGTGGGAGGGGCCCGGCCCTGTTGAGCGCTCGCAGCATCGGCTCCTGATGATTTGAGCACCCGCAGTATGGCGTACGGCACCGACAGCCATTTCACGCCTGGTAATCGAAGACGCCAGCCCGCACCGGCGCCTTCGAAACTCGTGGCAGAGGACGATTGACGCCTTGGGATTACTGGGCGTCGCGGGCGGCGATCAGCTCGGGATCCATCGGCACCAGCGGTATCCCCGCCGCACGCAGCCGCTCGTCCTGGTGCCCGATGTGCACCAGCGCCAGCGTCAGCAGCCGCGTCGTGCGGGCGCCCTGCGTACGGGCATCGTGCAGGTCGTCCTCCATCGTCCGCATCCGCTGGTACAGCTCCGTCATCTGCTCCTGGAACCACCGGTACATCTCCGGCGACACCACCCAGGTGCCCTCCGGCTGGACCGGCGCCGGCGGCAACTCCGCGCCCTCCGGAACCTCCTGCACCGTCCTGCGGGTGCGACCCATCCACGCCCCCCACGCCGACCCGCACGTGGACACCAGGACAGCCAGCAGCCCCAGCCAGCTAGTCGGCTCCATGCGCCACCACCGCCGGGATGATCAGCCTCGGCCGCGTCAGATGCGCCACGGCCGCGATCAGCACCGCGTGGGACGCCCACGGCGCGATCGACCCCCACGCCACCGCGGACCGCCCCGACGCGGCGCTGATCGCGTACGCTGCCGACCACAGCAGCGGCGGCGCCATCGCCGCGGCGACGCCGACCAGGTCCCGGCCCGGGCGCACGAGCGCATAGGCCAGGGCGACGGCTCCGGCGATGATCCAGAGCCAGCCCCACGCCGTCATGCACATCAGGTCCAGCAGGATGCTGATCCCGCGGACGGTCCCATACCGGGGCTGCACGGTGATGGACAGGCCGTAGCAGATCCACGAGACGCCCGAGGTGGCCAGCGCCAGCCCTCGCCACGACAACCGCCGCCACAGCCCCCGCACCCCGCCCCGCACCCGCGCCCGCACGCCTGGGGCCGAGATCCGGCCGGCCATCAGCGCGCCTGCGGAGGAGCGGGCGCCGGGCCGCCGGCGGACGTCGCCGCCTCGATCTGCGGTGCGATCCCCGACGGCCGCCACAGCGTGCGGTACGCCGCGCCGATCGCGATGGCCGCGACCAGGATGCACGTGACCACCGGCCGCGCGTGGAAGTCGTCGTTGAAGTAGGCGGTGCCCAGTCCGTCGCCCACGGCGACCAGGAGCATGAACAGCCCTTTCAAGGGGCCGCTCCAGCGTGGCTGAATGGCGACGGCCATGACGGGCGGAAGGACGTACCCGAGGGCCGCGGCCCACAGTTCAGCATCGGTGAGAGGCATGCCGAATTTCCCCTTCTTCTCTCAGTGCGCGGTACGACGACGGCGGGTCAGCTCGCGGGCACTTCCAGGGCATCCCAGGTCTCCGGGCCGGGCGGCCACTTCAGCGCGGCACCCGTCCAGCCCTTCTTGTGCGTCGCGTTGTACTCGCGCTGCCAGGCCTCGTAGCTCTCCACGTCGACCACGCTGAGCTTCGGTCCCGGGCCGACCCTGTACCGGCCGCAGCCGACGTCGACCAGGCGCTCACCCATCCGCGTAAACAGGTCGGAGACCTTGCCGATCGCGGGCTTGCCGTGGCTCATGAAGAAGGCGGCACCCGGATACGGCTCGTACCGCGCGCCGCCGGTGAACGCGGGCCAGGTCAGCGGATCGGTGTGGTCGTTCTCGGGCACGCCCTTGTGCGGGTACCAGCCCGCCTCGCTCTCCCACGTCCGCTCATCCCGCACGGCGTGCACGGGGTCGCCGGCGGGCCACCGGTCCGGCACGCCCCAACTGCGCACCCAGGCCAGGATCTCCGACCAGCCTTTGCACGGGGTGTCGACCAACTGCGCATACACCACACTGCCGACGGTGCAGTGCGGGAAGAACAGCGCCTCGATCTGCAGCACCACCGACCCCGCGCGGTTCGTACGGGTCCCGCCCGCCCCGTCGGCGAGGCTCTTGCTCCTGGACGTCGCCGGCACGAACTGAGCGACCCTGCCCGTGAACGGATCCCACAGCAGATGCGGGGCCACCCCGCGCCCACTGCCCGTGAAATAGCCGAGCAGGTTCTCGTACGGCACGAGCGCGGCGGGCTTCGCCGCGCTCGCCGTACGGTCCCACGTGATGTGCGCGATCGCCTTGGCCGGTCCTCCGTCCGTGGGCGCGTGGTCGCCGATGTCGTGCCGGGCCGCGCCCGGCATCCATAGCTCTGTCATCAGGTGTCTCCGTTCTCCGCAGACTGGCGCGCCTTCACTGCCTGTTCGAGGGCGGCGACGACGTCGGCCTGGACGGCGAGCGCCGCGGCGGTCCACGCCGTCTGGATGGCTTCGCCGAGGTCGTCCCAGCCGGGCATGGGGTCCCCTCGGAAGTTCTTGTGACTGGTGCTGGCCCCGTAGGCGGCGTAGGCGACTTGGGCGAGGTCGTGCTGGTCAGGACTGTTCGCGGCGGAAGCCATGCGTGCTCCAACGGGGGGAAGGGGGGACGTCAGCCCGCGAACCACTGGGTGGAGAGCGACGGTGCGACATCGGTGCCGGTGGACGTGTTCAGCGCGGCCCCGCTGTTCTGGTAGCCGTAGACCTCGATGTAGTCGCCGACGGCGCATACGGCCTGGGCGACCGACAGCCGGGAGCTGGAGTGGGTCGCGGTCGCTGGCAGGGTCTTGTCGAAGGACCCGATGATCGCGGTGCCGTTGACGGCCAGGCGTACGGCCCGGTTGCCGGTGGCGTTGGCGGCGAAAGCGGCGGTGCCGGTGATCAGGTAGGTGCCTGCGACCTGCACGGTGTAGCGGCTGGTGTTGGTAGTGGTGGAGTGGCCGCCGTCGCTGTCGTAGACCTCGGTGTCGATCGTCAGCGCGGTCCAGGTCGCGTCGCTGATCGACTGGGCGGTGGACGCGTATCCGCGGAAGCGGGGTGGGCCGTTGCTGCCGGAGCCGAGGACCCAGTTCCCGATCGCGGCGGTCTGCGCCATCCACAGCGCTGCGGTCAGGTAGTTCCCGGGTGCCTCGGTAGCGATCACAGGGACAGTGCGTGCCACCAGACTGCTCCTCTCAGTACGCGAACGCGATGCTGTCGAACTGGGCGACTGCGTCCCACGTAGTCGGATCCGTCACACCGGCGGGCAGCACCTCGCAGACCACCGCCCCCGACGCATGGCTCTTCGTGGTGGGAGCGGCGAGGGTGAGGGCGGCGCTGGTCCAGCCGCTGCTGGTCACCCCCACCGCCAACACCGTGACCGTCTCCGCACTGCTGCTCCCGGGATCGAGGGTGAGCTGCTGCCCCACCGGGAGTTGCGCGGCGAGCGGGTTGACGTTGTCGGCCGACGCGTTGACCGTGAGCGTGCTCGTCCCCGACGCCGCGGCGGAGCCGAGCGTCGTGTGCCAGGCGGCGAACATGCCGTACGGGGTGGTGTCCGCCGGGGAGCACTGAAGGGTGCACCAGGCCTCGTTCTCGTCGTCGAGCTCCCAGTCGATCTTCTCGACGAACACCTCGGCCTGGATCGGCGGAGCTCCGTTGGGGCGCCGCATCACCCGCGCCCGGGCGCCCAGCTCGAGGGTCAGCAGGGCGGGCCACATCGCCGGGATCGCCGACACGTGCAGCTTGATCGCGGACATGCGCAGCGCGGGGCGCCGGTAGCGGGACAGGAAGTAGCCGGCGCCGTCCTGGCATTCCAGTGCGCTGGTCGAGTTGATCGTGCGGGTCAGGGGCCGGCCGAAGAAGTCGAGGATGCTCGCGTTGTCCTGGGCGTAGAAGACCTGGCCCGTCGACTCCTGGGTGACCTGGACCTTGTTGCCGAGGCGGGTGGAGTCGTAGTCGGGCCGGATGTCCTCGTACGGCCACTCGCCCAGATCGGTCCGCTCCCCGAAAACGATCTGGGGGGTGATCGCGTTGTAGCGGGCCGAGCGGCTCACGAACGTGACGCGGCCGTCCTTGCCGACGAAGTGGTTCCCCGCTTCGGTCTCCACGACGGCGTTGAGGGCGGACACGGCGTCCTGCCCGGCAATGTTGGAGGCGGGCCCCATGCTGGTCGTCAGGCCGGTCTGGATGTTCGTCGGGCCGCTGTACCCGGCGTAGCGCAGGATGCGCGCGTATCGTGCGTCGGTTGACTCGCCGGAGCAGGCGGCCTTCCACGCCGAGTACAGCTGGCCCATCTGGGCGCTGCTGAGCAGGGTGGGCCATTCGGCGATGAAGGAGATGTCGCCCTTGAAGTTCCAGGTGGTGCCGTTGCCGACGGTGATGTCGACGAACGCGCCCACGTGGTCACCGATGATTCCGGTGGGTGTGACGGTGCTCGACACCCCGCTCACCAGGCCGGACGCGCCGTCCTGCGAGACCAGCACGGTCCCCGTGGCTGCGTTGTAGCCGAAGACGAGCAGGTGCCAGTTGCCGTCAGCGCAGTTCGTCGGGCTGCCGAAGTAGACGTTGACGGGGGTGCCGCCCGAGGGTCCCAGCATGTGCAGGACCGGTTTGCCGTCGCTCCAGAGGTAGACGTAGATGTGCGAGCCGGACGGGGTGCCGGCTGCGCGCTGCTGGTCCATCGAGGACCACAGGCAGGTCGCGTACGTCGGCTGCGGCCCCGTGTACCGGAAGGCGATCGCCCGGGTCCACAGCGCCGGGTTGGCGGGGCCGGCGATGCCGCTGCTGCTCAAGCGGAGGAATGTGGCTCCGCCGGTCGTCACGTTCTCACCGGGGTTGGAGTTGTCGAGGGTCATGACCGGGCCGGCTGCGCCGGTGAAGATGCCGTTGACCGGGTCGGTGGCGGTGACCTCGGTCCCGAAGACGAGGCTGCCAGCCCCGTACTTGCTGATGCCGGTCTGCGCGGGCGGATATGTGCCGGTGGCGTCGGCGGCGCTGGTGCTGCCCTGGGCGTCGTCCAACTTGAAGAGGAAGCGGGGGCCGGTGCCGTTGTTGCTGATCTCCGCGGTCAGGGGGTCGTCGAGGTCGGCCTGGGACAGCAGAGCGAAGGTGTCGACGGCGGTGATGCCGGTGCGGCCGTAGGTGCCGTCGTTGCTCCAGTCCGGCGGGTACCGCTCGACCCACCCGCCGAAGAACGGGTACCAGGTGCCGGGGCAGGTCCAGGGCGTGGCGGTGGAGCCGGTCTCGAGCTGCCAGCCGTCGACCTGGATGGTGCAGGCCGCGGCGGTGGTCGCTGCCACGCGGACTCCGGTGACCAGGTAGGCGGCGTCGGCGTTGAGGGTGGCCGTCACCGTCAGCGTCGTCCAGGCCGCGGTGGCCGATCCCGTCAGGACCGCGGTGGAGCCGACGTTGGGCGTGCCGCTGGTGTCCGCCTTGGAGCTGTAGAGGAACGGGGCGACGGACAGCGTGGTAGAGGGGGTGAGGTTCCGGACCCGCATCTGCATCGTGTACGTGCCACCCGCTTTCGCGGCGGGCTGCGGCGTCCAGCAGATCAGACCGGGCGTCGTCGTCCCTGTCGCGGCCGGCGTGCCCGAGGGCACCGCGTACTGCAAGGCGCGGCCGCCCTGCCACGCCGTTGCGGTGGCGACGATGCTGCCGCCCGAGGTGTCGGTGCTGGAGAACGTGGAGACGCCGCCGGCGCCCTGCGGGATCTGGCCGAGGGCGAAGCCGCCGACGTCGCCGCCAGAGGCCTGGATCTGGGTGAGGAGGTTGCGGGTGCGGGGCCACTGCGCGCGCATCCGGTAGGGCTGGAAGGGCTCGACGTGCCCGTAGAACGGCGAACTCGTGTTGAGGGGGTCGAAGAGGCCGTCGGTGTTGGCGAGCGCGCCGGACATCTCGCCGGCCTGCATCTGGTCCGTCTCGTACTGGCGGCCCCGGCCCGTGCCGAACTGCCCGCGGGTCCGCTCGCTGACGTCCGCGAACCGGTCCAGCGGGTAGGTCCCGGCGTTGGCGTTCCAGCGGGCGGCGAACCCGTGCTCCATCTGAGGCCAGTTCGGGTTGTACCGGCCGCCCCGGACGTTGACGGCGGCGATCGTCGCCACCAGCCCGGCCACTTCGCCGGTCGAGGCGGACGTGAGGAACTGCACTTGCAGCACGGTCGGCGACCAGCTGTAGGTGATGGAGCCCAGCTGTGCCCAGTTCAGGCCGTCCGCGGAGCCATCCGCGAACCAGGACCCGGCCTGCTCGCGCAGCCTCCACCAGCGGTGGGCGTGCGGGTCGTAGGCGGGCAGCGTGGTGACGGTCGCGGTGCCGGACACGGTTCGCACGAGTTCGAAGACGCCGGCGCGGAGCCGGAGGGTGATGTGGTTGTTGGCGTCGACGAGGAGGCGGAGCGCGGTGCTGGTGCCGCCGTTGCCGTTGGGGACGGTCCCGATCCGGGCGTAGAGCTGCGAGCCGGTGCCGTCCCACACCGACGTTGTCCCGAACACGTTGGTGGCCCCGCTCGTCGTCGGCTGCGCGAGAGTGACGAGGCAGTTCGTGGTGTCGAGACTGGCCGTGCCCGCGGTGACGTTGTTCCACAGCCCGGTGTTGATGGCTCCGGTGGTGAACAGGTCCTGCAGCTCGGCCAGGCGCGCCATGACGGGGATGTCCTTTCGGTCAGCGCCGGTAGGGCGGGTAGGTGGAGGGGTTGCGGGCGCCGACCTGCGCCAGGCCCTCCTGGACAACGGAGATCAGCTTCCGCTCGGTGAGGACGTGGCCCTCGACGTTGACGTGGAGGTGCTGGTGGATGACGGCGCTGGTGCCCGCGGTCCGCTGGACGGGGACCCGCAGCCGGCTCGCACTGCCGGCGAGGGCGTTCTGGCTGATAGTGCCGGCGTCGGTGACGCGGGCGGACAGGCGCGAGGCGGCGGTGACGGCGTGGCGTGCGGCGTCGTCGATACCGACGGCCAGGCCCTGCGGGATGTACTGACCGATGTCGGCGAACACCTGCGACGGTGACTTGATCTTGAGGGCCTTACGGATGGCGGCCGCCATCTTCTTCGCGATCGAGACCATCTGCTTCTCGATGGACTTCTCCTGCTTCTGCAGCCCCTTGACGAGCCCCTTCGCCGCCTGGATCCCCGAGTTGTACATGGCGTCCGCCACGGTGGTGCCGACGCTCTTGGCCTGCGATTTCATGCTGGACTGCAAGGAGTTGATCTCCTTGATCTGCCCCTTCGAGGCAGCCGCCAGCGCGCGGGCGGTGTCGCCGCCGCCCTCCACGCCGGCCGCCGCGACCTGGTCGATCAGGTCCGAGCGCACGCCCTTCGACTTGAGCGCCTTCAAGTTGCGGGCGAACTCCGTGACCTTGGCGGCCTGGGCGCGCATCTGGGTCACGATGTCGAAGGAGTTGACCGCGCGGCCCTCGGCGGGCGACTCGGTGACCACGCTCACGCCCTGCATGATCGAGGAGGCGACTTCCTTCTGCTTGTCCGCCCAGCTCTTCTGCAGGTCCGCCAGCTTCTTCTGGGCGGCCTTCAGCTTCGCGGCGACCGCGTCCCTCTTCGCCGCGAGGGACCGCATCACCTTGTCTTCCTTTTTCACGTACCGCTCGACGCCGGCCAGCGCCCGCAGCTTCGACGCCACCCACGCGTTCGTACGCCGCCCGGCCGCGCTCCGGCTCGAGGTGCGCTGGTCCTTGAGCCGGTTCCTCGTCTGGATGAGGAGGGTTTCGATCCGGTTGGTGGCCGTCTTGACCTTCGCGGTGGAGGCGGTGAGGCCGTCGACCAGGCCGTGCCCGACATACAGACCGAGCGAGCGGAACACCTTCGACGGCGAGCTGATGCCCATCGCCGACTTGAAGGAGCTGATGGCGGAGTGGGCGATCGAGCGCATCACGCCGGAGACGCTGATGGACCGGACCCCGCGCAGCAGGCCGCGGATCATGTCCGCGCCGGCCGAGGACAGCAACGACCCCAGGTTGCCCAGCGCTTTGCGGGCGCGGCTGGGGATGCCGGCCACCCAGCTGATGAGCGCCAGCCCCTTGGCCTTGCTGTAGTTGAGGAAGGAGCTCCATGCGTTGCTGGCGAGCTTGCCCAGCCTCCCTGGCAGGCCCCCCAGGGGGCCGAGGATCTTGCCCGGTAGAGAGCCGATCCACGACAGCAGCCGGCGCCCGTAGGAGAGGACGCCGTGGTAGGCGCTGGAGAAGCCCTTGGTGATTTGCTTCCAGTGCTTGACGATGTACGCGACCGCGATACCGATCGGTCCCGTCAGCAGGACCAGCAGCGTCTTCCAGTGGGTCTTGACGTAGCTCACGACCCAGCCGACTGCGGCGCCGACCGCCCGGAAAGCGGCGTTGCACATGTTGCGGAACCAGGTGACGTTCTTGTACGCCCAGATGAGGCCGGCGACGAGGGCGGCGACCGCGATGACGATCAGCATGATCGGGTTGGCGTCCATCGCGACGTTCAGCGCCCACTGCGCCACCGCGACCGCCTTCTCCGCGATCGCCGCGGCGAGGAGCCTGATCTTTTGCAGGGCCCAGGCCGCTGCCGAGCGCAGCGCGGTCGCGGTGGCCATGGCCATGCGCCGGGTCAGGGTCAGCGCCGCGCTGCCGGCGGTCCGCATCGCCCCGGCGGCGCCCCGGATGCCGGTGGCCAGGCCGCTCCAGGCGGCCTTGCCGCCCTTGACGGTCAGATTGCCGACGGTCTTTCCGAACTGGCCGACACCGCGGATGGCCGCCCGGGAGCCCTGGACGCTCCCGTTCCACATCTTCCGCAGTGCGCCGCCGAAGGAGCCGGCGCGGCCTGAGAAGGCGGACTGGGCGACCTGGGCGGAGCGGAAGCCCTGGACGATACGGCGGGTCGCCTGGAAGCCCGACTTGCCGAGCTTCGCGAACGTGCCGATCGGCTTGAGTGCGCTCATGGTCATCTTCGCGGCGAACGCGACGACGGACAGGGCGAGGACGCCGCCGATGACCGAGGCGAGGGCCAGGGCGACCTTCTGGTGCCGGGAGAACCAGTCGACGACGCGCGTGACGACCGGGATGAGTTTCATGCCGATCTGGATCGCCAGGACTTCGATGGCCTGCTTGGCCTTCGCCAGGCGGACGTTGAATAGTTTTTGAGTGGCGTCCCAGCCCTCGACGTCTTTCGTCGCGTGGTTGTAGGACTCGCGGATTTTCTTGACGCGCTCGTTGTATGCGTCGGTGTTCTCCCCGGTGAGCTGCAAGGCCGTGTTGAGGCCGATCGCGCCACCGAGCATTTTCTTCATTGCCTCGGTGTACGTCTGCGCTGCCGGACCGCCCCGCTTCAACTCGGCGGAAAAGCCGTTCGTTTTGTTACGGAGGGTGGCGTACTGGCCGAGGAGATTTGCCTGCTCGGGCGGTAGAGTCTTCAGCTCCTTACGCCAGTCGCCCAGGCTGATTTTTCCGGCGCCGTACGATTTCGCGAGGCCCTGAATGCTCTTGGGCATCGCCTTGATCATCTGGTCGGCGTCTTTCGCCGCCTGCTTCGTCTTGTTGAACGACGACAGCAGCAGGGTGCCGGACTTGCCCATCTTGCCCAGCACGGTGCGGGACAGGAGGTCGAAGGTGCCGGACAGGCCCCGGCCGCCCTTGTCGACGTCCTTCAGCCCCTTGGCGACGTCGGTCGACGACAGGCCGAGCCGCTGCATCTCCTGCACCGCGACGTTGTTCGGCGACGCCAGGGAGCGGATCGTGGAGGCGAGCTCCTGCGTGCCCTCGCGGGCGCTGGTGCCGTGCTGCGTCAGCGTCGCCAGAGCACCCGACACCTCGGAGAACGACACTTTGTTCGCGGAGGCGATCGGCAGCACTGTCGAGAGGGAGGAAGCGAATTCCTCCATCGTCATCTTGCCTTCACCGGCGGCGGTTTTCATGGCGTTCATCACCTGAACGCTGTCTTTCGCCTTCAGGTGATACGACGCCATCACCGATGTCATCGCATTGGTGACGGACTCCAGCGACGCATTTTCTTCACGAGCACCCTGCGCCGCCGCCTTCAAAACCTTCAGGCCGTCGGCGCCACGAATACCGGCCTTTTCGACCTGGTACATGCCCTCGGTCAAATTGTGCCAGTCGGTACCCGTCCCCTTGGCAATGTCGAGAATGCCCGTACGGACTGTTTTCAGACCGGACAGCGTTTCCCCGGCGGCGGTGTGCAGCACCATGGTCTGCGCCTCGAAATCGCCCGCCATTTTCATGGAGGCGACCGCCACGCCGGCGCCGATCAGGGAGACGCTCTTGCCCATGCGGGCCATACCCGCGAACGCGGTCGCGCCGGCCGCCTTCATCCCTGCGGCGGTGCCGTCGACCTGAGCCCGCGCCTCCCGCATGGTCGCGCGGAGCTGGGTGATGTCACCCAGCATCCGCACCACCACGGGGGGCAGGAGCCCCCCACCGCCGCCACTGCTCATGCCGGCGTCACCGCCTCTCCGGCATCAGCGGCCCGCACCACGCCGACCAGCCGCTGCGCGAGCGCGCGGGCGTGCGGTCAGGGGTCGGCCTGGGGGTGGATCAGTGCGAGAGCGCGGCGCGCCAGGCCACGTGGTAGGCGCGCGCGACGGCGCCGCTGGCGACGATCTGCTCGTACGCCGGCTGCACGTAGGGCCGGGGCGGGAGCACCGCGTAGTTCGCCGTGCCGCCGAGCTCCTGGACGCGCCCGTAGGCGGCGGTCGGGCCGACTTCGGCGAGCCACCGCCCGAACCCCGCCGGGACCGGACCGGTGATCTTGATGGAGCGTCTGAGGGTGCCGGTGACGAGCGAGGGCGGCTCGCCCGGCGCGGACGGCGTCGGCGTGCCCTTGGGGTGGCTCGAGGTCGTCAGCATCTGCTTGATGGCCGCCTCGGCCAGATGCGCGGCGTGCGCGGTCGCAAGCCGGGTCGCGCGCTGCAGGTCGTGCTCGAGCGCCGCGAGGGCGCCGTTGAGCTGTGACAGGCCGGTGATGTGCACGGACCCCGACACCCGGCCACCCCCTTCGTGTTGCTGGGGGTCAGCGGGAGCGCGTCTGGCGCTCGGCGTCCCGCTCGGCCTTCTCGCGCGCCTCGTCGCGGATCTCGTCGAAGAGGCCGGCGACGTCGGGGATGCTGTTGAACAACTCCAGGGGCAGGGCGTCTACCTGTGCCGGAGTCCAGTGGTAGCGCTCGGCGAACCACACGTAATCGACGGCCCGGTCGAACCGGGTCTCGGGCCACCGGCCGGGCGGTGTCCGTCCCTCCAGCCGGGCCTTTACCCGGCGGAGGGCTCGGTAGGGGACGCCGGGTCAGCGACCTGCTCCGGCGTCTTCTGCGCCTGCTCCGGGTAGAGCAGCTTGTGCGCCTCCCGGATCAGCGGCAGTTCCTCGAGGGCGTCGCCGTCCGCCATGGGCAGCAGCGCGAGGGATTCCAGGGTGACCGGGAGCGGCAGGTCGTAGGACCAGGCCGTGATCATGACGACGAGGACGCCGTCGGACAGTTCGAGGGCAGTGCCGAGGCTGAGCTCGACGTCCTCGTCGATCGGCACCAGCTTCAGCGCGCGCTTCTTGTCGCCGCGGCGGAGGGTGGCGGGGTCGCGGAGTTCGACCCAGGCGCCGGACGGCAGGCTGACGCGTTCGGACATGCGGTTCTCCAGGTGAGGGTGTGAGGGTGGAGCCGGCCGCGTGGGGCGGCCCGCGGGGTCAGTAGGTGCCGGGCGCGACGTTGCAGGTCACGGAGATCTTGCAGGGGCTGTAGGAGCCGGAGCCGCCGGCGTTCGCCGTGTTGAGGACGGCCTTGAAGTTGTCGCTGTACTCCACAGCCGTCTTGGAGCCGTCGGGCTCGGACTCGGTGAACGCGGCCTGGGCGAAGTCGAACTGCACCGCCCCGTAGGCGAGGCCGGCCAGCCCGTTGTCGATCTTCAGCTGGAGCTGGGGCTGCGTGTTGTTGATCATGTACAGGTAGGGCGACTCCGAGTCCGCGACGAAGTTCAGCTTGCCCTCGCAGGTCAGGCCGGCCCGCTGGATGATGTACGGCGACTGCGCACCGTTCCCCGTGAAATAGGGGTTGAGCTCGCGCTTGAGGTTGATCTCCCCGTCCGTGACGGTCCGGATCAGCGTGCCGCCGGACGCCGGGCCGCCGATACCGACGGACATCCGCCACGACGCCATCGGCGCAGTCGTGCCCGGGTTCGACACCGGCGCCGCTCCAGCGATCACCGACGGATACGACGTCGCCTTCGCGTCCCACGTGAACAGGTCCGATTCCGCGTTCCACTTGAAGCCCACCTCGGAGAAGCAGGCGCCCGGGTACTGGCGGGCGCCCGTGGAGGCGGTGGGGCCGAGGAAGTGCGTCAGCGTGTGCGACAGCGGCTGACCGTTCCCAGAATTGAGGAGGGACCAGGCGTAGGTGTACGGGCCGGTGACGGGCTGCACAGTCTCGCTCGAGGCGTGTCCGTAGGCCAGGCCGTCGACCGGTGCTGTCAGCGGGATGGTGTAGGGGCCCGACCCCGATGGCGTGCCCGTCGTGACGACCTCGGCAGTCGCGCCAGAGCCGATCTGCACCAGCGTGCCGGAGGGGATACTCACCGCGGTGGAGATGCTCGTGTCGCCCGCCGCCGCGCTCGCGGAGAGCGTCGTGCCACCGGACCCGGTCGACGTACCAGTGACGGCCAGGTCACCCATGATGTTCCGCAGGATGTACCCGAGCCCGTCCAGGAAAACCGGCCCGGACAGGTCGAGCTCGGCCGTCTGTGTCCCCGGGATCTGCGCGAAGCTGTCGGTTGCCATCGCGCCCCGCCACGCCTTGTCCTCCAGGAACTTCGGACTGTCCTTGGGCTTGAAGCTGTCGACGAGGAGGGTGGCCGTCATCGCGACCGCCGTGCCCTGGGCCGACTCGTTCGCGATCCCGACGAACTGCTTCGCCGGGGCGTAGGTGGTGGGGGTGGTCACCGGCTACTCCTTGCTGCTCAGGAGGCCGCCGGCGTTGTCCGCGGCCTGGTTCGGCTTCTTGCGGGTCTTCGCCCAACGCCCGTCCGCCGGCGGCCCGCCCCGCCACTCGAAGACGGTCGCCGCCCGCTCCGGAACCCCGGGACTGTCCTGCGTCTCGGGGACCACGGGCTGGTGGGCGTGGCAGGTGAGCGGGACGTGCGGATAGACACAGTCGGTGCCGTGGACGTACTCGTACACGCCCGGCGGCAACTGCTCCGGCGCGCTCTGCGAGGCGTCGGCCGCGTCCTGGTCGCCGGGCGTCGGGGCGTCCTCCTGCACGGCCTCCGGCTCCTGGTCGTTCGGCTTGCTGGTGGTGGTCTTGGCCATAGGGCACTCCGGTCCAAGAGGCGAAAGAAGGGGGACGGAACAGGGGGTGCAGGGGGTCAGGCTTCGACGAACTCCACGGCGGCGAACCGCATCGTGAAGTAGCCCTTGGTCAGACCGGCCTTGGTCGCGGGCTGGGAGTAGTCGAAGTCAATGCCGTCACCGCCGGACTCGGCCACGTGCTCACCGGCCTGGAACACGGTCCCGCCCAGCGTCCGGTCGCGGCGCATCTGCTCGACCAGGGCGTCGCGCAGGGCATAGGCGTCGTCCTGCGCGTCCTCGGCGTACGGGGTCCTCGAGCGCAAGTAGACGTTGAGGACGACCTCGTACACGATCTGCTTCACGCCGGAGTGCTCGCCGCCCACCGCGCGCCGCGTCTCGTGCTGGCGCGGGATCCACACCACGACCTGGCTGCCGGTACGCGCCCCGGGCTCCATACCGGTGTAGTAGTCCTCGTGGCGGTCGTCCGTGGGCCAGGCGCGGCGGACCACGCCGACGCCGGTGACCGGCGAGCTGCGGTACGTGCGGGTCGCCTCGTCATAGGCGCCGCCGTAGTACCGGCAGATCCCGTCGAGAACCTGCTGGATTGCCACCGTCTCACCGGACCCTTCGGTAGCTGGCGAGGGTGCGGCGGGCCTCTTGCAGCAGTCCCATGCCCCGGGTGCGGGAGTCGTCGGAGCGGGTCGACGACGTGGCGTTGTCGGGGTATTCGTCCTCGGCTGTGGAGTCCGGCCGCAGCAGCTGGCTGATCGTGTGCTGCACGACGGCCAGCCGCAGGTCCGCCGGCATCCCCGAGACGTCGTGCCCCGCCGCGTGACCGGAGCGCAGCGGCTGCGCCAGGTCGACGACCGCCGGAGCCGGGGTGCTGCTCGGGGCGGGGGCGGTCCAGGCGGGGTCGACGACGATGGATTCCTCGGCCCCGGGCTCCCAGATGCGATAGGTGCCGCCGGGCTCGATCCCCGTCGGGTCCCGCACCGTGATGCTGGTGCCGGCCTGGTCGGCGGCGGCGTCCAGGACCGTGGCGACGCGGCCGGCGACGTAGGCAACCTGCGCATACACGTCCCCGCCGACCGCGGGCGAGCCGAACTGGAGACTCCCGGACCAGGCCATCGTCCCGGCGTTGGCGAGCGAGACGACGATGTTGGTGTCCTGCTCCACCCACACCGTCGGACTGTCCAGGGTGGTCAGCGCGCCCGGGGTGTAGCCGTAGCCCACCGAGAGGACCCGGACGATGGGTCCGTGGTCCGCGTGGACCGTCAGCATTCCGTCCCGGCCGCAGAACACGCGCTCCCGCTGCGTGAACAGGTGCGCGGACAGCGGCTGGTCGCATTCGTTGTCGGCCCACTCGGACGCGGCCAGCAGCCGGTTCGTCAGCTCCGCAGTCTGCGCGGCGGGGTCACCGGTGCCCGGCAGGCTGAGGCCGTCGGTGTCGAGGTAGGTCGGGTGCGCGCGGAACGCGGCCGCTGACACATACGGAACGCCGGCCACGCCTCACCTCCCATCAGTCAGGGGTCGGCGGCCGTGACCGGGCCGGGATCAGGAAGCTGCGGTGGGGGCGCGCTTGTAGCTGCCGTGCTCACAGCCCACGGCGGTCACGTCGGACCCCAGACGCTCCCAGCCCGGGAAACAGACGCGGCAGATCTCCGCCTCCGGCCCGCTGGGAGCGTCAGGGAGGTCGGGCATCGGATCGGCACTCCCGGCGTCGTCCGGAGGCGTCCCCTCCTCGTCCGCGCTGCCGTCGCCCTCCTGGCCCCCCGCGGCACCCCCGGGGGACTCCTCCTGGGTGGCCGGGGCGCTGCCGTCGTCCGCAGCGCCGTTGCCGTCGGCGACCCCTTGGTCCGCGGCCTCCTCGGCCACCGGCGGGGTGCTGTCGTCGGCGTCCTTCGCGGCCTTGGACGCCGTGGTCTTCCTCGCAGCCACGTCAGCTCTCCTTCTCGCAGGTGCCCCCGCAGCGGGAGCACGTCTTGATGTAGGCGGCGAACCCGCAGACGCCGCAGCGGTACCCGCCCCGTGTGCTGCGGCCGCCGAGGTTGGCGGGGAACGCGCCGTACTGGCGCAGGGCGCGCTCGTGCTGGGGGTTGTCGACGGTGACGGTGCCGTCGCGGCCGGCGGTGTACGAGGTGACGGTGCCGGTTTGTGCGCCCTGGATGTCGATGCCGCGTACGGCGCCGTCGGGCAGGCAGAGTCGGGCCATGACGGGCTCCTGAACAGGTGAGGGTGAGCGGGGCCGGGGTGGGGCGCGGACGTGCTTCCCGCGCCCCGCCCCAGTGGGTCAGACCTTCTGGATGCCGGTGAGCGCGGCGTTCCAGGCCGGGGCGTAGCAGACGAGCGTGCCGAACCAGTAGCTCGAGGACTCGAAGGCGAACTGGTTGACGGGCCAGTCGACGCCCATCATGTCCTGCACGTTGTAGACGGCCCAGACGTCCGAGACCTCGGAGTCGGGCAGCGGCAGCGTGTCGGAGATGATCGGGGCGTTGCCCTGGGGCAGCCAGGGGTGGACCTCGACGGAGACGCCCTTGCCCGTGACCTCGTTGATGATCGTGTTGACGACGTCGCCGAGGGTCACACCGGTGAGTTGGTCCTGCGTGATCGTCATCCGGTAGTTGCTGCTGGACGACGTCTTCAGGGAGTCCGAGAGCTGCTTGCGGTCGGAGCCGTTCAGCAGCGTTCGGTCGGGGTCCGCCTTCACGTTGTCGTACAGCGCGGCGAACGCGGCCTGCCACTCCGAGCCCGGATTGCTGGTGGACAGGGCGGCGTTGAGGCGCTTGACGTACCCGGAGTCGGCGCCGGTGCAGATCGGCAGGATGCCGTCGTACCCGGCCGTGTACGCCGTGGTGTCCGCGGTCACCGCCGACGCCGCGGTGCCGGACGTCGGGAGCGTGCCCTGGAGCGTGAAGGTGTTGGTGCCGGAGCGGCCGGCGTACCAGCGGGCGGAGTCGCCGGGGTCGGACGAGCCGGTGGAGACGTACACCCGCATACCGGTCGCGCCGGCCGGCAGTGTGACGGTGACGTCGACGACCTGGCTGGAGGGTGCCACGTTCGCGGCGCTGGAGAGCACCGACTGCCCGAAGTCACCCGCATCGCTGGTGACCTTGACGTAGATGTTCGTCGAGACACCGGACAGCGCTGTCTCACCGGTAACGGGGGACCGGGCGGTGAGCGTGACGCCCGTCGGCGCCGTGAGAGCGCCGAGGAACCCGCGGGCCGACGTGCCACGGCCGAGGAGCAGCATGCGCTCCTCCAGCAGCATGCTCGAGTAGAGCAGGCTGGTGCGGGACAGCTGCCGGATGTCCTGGTAGCCCTGGCCGGCGTACTGCGCGGACCAGGTGACCTGGTCCGACACGCTGAACTGGCTGTAGGGGACGGTCTTGTCGTAGCCCGCGTACGTGATCTTCGGGCCGCGCGCGTAGTACAGGTTGTTGCTCGCGCCGGAGGGGGCGAAGTTTGTCTGCGTGGTGTCGACGATGCCCGGGTGCAGGTTCGCGACGCCGCCGGTCGCCGTACCCGTGAACCCGCTGATCACCTTGAACTGGTGCGCCAGGCCGATGCCCTTCCGGCGCGGGAGCCGGTTGCGGATCGGCGTCGGGCGCGGCGTGAGCATCTTGGCCGGAGCCTCGAGGTCGTACGCCACCAGACCGGTACCAAGCGGCGAGGTCGTGGTGATGTCCTTCACCAGGTCCGGCTGCTGGGCCTTCAGCGCCTCCAGCGCGGAGGTCACCGACGCCAGCGCGTCCGGACTGATCGCCTTCCCGATGTCCCCCTCCAGGGACTTCGTGAGCGCCTCGTACGCCGTGGTCGGCGCGGTGGCGTGGAAGTCGAGGCCGCGGCCCTCACCGAACGCGCGGGCGACGTCGCCCTGGTGGAGCGTGCGGGTCGGCGCGGTATCGACGGCCTTCATCAGCTCGTCGAACCGGCGGGACACTTCGGTGCTGGAGAGCGCGGGCGCCTCCGGGGAGTCCCCGAAGAGCACCTGGGCCTTGGGCAGAGGCATGCTCTGCTCCTCTCATGCGAACGCCCCCAACAGGGGGCGGGTAGGAACGTAAGGGGGGTGCTGCGCAGGGGTCAGGCGTCGGCCTTCGCGAGGAGCTCGCGGCGCCGCTCGAGGTAGCCCTCCCGCAGCTCGCGGTCGGAGCAGGCGTCGGCCTTCGCGAGGAGCTCGTCCGCCTCGGACCGCAGCAGGATGGCGTCGCTGTCGCGCGCCGACTGCGCCTGCGCCGCGGTACGGGTCAGCGCGGGGCCGCCCGGCAACGGCATCGCCTGCAGCTCGCCGATCGTCTTCATCGCCTTCGCCAGCTCGCCCGTGAGCGACTCGATGCGCTCCTCGTGGGCGGTGTTGGCCTCTGCGACGGCGGTCTTCACGAGCTCGGCCACGTCGGCCTTCGTGAGAGCCTCGGCGGCACCCTGCTCCGTGGGAGCGGTGTCCGCCGGCGTGGGCGCCACCGGCGCCGCCTCCCCGCCCTCGCCGGCGGCAGAGGCGGGGGCGTCGGCCTTGGCGGTGGTGGCCTGGTCGGCACGGTCCATGGCGTGAGCGTCCTTCTCGCACTGCTCCCGCTCGTTGAACCACTTCAGGGAGCGGACGGCGTCCAGGAGGAGGCTGATGTCCATCGCCTCGTGCAGGTTGCCCTCGGCGAGGGACTCCGCCTCGCTGATGATCAGCTTGGCGATGCACGCGATGGCCTCGGTGGCGGTGGCGATCGCCGCGTCCTCGTCCCCGCCCTCCCCACCGTCGCCTTCCCCGCTGCCCTCACCGTCGGTGGCGGTGTCGTCGGCCTTCGCGAGATCCGGGACCAGGCCGCGGACCTCCCGCAGGATCTCCTCCGCCTTGGCGACCCGCACTGCCTGCTCCGCAGTCTCCTGCCCGGCGCCGTCGGCCTTCGCCGCACCGCCCTTCTCCGAGCCGTCGGCGTTCCAGTTCTGGGGCACCATGCCCTCCAATCCGAGGGCCTTGGCCCGCTTGATGATGTGCTTGCGGATCGCGTCGTGGTCGGCGTTGCCGCGCCCCACCGCCTTGATGGCCTTGCGCAGGTCCGCCTTGCTCGTGATCGGATACGAGCCGTCCGGCATCGCCGCACCCGCACTCGCCGCGCGGCGCCGGCCTGCGGCGGTGAGGTCGGCCTTGCCGAGCTCGGCGAGACGCTCGTCGACCAGGCCCCGGATGAGCTCCTCCGAGACAGGGCCCCCGTCGACCTTGATCAGGAACGACGGAGACGAGACCACCACCGGCGACCGGGTGCCGGCGTCGGTCTTGGCGGCCTCGGCGACGACTGCTGCGCCGGCGTCGGCCAGGCTCGTCAGCGCCGTGCGTACCGCGTCGGGCAGCTGCTCGTAGACGTCCTCGGGGATCCCGAAGGCAGCTGCGTCCGTCTTCTCCACCAGGAGGGCGCCCTCGACCGCCTCGAGCGTGCCGTCGGCGCCGTCGGCCTTCGCGATCTCGAACGTGGTCGTCGGGTTGCAGGGCCGGTCGACGACGGATACCTCGACGATGTCCCCTCCGACGACCTCACCGCCCGGAGCGTCCGCCTTCCCGACCTTGATCCTGGGGTTCTTGATCCCGACGCTGAACCCCTTGAGGACCTTGTGCTTCACCTTCAGACACGCCACCGGATCGACGATGTGCGCGGCCAGGAGGTGACCGGTGTCGCCGTCGCCCTTCGTGAGGCCGACGCCGACACCGACCGCCCGTTTCGCATCGTGCTGCTCACGGACGTTCGCCCCCTCGCTGAACCAGGCCGGCATCGCCTTGTCCAGCCAGTCCGCGTTCAGGCGCTGCCTGTCGCGGTCGAGGTGGGAGGACGCGGCGGGCCCGTAGACCATGAACGTGCCGTCGTCCTGCTCCTCCGACTTGGTGATCGGCGCCCACGCGAAGGTGAGCCCCTGGTTCGGGTCCATCGGTCGTCCTTTCGTGCACGCGCCCGCCGCGCGGGCCGGCCGGGGGTCAGGTGCCGAAGAGGCCCTCGGGCAGGAGCGCGCACCGGCATGAGGGGTGCCCTGGGGGCATCTGGTGGCCGCTGGGGAACGGCGCGTTGATGCCGATGGCGCCGGCGGCCTCGTTGGTGGTGCAAGCCGGGCAGACCCGCTGGTCGACGGCGGTCAGCCACGACTTCTGCCGGATGCCGTTGGCCCGGTAGGTGAACAGGGTGGCGGCGGACACAGCGCGGGCGATCTCGGTGACGGCGACGCGCTCGGCCCAGGCCGGGTCCCGCATGAGGTGGGTGATGGACACGGCGAGGGTGTCCGCGCTGTCGCCGCGCGCCAGGGAGTCGGAGAGGATCTTCGCGAACCGGTTCATGCGGGTTGCGGCGACGTTGCGGATGACGAGGCCTGCGTCGTCGAGGAGGGTCTGCAGCCCGTTGGTGGCGCCGTTGTTGGCGACGAGGCGGGCGGCGTCCTTGTCGCCGGGCCGCCACCCGGACCAGTCGACGGTGGACTGCCCGGCCAGGACCGACGTGGCCGCGTTCTGGCCGATGATGTAGCCGTCGGTCTGGATCTCCCGGATGACCCACAGCGCGTCGACGAGGTTGACGTCCTGGGCGTTGAGCCAGCCGATCGCATCGTCCCACGGCCTGGTGTGCCCGTTCGGAGTCGGCTCGGGGCCGCGCTGCACACCGCTGAGGTCGGGCTCGTCCGCCTTGACGGTGATGCCGCGCTGGGCGATCCACCGCTCGGCGATCAGCCGCGCGTCGACGGCGCCCGCCATGGCCCGGATCAGGTGCCGCTTCCAGTAGGCGGCCGCCTTGATGTCGGCCTCCCAGCCGGGCCAATCCCGGACACGGTCAATATCCGGGGAAGATGACGCTTTTGGGCCGGCACCACCACCGTCGGCGGGGTCGGCGAAGAGGACGAACTCCTGATTGACGTCGGGAGCGTCGGCCTTGGTGACGACCGTGAACCGGAACCGACGCCGCGGGCGCGGGTTGCGGCGGGCCCAGCGCCGGTAGGCGGCGAGCTCCGCCTTCACCGCATCCGGCTCACCACCCTCGTCTTCCGCCTCCCTGTCGTCCTGCTCCTGGCCGTCCTCGTCGCCGGTGTCGTCTGCGGCGTCGGCGTCGTCGGGTGTTTCCCCGGGCGTGTTGGCTGGGCCGACCACGGTGCCCGCGGCGGCCTGTTCGGCGGCTCCCTCGAGGAAGACGACGCCCCGCGTGGTGACGAGCATGGGTTTGTCCGCCTCCGGGAAGTCGTACCGGGGCTTCCCCGCCCTGTCGCGGGTCTCGTTGAGGGTGAGCCGGCCCGATTTGAAGCGCTGTTCGTCGACTGCGTCGGCGGCGGCCTCGTCCTCCTCCTCCAGCCCGAGGAACACGAACTCCAGGTCCGGGCTCATCCCCGCGTGCAGGCGCAGGACGTCCGTGACGACTTCCTCGAGCCAGCGGGTCGTCGGCAGAGTCCCCTTGCGGCGCTGTACGGAAGCCTGGCCCTCGTGCCAGCCCGTCGACCCCAGCCCGCCCTGCTCCGTGAACCCCAGCTCCGCAATCGTGGTGTCGAAGTGCGCGGCCAGGAGCTTGATCAGGAACAGGTCGTACTCGGGCTTGTACCGCTCGGAGGCGTCGGACTGCTGTCCCAGGTCCATGCCCGGGGGCAGGATCCGCAGCCGGTGCCGGGCCCCGGCGGCGCCGTAGGCGTCGTTGAGGTAGGTCTCGTACTCCTTGATCTGCGCCGGAGTCCACCCGGAGGCACCGGAGTTGGTGACGAGGCCGGCGGGGACGGTGCCGTCGGTGTACTCCGCCTTGATCCAGGAGCGCCGCTTGAGCCAGACGTCCAGGTCTTCCAGGCACTGCTCGACCGCGCTGTACCCGTACGGGGTGTGGGCGCGGACATTGCGGCGCCGGTAGACGAGCTGGTCTGCCGGATAGCCGTTGAGGACCTGGCCGTCGGAAGCGGTGTCGGCGACGAACTCGCCGCGCGGGAAACCCCACAGGAGCTGCTGGTAGGCGGGCTGCGGGGGGAGGGGCCGGCCGCCGCGGTAGTCCCGCAACGGCTTGATGGTGGAGCCGTCGAGGACCTCCAGCGCGTACAGGTCTCCGCCGAGGGTGCGGCGGGGGTAGATCGCGAGGGCGTCGAGGACGAAGTGCTCCTCAAGTAGCTTGCCGAGCCAGTCGGTGGTGGTCTCGCCCTGCCCGCGGTCGGGGCGCTCGAGGAACTCCATGCAGCGGGTGATGTCCGGAGAGTGCTGCTCGCGCAGCGCGGTGGCGACCTCGTGGTCGGGCTGCCCGGAGGCGTCCTGCGCGCGCTCGACCGCTTTCTCGGTGAGGCGGATCGTCCACCCCAGCGACGCGACTTCGGCTTTGCGGATCTCGATGCAGCGGCGGGGCAGGCCGCCGGAGTCGGCCGCGTCCCGCAACACCTTCCACGGCACGAGCCGGTCCGACATCCCCGGCAGGTTGGAGCTGACCGGGTATTCGTTGAAGCGCGGCTCCGGGCGCCCGCTGTCCGCGCGGGGAGGGTCGATCGCCGCCGGGAACAGCGGCACCCCCGGCCCGAACGCCACAGGCGGGTCAGTACGCGGCAGCGGCGGGAAGACGCCGGTGGTCTGCCCGCCGAGCCGCTGCTGGTTGGCCAGGAGCGCCGCGACCTGGTCCGGGCTGAACGTCACAGCCCCCGCAGGGGCGGCGGCCTTGTTGAGCTGGCCCGGCCGGCGACGCTTCTTGCCCACGAGCACCCCCTCGATCGGTGTCGGGCCCCGGGCTACATGCCGGCGGCGGTGTAGAGGCCGGTCGTGCACAGCGCCTCGTGCGCGGCGCGCTCGAGGTCGGCGGCGGCGTGGGCGGCGGGGCCGCGGGTGAACCAGCGCCGCCCGCACACCAGCGGCCCCGGGTGCGCCCGGCACAGCAGGACACGGAAGAGCGTGCCGGCTTGGTGGCAGGGGCAGCGTGGGGCGAGGCCGGGCGGTGGGCGCCGCAGGGCGGACCGGATGGTCACGAGAGGGTGCTCCCTTGGAGGGTCAGGCGGCGGCGTACTCGCGGAGCCAGTCCATGGACTGCTCGGCGCCGCCGGGCGGGGTGTAGAACGCGAGGATGAGGGCGTCGGCGTCGTCCGGGGAGCGGCCGAGGCGTTTCTTCGTCTCGTCCTTGGGCTCGACGACGGTCCGGCCGGCCGCGTCGATGCTGTACTTCGGGGCGGTGAGCTGTGTGACGAGCTGCTCGCGGTGCTTCTCCTCCAGCTCGGACAGGTCCCAGGACCGGTCCTCCGACAACTGCCGGGCCACACGCCACCAGATCTCCGACCGCAGGCGCGGGAACTTCTCCGGCTCCGACGACTTCTCGGAGACGTTCACCGGGACGATGACGGCCTGGTGCTCGCCCCTGAGGCCCTTCTCCCGGAGGTTGCCGGCGATGCCCCAGCCGATCCCGATGGAGTCGATCTTCACGGCGGTCGGCTTGACCTGCTGAATGATCTCCAGGAGGCGCGCGGTCGCCTTGACCGGGTCCTTCTCCCGGAACCCCCACCGGCGGCCGACGACCATCCCGCGGCGCTCCCAGACGACGGTCTCGTCGCCGCCCCCGCCCATGTCGATGCCGAGCTCGTGCGGCACCTGCTCCGCGGCCGGCCGCGTCTCCTCACGCTCGGCGTGGCAGGCGCGCAGGGCGGAGAGGCGGACGACGCCGTCCTCGGCCTCGTCCGGGAACTCACCCAGCACCTTGCTGATGTAGGTCGGGGAGGTCTCGCCGAACTCGTCGCGCATGTCGTCGACGTAGGCCTGGCTGACCAGACTCGGCCGCAGCTCGTCCGGCACGGGCTCGCCGGTGAAGTTGGGGGTGTCGAACGTGCTGATGTGGATGGTGTTCCAGCGCGAGCCCGGCTGGCACACGCGGGCGAAATGGGAGCCCGGGTCGTCGGGGTTGCCGATCGCGAGGATCCGGCAGTGCTCGCCCGTCGCGATGGACATGGCGGCGGTCCAGAACTGCTTGTTCACCCCGCACGCCTCGTCCAGGATCACGAGGACGAATTTGGCGTGGATGCCCTGGAAGGCGTGAGGGTTGTAGTCGGACGGCTTGCGGCCGAAGGCGATCAGCTGCTTGCCGTACTTCCAGTCGGTCTCGTTGACCCGGCCGATGAAGAGCTCGCCGCGCTGCTCGGCCTTCACCCAGGCGCCGTTGATCTCGGACCACAAGATCGCCTTGACCTGGTCCCCGGTCGGCGCCGTGGTGACCACGCGCGCCTGGCCGGGCGGGTGGGTGTCCAGCCACCAGCACACCAGCCGGCTCGCGCTGAAGCTCTTGCCGGAGCCGTGGCAGGAGTGGACGGCCGTGAACCGGTTCGTCCGCACGGACTCGGCGATCTCGAGCTGCTTGGACCACAGGTGCTCACCGAGCTTGTCGCGCGCCCACTCGCCCGGCTGCGCCGCGTACGTCTCGGCCTTCCGCTCCCGCTCCAGGTCTTCGTCGATCCGGTCCGCGGCGAGAGCGAGGAAGTCCACGGCCAGACCTCGCCTACACCGCCCGCAGGTGCCGGGCCGCCACGGCCTTGGCCGCCGAGGCGGCTGGCCCCGTCACACCGGCATGAGCGAGCGCGGCCTCGATCGCCCCGATCACGATGTTCGCCTGCTGCTCGCTGATCGCGGCGAGCCGCTCGTCGATCCGGAGCCGGCCGATCGTGCCCAGCACCGTGACACTGCGGTCCATCGCCCGCTCATACAGCGCGACCTCCGAACGCAGCTGCTCGGCGCCCTTCTCGTCGCTGTAGCGGATGTAGCGCAGCTCGTTGACCCGCTCGGCCAGGGCGTCCTTCCACGCGATGACCTGTCCGGCAAGCTCCGACAGGGCGGTGAGCGGGTTCTCGACCGCGGGGACGTCCAGGCGGGCCAGGGCCCGGCGGGTCTCCTCCTCCAGGCGCTGCTCGGTGACACGGCGTTCGCCGGCGGCGAGGTTCTGCGGGGCCGCGCCGCCGTGGACGCGGCAGACGGTCTGGCCCTTGAGGGCCCACGCCTTGCAGCGGGGCCCCTTCGAGCCGTCCTTGGTCTTCTTGTGCGCGGTGCAGCGCCGCTTCTCCGTCGGCGTCGCGAGGTTGTTCGTGTGGTTGGCCATCACTGGCCACCCGGCACCCAGTGCTCCGGCAGTTGCTGCGGCTGCTCGCCGGGGAGTTCCTCGATCGGCGGGAGTGGTTCGGGGGTGCAGTCGCAGCCGGGGAGGTCGGCCTCGTTGGGGGCGGTGCAGGAGGAGAGGTGGATGCGGGCGGCGGCGTCGAGGGTGATGGCGTGCGGTCCGCAGGCGTAGACCGTCTGCGTCAGCTCCTGCGACCCGGGCAGCGGTGGGGGCTCGGGGAGCGCGTGCTGGGGGTCGGCGAGGGCGCGTGCCCGGGCGTGCCGCTGCTGCAGGAGGTCGTGGTGGGCGGCGAGTTCGTCGTCGGTGGGGCGGCGCTGCCAGTGGACGACGGCTGCGGTCCCGCACAGGACGCAGGCGGGCCCGGAGGGAACCGGCAGCCCCGGGGCCGGGGTGGGGGTGGGCTGGTGGGGTTCGGGCGGGGTGAGGGTGACCACGCCTGCCTCCTCGGTTGCTAGGTGACGGTGAGTTGCCCGACGGGGATGACGGGCTGTTCCGGGTTGTCGGTGATGCGGATCCACACCGTGTAGCGGCCCCGGGTGAGGGTGGGGCCCGTGCTGCCGGGGCCGACGAGGAACTGGGCGCGGTAGGTGCCGGTGGTGCCGACGATGGGCTGGGTGCCGTCCCAGCCGCCCGGGTACCAGACGTCGGGGCGGGCGCCGATCTCGGTGACGGCGAACTCGACGACGTCCGTGGTCGGGTCGTACGGCTGGCCCTGCACGGTGGCGGTGACCTCGGCCTGGACGTACTCCCGGGAGTCACGGTCGATGCTCTGCACAGCCACCCCGTCCTAGGGTCAGTTGTCGGCGTCCCAGCGACCCCCGGTGAGCCGGGACCGCCAGCGGCCCGGGCGGTCATCAGCGCGCCAGCGGGTGAACGGGCCGCGTACGGCGATGGCCAGGCGGCGGAGGTTGCCGCGCACCGCGGCCAGGGCGCCCGCGAGTTCGGCGACGGTCTGCAAAACGAGCGTGAAGTAGCGGCCCGAGCGGCTGTCGGCCACGGCGAGGACCACCGCCTGGTACGCGGCCAGGGAGGTGCGGCGGGCCCGGCCGGCCGCCGTCGTCACTCCAGCAGGGCACCACAGCGCGATGCCACGGCCCACTGCGCCGCCGACCGTGACCGCCGCCTGGATGGCCAGGCGGGCCGCCCCCTCCACTACGGCACTGCCGGACAGGGATACGGCAGCAGCGAAGGCGTGGCCGAACGCACGGGTGGCCCGCGCCACGGCGCCGGACGTCGTGGCCCGGGCGAGAGCACCCGCGCGCCGCGCGACGACGGTGGTGACGCTCGTCGCGACCCGCTGGAGCGCGACGGCACGGGCCAGCCTCACGGGGGTGGTGAGCGTGGCCATCAGGCCGACGGTGCCCCCGCGCTGCGCGGTGGCGTCGGCGTGGACGGACACGGACCGCAGCAAGCCGGTCGACCGCCGCAGCGCGCCTGCTGCCGCGACGGCGGCCGCCGCCCCCAGCCGTGCGCCCCGGCCAGCCCCGGCCGTCAGGAGTAGGACTGCGCGCCGTGTCAGAGCGGAGGCGCGTCGGGTCGCTCCCGTCGCTGCGGTGGTGGCCTGCTGGACGAGGAGCACAGCCCGGCCCGCACCGCCGGCAGCGCCCGTCTCACCGGCCCGGGCGAGCCCGGTACGCCGGGCGGTCCCGGCGGCGAGAGCCGTGACGGCCCGGGCAGCGAGGTCTGTCAGCCGGCCGGCCGCCGTGCTGGTCACGGCGGTGGCCGTGGCACGCATGCCCGCTGCCCGCCGGACCACCCCTGCCGGAGCGAGGAGGGCCGCGGTGTAGAGGCGGCCGGCGCGGGCCGTGAGGGCGGCCGTGGCGACGTCGGCGGCCAGCATGACGCCGCGGGCGACCTGGCTGATCGTTGAGGCGGCGACGGTCTGTACCTCGGCCGCCAGCTCACGGCTGTAGGAGGTGCCGCGTGACGCGGCCGCACTCAGGAGCGCGGTGGCGCGGTGCGCGCTCAGGGCGAGCGTCCGGCCGACTGCCCCGCTCGCGCCGGCGGCCGTGATCCGGGCCAGGCCGGTCGTGCGCTGCATGGCCTGGCCGGCGGTGACGAGAGCGGCCCGGGCGACGGCGAGGATACGGGACGTGTGGCCGCTCACGGTGAGGGTGGCGGCCTCGGTCAGCCTGGTCCGGCGCAGAGGCCAACCGGCGCCGACGGTCACCTGCGCGGGGCGGGCCAGGGACGTCCTGCGGCTCTGCCCGGCGGCCGGCTGGAGAACGGCAGCGCGGACCAGTTGCCCGGCTCTGGCCGCGCTGCCGGCGGCCGCGACCGCCACGGTCCGCACCAGACCCGTCCGCCTGGCAGCCAAGGCGTCACTGGCCACGGGCGATTGGCGCGCGACGCCGACCCCGCGCGCCAGACGGGACGCGGTGGCCAGGGCGGCCTGAACCGCGACGGTGATCCGGCGGCCGAAGTCCATGCCGGCCGCCGTGACAGCCGCCGCTGCCCGCTGTACCCGGCCGGTCCGTGCGACAGTGCCCTGCCCCGCGACGCCCGCCGCGTACGGCAGCGCCAGCCGCCGACCGGCGCCCGGCACCGCCCCCACGAGGGCCGGCAGCCCGGTGAGGGCACTGCTACGCCGGATCGCGGGCGCCATGGACGCCACGGCCACAAGGGTGCGTGCCGTCGACCGGCGCAGGGCACCGACGGTCTGGGCGAGCGCGGCAAGCACGGCGAGCGTCACGCTGCGCCTGGTCGACGCCGCGGTGGCGACGACACCGGCCCGGGGAATGGCCCCCGTCCGTCTCGCTGCCGGGCTGGGGGTGCACGTCACGGCGCGCGGCATTCGGGCTTGCCGCCGGCCGGCTCCGACAGTGGACGTGGTGGAGGTTCTCGCCAGTGCCGCCGAGCGACCCGGGGCAGCAGTGAGCGCGGTGGTCGCACCGAGGCTGATCTGGGTGGTCTGGCTCGGGATGAACTCGACGAGCGCCCAGAGCGCGGTGACCCGGCGGGTACTGGACTGGGAGACGTCCGTGCGGTAACCGATCTGGGCAGTACTCAGCAAGGACGTCGTCCACGCGCCGCCGGCCTGCGGGTCGGTGTACGAGGTGAGCTGGTACGGCCGGATGGCGTTGTTGGTGTGCGTGGCCCAGCCGTTGAGGTTGACGGTGACCGAGGTGCCTTCGAGTACGGTGCCGACGGTCTGGGACTTGATGCGGTAGACGACGGAGGCAGTGGTCGTCGCGCTCGAGCCGACACGGGCGCCGACCTGGACCAGGGAGATCGCGTCGGCGGCGCCGATTCCGGCGGTGGCCGGTGAGGAGACCGCGAAGTCGTCGATCGTCGCGGTGCCGGTCGCGGTGGTCTGGTTGTAGCTGGTCGAGTCGTTCGGCGGGACCTCGTTGACCCTCGTGTAGTTGTTCGCAGTGCCTGCGGTGCCGCCGACGGCTGTGGCCCACGCGTTGTTGTCGCCGGCCGCGGCCGGGACCATGTGCACGATGTTGCCCGCGCCCGGCAGGCCGTTCTGTGCCGAGCCGGTGTTGTCGTTGACGGCGACGTCGTCGATGTACAGGTCACAGCTGGTGGAGCCGGCGGGGGCGTCGGTGAAGGCGCCGAAGCGGATCACGCAGTTCTCGAAGCTGGTGAACCCCACGCCGGAGACGGCGCCGGAGAAGTCGGTGCCGTCGAGGTAGGCGTGCTGGATGTCGTTGGCGGAGTCGTACTCCAGCTCCACCCGGTACCACTGGCCTGTGCTCAGCGTCGCCGAGGACCCGCCCACGTAGGTGTGGGAGGACCCTGATCCCGTTGAGGTCTGGAGCTGTCCGTTCGTCTTGAGGAAGAGTCGCGGTGAGCGGCCCGCGCTGGTGCCGAGGTCGTCGCAGGAGGCCAGGATGATCGTGTCGACGGTCGGCATCGTCGCCACGTACAGGTAGATCCGGAAGTAGACGTGCCCGACGAACGAGGTGGCGGCGAACTGGTGGCTGGCGTACTGGACGGTGGCTGACGGGTTGAACCGCATCGACGCCGTACCGGCCCGGTGCACCGTGGTCGAGAGCGTCGGCGCGCTCGCCGATACCTCTGAGACTTCGACCCCGCCGGTGGCCGATTGCAGCTCGAACCCGCACGTCCACAACCTGGCCACAGCTGCCCCCTGTCTGTGTGGCTAGCAGCTGGTCAGGAGAAGCGGATGCTGAGGGTGTAGGCGACCTGGTCGCCGGAGGCGAGGTTCTGGGCGCCGTGTTCGGCGTGGAAGGCCAGGCTGCCGTTGGTGACGTTGGAGACGCCGGGGATGTTGCCGCCGGTGACGACGTCGCCCGAGGCGATGGTGGAGATCGCCGTCGACCCGTTCTGCGCGCGCGTCACGGTCAGCGTGTTGGTGCTGATGCCCGTGATCTTCATGACCTCGGTGCGGATCTGGATGTACTGGTTCGTCGAGAAGTTCGCCCCGTTGGCCACGACGAGCGTGGTCGCCGAGGTGGAGCCGATCATGGCGGACCCGGCCTGCACGCTGTCGACCGCGGTCGGCTTGGACGCGGAGTCCGACAGCGCGACCTCCGCGATCGACTGCGAACTGCCCGACGTGAACGTGCCGGTGACCTGGTAGGTGTCGTTCGGGGTGGTCGTCGTGACGATGGACGACGTCCCCGCCACCCGCGACTCCGACGCCTCCTTGAACAGCGCCACATCCTTGTCGCTCGCGGTGAGGCCGGCGGGGTTGTTCCCCCAGGCCAGGTTGAGCGGCTCGGCCTGCGAGGGCGTGGAGCCCTTCATACGGCTGGCGATGATCTCCCGCCCCTTGGCGGTGACGACGGCGCTCATCTCATGCTCCTTCGGTTGCGGTTGGAACGGGCGATGCGTCGCCGGGCGCGGTGCCGGCCGACCAGTTGCCACCATGCCTGCCGCCAGCGGCTCGCGTACTGCGCGGCGACGACCCCGTGGTCGACGACGGTGCCGTCGGCGCGCCGGATGACCATGCGCAGCTCACTGGAGTGCGGCACGTCCGCACGGGATCGGCTCACGGTTCACCGCCCTCACCGTTGCGCTGGGGCGGGGCGGCGCGTTCTGCTCTGATCTGGGCGAGGCACTCCCCGTAGGGGCGCCCGGTAGCGGCCTGCATCTGCCGGGCTGCTTCCTTCACGCTCCGATCGCCCTTCGGCGGGCCCTCCGGCGCGGGGGCGGTACGGGCGGCGCGCGCCCGGGCGGCGGCCTTGGCCTGCCCGCACACCGCCTCCCGCGGCGCCCCGTCCAAGAGGTACTTGACTGTCTGCCGGCGCTGCTGGCGCCGCCGGGCACGCCCCATCAGACTCGCCTCCACCGCTCCGCCACGGTGCGGCGGTATGCGGCGGACAGCGCCCCACCGTCGTCCGGCGGCGGCTGGTGGACGTGCACCGTGATTGCGCCCGGAGAAGGTGCGGAGCCGGCCGCCTCGAGCGTGACCGACCGCGGCTTGGGCTGCGGGTGTGCCTGCTGCAGGTGCTCCCGGAGGGCATCGCCCTTGATGGTGAACTGCAGCGCGCCATCGACGATCCGCCCGGGGGCGACCTCGAGCCGGATGGGTTCCTCGCACACCGGGCACGGCAAGAGGACGGTGGAGCAGATGGAGGCCATCTCAGACTCCCGGACTGGTCGGCCACGCCCAGCAGCCCGCCGTCTCACCGCAGACGGCCTGCTGCGCCCAGTACTGGTCCGGCCCGTCGAGGAACACCGAAAGGTTGCACGGGGCTTGGGGTCCGTCGCCGCTGACGCGGACGATGACCGCGGGCAGGACATCGTCCGTACGGACAGCGGCGGCGCGGATTCCGAGGGGCATGCGCTGCCGGGTGATGAGGCGGACGTCGGCGGCGCTGAGGCGGTAGAAGACGCGATGGCCGATCTGCGGTGCCGAGGGTGGCCAGAACACGGCGGGGCCGGGCGGCGGCTGGAGCATGGAGGGTCCTCCAGGACATGCGGGCGGTGCTCCGGGTTACGGGAGCGGGGTGAGGGTGAGCAGCTCGGTCACGTGGAGCAGACCGGCGCGGGAGGGGTGGGGGTCGTGGGCCATGTGTCCGTCGGCCCAGACGACGGCGTGCCGTACGCCGCGCTCGGAGGGCCCCCAGGCCATGCCGTACGCGCAGTGCGTGTCGGGTGGCTGCATGCGCAGCCGGTGGCCGTGCGCGGTGACGAACTCCTGGAGAGCGGCGGTCCAGTCGGCGTGGAGCAGGAAGTGGGGGACGTCGTCGAGCGGCAAGTCCAGGAGGCTGGCGATGCAGGCTTGGAGGCAGTTCCCGGGGCGGCCGTCGGGATCGTCGTGGAAGATCGTCTGCACGACCGGTCTCATACCGGGTCCGGTGGGCAGTGGGCGGACAGGCAGAGGGACTGGCTTTCGGCGACGTAGTGCACGTGCTCGCCCTGGTCGACGAGGAGCTGGGCGGCCTCGAGTGCGGACGCCGGCGCCCGCGGTGGGGTGAGTTGTTCGGGCATGGGCGGTCTCCATCGGGTGGTTCGGGCGGACGATGAGGGCGCGCCACGGGCTACCAGGAGCTGATGCGGTCGCCGGGGCCGTCCCACATCGCCTCAACGGTCTGGCGGGTGCGGTGGGCATCGCACAGCGGCGCGTGGAAGACCAGCCCGGGCAGCACGGCATGCTTCGTCGTCGGGGTGTTGCAGATGCCGTCGCCCTCGGGTGCCTGGCAGCCAGACCAGCCGGCCATCTCCTTGGACAGGACAAGCCGGTCGAGGAGGACGGCCCGCATGTGCGCGTACGCCGCCTCGGGGGTGGGGTGGCCGATGTCCTGCCAGTCCGGACTGGCAGTCCGGCGTCCCACCGGGAGCGCCATCACTTTGCGTGCGGCGTCGGCGCAGCACTCGATGTACCGGCCGTCGCGGTCGCCGCCGCCGCTGTAGACCCAGGCTCCGGCGCGGGGTCCGGCGGCGAGCTGCTGCACCGTGTGCTCCTGCATCCCCGCTCACCCCGTCTTGTGCTGTGGGCTGGCTGGCCTCTCGCGGGCAGGGCCCGTGCACGCCTGGTCCGCGAGAGGAGTAGGTGTGGCCGGCTCGGCGCGTCCGCTCACGCCGAGCCGGTCCGCGGCCCCTGTCCCCGGTGGGCCGCGCTCGCCGGTCCAGGAGCCGGAAGCGGCCCCCGGGGGCGGGGGGCCTCGGCCTGGCGGCAAGAACAGGGGGGTGGACCGCCGCCGGGCGGCGACCCTCAGCGCCGCTGGCGGCGGTCCGTCCCACCTGGTGGCTGGCGCGCCACCGGGCGGGAGATCGTGGAGGGGACGGCGGTAGTGGTCAGCGCGCGGCGGCTACGGGCATCCGGTAGGTACGGCGCGCCCGCTCGCGCGTGGCCTTCTCGGCGCGGATGACGTCGATCGCGCGGAACAGTGGCTGGCCCGCCGCGTTGCGCAGCAGGTTGCCGCGGGCGTTCCGCGCCTGCTTGAGGTGGCCTCGGTACTTCCAGTTCCTGATGACGTTGGCCTCGACGCCGGCGGCTTCAGCGGCCTGGGCCGTGGTCCACAGCGTGGTCTGGAGGTCGCCGCTGAGATCCATGAGGGGGCACCTCCGGTGCGCGCACGAAGAGGGGGGGCATGGCAAAGGCCCCGCACGCTGCGAGGCCTTCTGGATGTGGACGCACTGATCCGCGCTCAGCATCATGCGTGACGCGCAGCGCGTCAAGCTGCGATTTCTTCCGGCGCGTCGCACTCGCGCTGCTCCGCGGCGGCGTCGGCGGCGAGGCCGCGGACGTAGCGGCTGTACTCCTGGTGGGTCATCAGGAGTCCGCAGTCGGGATCCTGGCACTCGATGTAGGGCTGGTCGTCGACGAGGCGCAGGTCGCGGGACTCGGTGAGCCAGGGGCCGCCGCACCGTCGGCAGGGAGCGAACCGTCGCGTCTCGGGGGCCTGGTCGCGGCCGGTGAAGCGGGTGGCCTGGCGGTGCCACCCGGCGATCTGCGCGGCTGGGTTCCCCGACGGGGTGACGTCGCGGCCGGTACGCACCGGGTCATGGGATTCGGTGGCGAGCGGGTGTTCCTGCAGCAGCCAGTCGGCGTGGGCGTCCAGGAGGCGGACCGTGCTGCTGATCCACTGGCCCTCGCGTACGCCGGGCTCGTGGACGGGATGCTCGCCCAGGCCGCGTAGGCGGCGGGTGTCGGCGGCGATCTCGGCGAGGCCGCCGGCGATGTGGTCGACGAGGAGGCGGGCGGCCTGCCCGGGCCACGGCGTTGTCGCGGTCGGGGCACTGTTCAGCGTCGCGGTCGGTACGCCTCGCTGCCCGTAGAGCGGCTCGAGCTGGACGGCGACCAGGAGCTCGGTCAGCTCGGCGAGGTGACGGCGGGCGCGGGCGACGCACCCGGTGCAGTGCACGGGCTCTCCCCAGACGACCGGGATGCCGTGCGGGACGTCCTCGGTCCGAACCAGCTGCTCGCGCTCGGCGCGTCGCCATGCCGTGTTGCAGGGGCCGAGACACGGGGTCGGAGTCGGCATGCGGGGCCTCCCCATGGAGTGGCGGGCGGGAAGGAAGTCGGCGGGTACGCGAACGGCCCCGCCGCGTGGAGGCGAGGCCGGTCACGGTGAAGCGCCGCGTCAAGGCGCTTCGATCTTGCCGCACCTGTCACGCATTGTGCAACAGACGGCGTGGAATGACACGCTCCGTCAGGAGCTGCTCAGATGCCGTGGGGACGGAGCATGAGCGTGATGGGCGTCGTCCGGCGTACCTGGGCACCGGCGCCCGGGTGGCTGGTCGTCATGGTCCACAAGTGGGCTTCGTCGGCCGGAGCGTTCATGACGTCGTGGCCGTCCGGAGCCAGGGCCTTGAGGTTGTCGAAGCAGCGCAACTGCTTACTCACCGGGTCGAATGCCTGATTCGAGATGTTCGGCATGCGCTGGGGCCAGTGCTGTGCCCGGCAGCGTGCTTCGATGCTGCCGGGAGCGTACGTGGCTGCCTCCCCGCTGGCAGAGGTCGGCGATTCTGACGTGCACGCCGTGGCGGTTAGGAGCACAGCAGAACAGGTCAGAGCGACAGCGGTGTTGCGGCGCATTGATCCCCCGGGGACGTGATCGTGAGCGGACCGCAGCCTGCCGGTCGCGGACTCTCCTGGCCGCCAGTTCCCGGGATCTGCGGCGCAATGGATCCCAGATGCGGTAATGCCGGATGCCGGCCTGCCTACTGCGGGGGGGGATCGCAGGGCTGGCCGGCATCCGGTTGGGGCGGTTCCCCGGGGCGCGCCGCCTGCCGTGGCTCGGTCCCGGGGAACCTTCTGTGGTGGGGTGACAGAGACCGCTCTTGAGGCTTGCGGAGCCCGCCGGTCACGAGACTTGTAGGTCGGGACCGGACACCCTTCTCTTCGCGTCACCCGCTTCATGTGGGAGCTGCTCACCCTGCCGCTCGCGGAGAGGCTCCGTGCCGGATACCAGGCCGCCAGCGAGAAGGCTGACCTCAGCATGGCAGAACCGTTCCCGCATCATGAGCGGATCGCGCGCACTCACCCGTACGGGCTACGCGCCGGCATGCGGGGCGACCGCGGTCAACCGCTCACGCGCTGCGGCGGCGTTGGTGGCTGACTGCTCGACGCCGATGAAGGAGCGGTCCTCCAAGAGCGCGGCCACGCCCGTGGTGCCAGCCCCGGCGAACATGTCGAGGACGGTCCCACCGGGCGGCACGATCCGCACCAGCTGCTGCATGACCTCAATCGGCTTCTGGGTGATGTGGATCCGGTCGCGGCCTCGTGGCTGGCTGCCAGTGAAGTGGCCAGGCAGGTAGACGGGTTGGTTGCCGGGGATCATCGCGCCGTGGCTTCCCCAGACGATGAACTCGCAGTCCTGCTTGAGCCGGCCGGGCTGGGGGCGGGCGATCGGCTTGTGCCAGACGGCGATGCCCCGCCAGGTGTAGCCGGCGGCCTGCAGCGCGTCGGTCGTAGCGGGGAGTTGACGCCAGTCGGTGAAGACTAGCGCCGCCCCGCCGGGGCGGGTCAGGCGGTACCCGTGAGCGAGGACCATGGCCAGCCAGGCGGCGTAGGACCGCTGGTCTCGGTTCTCGCCGGTGAAGTCGCCCAGGTCGAAGCCATGCCGTCTGCCACCGTTGGTGAGGTACTTCTCGCGGGCGGTGCGGCTGGTCCGCTCCGTCATCGTGCGGCCGCCAGAGTTGTACGGCGGATCGCAGATGACCGCGTCAACTGGGGTGTCCAGGGTGGGGAGGACGGTGAGGGCATCGCCCTCATGCACAGTCCAGGTAGACATCGGTGTGGCCTCTCGTGCAGTCGCATACACCCCCTGCAGGGTGAGCGAGTCGGTGCACAGCTCCTCAGTCCGAGGCGCTCGCTCGAGGCGTTCCCGATCTTGAAAGCGGTCAAGGTGCCCGTACGGACACTTCCGCTCACTGCATGTCGAACATGCCCGACGGGACGAACGGAGCGTACGGGTGGCCCGCGACGTGCTCGTACAGGCAACGGCGCGCCTCCGCGTACAGGTCGTCCTCCGACAGGTTCCCGCTGAGGGGCGATTCACGTACTCGGGCCAGGATGCTGTCCGCAGTCTCGGCATCGACCTGGAGCCACCGGACGAGCGCCTCGTACCGGAGCGCCCGCTCCTCCCGCTTCGCGGCCTCGGCCGCCGCCTGGGCGTGCGGGTTGAGTCCTGCTACGAGGTGCACGGCGAGCGGCGTTGTCCCCGGTGTGCTGCTGGTGGTAAGGGTCATATGGCATGGTGGCAGGTCACGTGCGTGTCCGGCGCCGCTGGCACCAGGCGAGTCCGCAGTCGATGATCCGCGGGTTGGTGTACGTGGCGACGAAATCGTGTCCGCCGCCCGGCTGCTCACCCGGCGCGGGGGTGTCGATGCCGAGTTCTGCTTCCAGCCGGGCGACGGTGTGCGGGGACGCACGATCGTGGATCGGACATCGGCGTGCCAGGCGCCGCATCAGACGCGTCCAGGCGCTCATGGCTCGTACGGCCCGTAGAAGCCGTCCATCTGGACATTCAGCTCGGCCAGATCCGGATGCGCCGCTACCTCGTGTGCCTCGCTCGTGGTCATGGCGGCGGCCCAGGCGCGCATGGACTGCGTCGCGAGGACAGCGTTGGCGGCGACGTCGATCTGCGCGGCCAGGACACGGCCGGCGGCGGCCACGGCGCGCAGCATCCGTGCCTTGACCTCGTACGGGTCGGGGGTGGTCACGTCTCGTCCTTTCATCCCTGCCGACGTCCCGGGCCGGTGCGCCACCGGCCCGGGAGGTTCGCCGGGCCGGGGTCAGGCGTCGGGGAGGGCGACGGGGTTCGGGCCGAGGTAGCCGAGCCGGGCATCCACGCGTGCCTCGGCCTCCCGCCGCCGCCCGGTGTGTGCCTGCTCGGCTGCCCAGCCCTTCGAGGTTTTGCACTGTTCGCCGGGCTGCGCCTCGCACCGGCCGCACTCGATGACGAGGACCTCGCGCTCCACCGCGGCGTTGCGTTCCCGGTTGCGGCGGGCCATCGCCGTCTTGGACTCCCAGGCGATCAGGACCGACCGCGGTACGGCGGCCATCCCTTCCGGGTAGGTGGTGGCGCCGGTCTTCGGGGCGTCGCGGGCGACGCGGATCAGCTGCCACTGGGTCGGGATGACGGCCGGACCGCCGTAGTCGTCACGGTCGGTGTCGACGGCCGCCGCGCCCCAGGGGTCGCCGCCGGGGAAGGTGGTCGCGAGGGGGACGTCCCCCTCGACGATGCGCGCCAGGAAGGCGAGGCGCTGCGCGTGCTCCTTGGCCTGGCCGGCCAGGGACCGCAGGCTGTCGATGGTCGGCTCGAGCTCGACCGGGGTCGCGGGTGTTTCGGCGGCGCGGGCGAGCTGGCGCAGGAGGAGGTCGACCGAGGAGAGGTGGGCGGCGAGTTCGTCGAGGGTGATGGTCTTCCCCTCGTACAGGTGGTCGTGCTCGGCCTCGGCCGGCGTCTCGTGTTGGGTGGTCGTACTGGTCACGCGGTGCTCCAGGTGAGTGCTGAACGGGGTGCGGGGAGGGTGGGGCCGGGTCAGCGGCGGGCGCGGAACGGGTCCTTGACGTCGCCGCGGGCGATCCCGGCGACGAGGGCCGCGACCTCGCGCGCACCGTCGGCCGTGGCCGGGGCGTAGATCGTGAAGGACCTGGTGCGCATCTGGTTGACCATCAGTTCCCAGCCGCTGTCGGCGTACAGGGCGACCGCGAGCCCGGTGTAGCATGCGATGCCCCAGCGGGGGCCGCCGTCGACGGGTTCGATGGCGATTCCCATGCGGACGACGCTGTGGGCGATGGTGAGGCCCTCGTCCCGGAACGCGCCGGTGAGTGCGTGTTGCAGCTCGACGAGCTCTCCGGAGGAGCGGTCGGTGGCGGGCCTGCCGTACTGGGCAGTGGCGGTCTCGGCGGCGGCCTGCGCCAGCCAGCCCGGGCCCTCCGCCCGCCGGTCGATGCCGCGTTCGTCGAGGACGCCGAGCCAGGCGTCGAGGAGACCGGCGGCCTCCGCGATGACGCTGGGCGCGTGAAGGGCGGCGAGGGGGTAGAGGTAGGTGCTGATGCGGTCGATCGATGTGCTGGTGGGCTGCGAAGCCATGGAGCCTGTTCTTCCCGGGTGTTAGACGGCCTGAACGAGTAAGGCGACCAGGAGCAGCGCCACCACGAACGCCAGGGCACCGAGTTGGCCGGTGTCCGGGAGTTCGAGGCGTGTCTGCTCGACGTGTTCGCCGTAGGGGTGGCCGCCGTCGTGACGCCCGTCGCGGTGCTCGTCGCCCCACTCCTGTGCGCGGCCCTCGGCCCAGTAGGACGGGGAGGTGATGGCGCAGCGGGGGCAGTTGTAGCGGTACGGCATCGCAGCCTGCTCTCTGAATGCTGGGCAGCAGGGGGTCCGGGTGTGACGGTAGACGGCCGGTAGATGGAGCGGTAGACGGTCGGTAGATGAGGCCGGTAGATGGCGTGTGAGCTGGGCGTCTACCCCCCTCCTGGCCTGGGCTGAGACGCGGCCGGGGAAGGGGTTGCATCGGGGGTGCGGGAGGGGCGCGCGGCCGGGCCGGTGAGCGCCCCGAGCAGGCGGGCGAGAAGGCCCCCGGACGGGGCCGGCTGGACCCCCTCCCCGGCCGGCCCGCCGGGACCCTCCGCAGCGGGTACTGCGGGGCCCTCCTCCGAGGCCCGCTCGGGGGCGGGGAGGGGGCTGTCGGGATGGACCGGGGCGTAGGCGAGGACGGCCTGCTCGAGGGGCATGCCGAGCGCCGCAGCGAGCTCGTCCGCCCGGACCCCGTACGTCGGCCCGGGCGCGCCCTTCAGCTTCAGGTTCCGGTTGACGGGGATCGCCAGCCGCTCGAGGTGCGCCTTGAGGGTGCCCACTCGCCACGTGGCGGGGATGCCGGGCTCCGTCAGCAGCGTGTTGAGGTGCACGCCCTTGAATCCTTGCCGTGCCGCCTTGAGGACTCGGGTGATGACGAGGTGGTGCAGCCACTGCTCCGCTGCTTGCACGGCCTCCCGCGTCGGCGCCCCGTCGGGCTGTCCGTCGGCCGGCGCCGGGTCGGCGGGAGCGGGCTGCTGCGCCTGGCGGTGCTTGTCGTGCTGCGCGGTGAGCCACGCGGCGACGCTCCACCACGCTGCGGCGAACGGAGCGAGGACGGCCATGTCCGGGGCCAGGGCGTGGAGACCGGCGGCGAGCGGCCGCCGCAGAAAGCACCAGGCGACCCAGGCACTGAGGCCGGCCAGCAGCCAGGTGTCCACGGCCCCGCTGCGCGCCCTGGCGGTCGCGGCTGCCCGGCGGCCCTTCCCTGCCTGCTTCGCGGGGGCCATCACCGGTGGGGCGGACGCTGGCGCACCCTCACCACCCGTGCCGCCCTCAGCGCCTGGCGTGCGGTCGGAGGGCGCCGCCGCGGGCGGCGTGCGCGGTACGGAGGGAGCGCCGGGGCGGCCGGTCGTGGCGAGTGTCCTGCATCGCCGGTAGCCGGCCGCGGCGAGTAGCGCGGCGCGGCGTGCGAGGAGGCGGCTGCCGACGTCCAGATCGCGGGCCAGCGCGGTGAGGGTGTACCGGTCGCCGGACATCACATGCTGCCCAGGTTGCCGAGCGTGGTGCGGGCCGCGTTGAGGAGGACCGCGCCGATCCCGCCGGCCTTGATCCAGTACACCGACGCGGCCAGGCCGAACAGCATCGGCCAGATCATCCGCTTCCACTTCGGCCCCCACGCGGCGAGCGTGAGGAAGATGGCCTTCCCTGCCGCTCCCCAGTCACCGAACCCGGACTCGGCGTTGATGGACTCGGGGATGGAACCGATGCCGGTGATGACGTCGTTCCAGTTCCCGCCGGCGGCCTCCATCAGCGACCCCGTCAGCAGGGACCACAGGGTGACCTTCTGCTTCGTGTTGATCTTGATGGTGTCGGAGCCGCGTACGCCCAGGATCAGCAGGAGCAGCGCGCACGCCGCGAGCCCGCTCAGGGTGATCGACCCCAGGAGGGTGCCGTGCCCCAGCGAGGGAGCGGCGGCCATGGTCGTGTACACGAGGGGCCCTTTCAGTGCGTGCCGGGAGCGTAGAGCGCGGCGGCGAGGAGAGCGGAGGCGAGGGGGACGCGGGCCAGCCACCGCACTGGCGCCCAGGCGTGGCGGAAGCGGCGGTCGACGAGCCAGTACAGGCCCCCGCACAGGACCCCGGCCGTCGCCAGCAGCGCGACCGCAGAGGGGTCCAGCCCGACGTAGCCGCCGTACTGGTTGAGGACGTCGACCACGCCCGGGGCCACGCCGGGAGCGACACCGGCGGCCACGACGCAGATGACGGCCCTGCTCACGAAGGCGGGCACGGGCAGCACCAGTTCGAGCGACTGACGGATCGTCATGCCGGCGGTGAGCTGCCAGGCCGCCACGCAGCCACTCACGGAGAGGAGGGAGCCGAGCGTGGGTGAGGCGTGCTGGTCCGCAGCAGGGAGCGCGCTGCCCAGCAGGGAGACGAGGCCGACGCCGTACCCGAACAGCCCGGCGCTCGCCGAGAAGGCGATGGGCTTGAGGTGGCTGACCACCGGGCCCGACTTCCGGCCCTGCGCGCGCTTCCCCGCCGGGGCGTCCGGCTCCTGGCCGTCCTGCCTCCCCGGTGCGTACGGCGCCGGGGCTGCGCCCGGGGCGGGGGCATCCGGCTGCGGGGCGGGGACGTCGAGCTGCTCGTCGCAGAGCAGACACAGCAGAGCGAGGAGCTCCCCGGTCACGAGGGAGTGGACGGGCTCCACCCGGCCGTGCGCGCAGTCCGGCCGCACGGGAGCGGTGCGGCGGCGCCTGCGCCCCCGCTCAGGCTGCCGCTGTCCGCCCAGCGTGGACAGGCCGGGTATCTCCCGCGTGGGCGGGACAGCCGGCTCGGGCGGCTGGGCTGACTCGGCCACTACGGGCGACGGCTCGGGGGCAGACGCGGGCTCGTACAGGCGGTTCCACCAGTCTTCGGGCGCCCCGTCGTCCCCGGCGGCCGGAGGCCCGGCAGCCTCGGTACTCACCGGGACTCCTTCGCGGGCGGCCGGCCACCGCGACGGGGACGGCGTGGGGGCATCGTCTGGGCGAGGCACCACACGGCGACGACCGCAGCGAGCAGCGGCAGCAGCTGGGGGCACGCGACGGAGACGACGGCGGCGACCCCGCCGACGAGGGCAACACGGACGAAATGGCGCATGCAGAAGTCCTCAGCGCAGAAGCGGGATACGGGGGGCTCGCAGCCGCGAGCGGGGAGAGGAGTACGGCGGCGGTGGTCACCACGACTGCGGGAAGAGCAGGCAGCACAGAGCGATGATGATCGCCGCGATCGTGGCGACTGCCCTCAGATCTGTGTGGCGGGTACGGGTGGCGATGACCGCAGCGGCGATACCGCCTCCGAGAATCACGTAGAACATCAGGCGCTCCCAGAGATGGTGGCAAGGGCGGGTTCGGACAGCGGCTGGTAGCCGGCGGCCAGGAGCTCGGCGGCTTCGCGGCGTCGCTCCGAGGCGGTGGACACGGACACGCTCAGGGCCTCCGCGATCGCGGACAGCTCGACGGCCTCGGGCCGGCCGTCGCCCTGGGCGAGGATCATCCGGGCGACCCTGCGCGCGTCCCGCTCCCGGGGGGTGAGGCGGGCGTAGTCCTCCGCTACGACCGCACGGGCCTCCGTTTCGGCCACACGCCGTCGCGTTTCGGCGGCAGCCCGCCGCGCCTCCTCGGCAGCCCGGGCCGCGGCGGCGGCGCGCTCCTCGGCGGCGCTGGCGGCGGCGTTCGTTTCGGCCGCACGCCGTCGCGTTTCGGCGGCACGCGCCTCCGCTTCGGCCGCGCGGGCGTCGGTTCCGGCGGCAGCGGCCCTCGTTTCGGCCGCGCTCCGTTCACGCTCGGCAGCCTCCTCCAGGCGCCGGCTGTTCTCGAGCGCCCGGGCGGCCGCGGCCCGCTGCTCTTCGGTGAGCTGCGCCTCCGTTTCGACCGCGCGGGCCTGCGTTTCGGCGGCGGCCCGTCGGGCTTCGGCCGCGCGCTGCTCGGCCTCCGCGGCGTCGGCATCATGGCGCGCGATGGCTGCGGCGGCGGCGGCACTCTCCTCGTCGGCGACGGCGGCCTGGCGGCGGAGCTCGGCCGCCTGTGACTCCGCTGCGGCGGCTTCCTCGTCCGCGGTGGCGGCTGCGGCGCGGGCGCGGGCGGCCCGCTCGAGGGCCTCCGCGGCCTCCGCCGACTCAAGGGCCTCGGCCTCCTGGACGGCGACCCGCTCGTGGGCGTCGGCGACAGCGGCCGCTTTCGAGTACGCGGCACGGGCGTCCACGGCCGCGAGTTCCTTGCGGGATGCGGCGTGCTGGCGTGCCTCCTCGACTGCGGTCTGGGAGTCGAGTAGCCGGATCTCGTCCTGGTCGGCCTCCATCTGCTCGGCGATGCGGCGCTCCCGGGCCTTGCGGGCGTCGGCTGCAGCGCGGCGCTCGGCCTCCTCCGCGGCCTGCTCCGGGATGGCGAGCGCCTCTTCCACGCTCAGCCCGAACGGCGCCATGATCATCGGTAGGCGTTCATCTACGGGCGCGCCCCGCCAGCCGCGCCAGTTGCCCCTCCCCCGGGGGTAGCGGCGGGCGAGCATGGCGCGGTAGACGACCTGCTCACGGTGCCTGTCTACCGCCTCCGTGTAGGAGCGGAGGCCGTGGAGTTTCATCCGGCGGAACATCAGCCAGGAGCCGGCCGGGTCGAGGAGCCAGCGATGCGCGGGCACGCCGTCGCTCTCGGCGCCGGTGGGGGTCATCCGCACGATGACCTTGCGGGCTGCCTCGACGGAGATGACGAACATGACCGGGACGACGGCGTGCATGCCGGCCCCGATGAGGTCGTCCGTGAACGGGCCGTCGGAGGCGGCGGCGTTGAAGACGATCGTGGCCGCGGTGAAGGCGTGGGCGGTGAGCCGGACCAGGGGCCAGCGGATCTTGCGGTGGGTCAGGTACAGGTCGATCGCGTACAGGACGACGATCCCGACATCGACACCAACGGGAAAGACGCGCGCGAACTCGCCGAGGCCGTGCTGCTGCCCGAGGCGGACGAGGGAGCGGTAGCTGCCCGTGAAGCCGATCGCGGCGAGGACCAGGCCGCCGACGATCGCCAGGGCTTCCAGGGCGCGCCGCGTACCCGTCGCCCTTGCTCCCGGAACGGCCCGGCCCGTCCCTGGAACGGCGTCGCCTACTCCCGGAACGGAGGTCCGCGTCTTCGGAACGGCAGCCCGGGCCGGCGTCCGGGGGCGTCCGGCGGTGACGGGGACCCACGCCGCGGCGAGGGCGCCCCCGGAACCCGCCATGCCCGTGTCCGGAACACGGCCCGGCGTCCCCGGAACGCGGCCCGGTGCTCCCGGAACGCGCGGGCGCGTGCTCGGAACGCGCCCGCGCGCTGTCGGAACGGAGCGGTGTCGCCACGGCGTGAGGCGTGCGAGGAACGTCATCAGGCTGCCTTCCGGGTGAGGGTGGACGCGGGCGGGCCGGTGCGCCGTCAGGCGCCGTCGGAATCGGGAGGCGCGGGCTCGGAACGACTGTTGGTACGCCCGCAGGTGTGCTCCTGGCCTCCCGTCAGGAAGCCTTCGGTGCAGCAGTCCCGCCCCTCGGCCGCGAGCTCGGCGAGCCGGACCTCGGTCTGGGCCCGGTGCTCGGTGACGCTGTCCAGGAACGCTGTGGCGGCCTCGGGCGACTTGTAGTGCGCGACGTGCGCCAGGAGCGATCCAACAAGGTCCGCCGCCACGCAAAGCGGGACGAGGACACGGCGCTCTTCCTGATGGTCGTCCGAGGCATGCGCTTGCGGACTGCGGTCGCCGGGCTGGTACTGCCAGCCGGTGAACTCGAGGTCGACGGCCGGATGGCCGTGCATGCAGGGGATCCTCGGTTGAAGGGCCAGGCTGGTGCCTTCCGCGATGAACGGTGGAGTACCGGGCCTGAAAGCGAAGCGAGGTGACATGGCGAATCTCCAGGCAGTGGGGGGTTAGCGGGTTGTGGGAGGGGCCGCAGGGCTGGTGTGGGAGGGGGCGGGCGCGCGCCGTCTGCCGGTACCGCGAACCCGGACCAGGGACAGGGGGATGCACAGGGCCGCGGCGGCGCCGAGGCCCCACAAGGCGGTGCTGCCGAGGTACCCGCCGGCGAGCGAGGCGGCGGTGCCCGCGTAGACGCCGACCTGCGCGAGGGCGCGGCGGCGGCGTCGCGTCATCGGGGTGATGACGGTCTTGCGTCCGGAGCGTCCGGTCCAGGAGGCGTAGTGGCGGCCCAGGAACCACTCACGGCACATCGACTTGGTGTACAGCCACTTGTTGTAGAAGTTCAGGAGCGTGTACGGGGCGAAGCCGAGGGCGGCCTTCTTCCAGCCGACGACGCGGGAGACCAGGTACATGGTCAGCGCGGTGTGGCCGGCGAACCAGTAGCCCATGTACCGGAACATCGACAGGTGCTGCCAGGTGGCCAGGTTGTAGACCACGACGAGCGCCCACCACCACAGCGTGACGAGATCGAACATCGCCGTCCCCACCGTGAGGAGGGATCGCCAGTGCCACATCTGCCCGCGGTACCGGGCGACGTTCTGGAAGTAGCCGGCGGCCCACCGGGGCATCTGCGCCCGGTACTCGGCCCAGTTCTCCGGGTCGACGGTGAGGGTCAGCGCGGCCGGGGTGTACCAGGCCTTGTAGCCGTTCTCGTGGAGTTTCCAGGTGATGTCCATGTCGGCGCTGATGAGGCCGTTGGGGAAGCCGCCGACAGCCCGCACCACGTCCGTGCGGAAGGCGTAGGAGGCGCCGGTGAGGACCTGGAGGCGGCCGACGCGGCGCTGGCACAGGCGCCACCACTGGCTGCCCAGGCTGTAGGCGAAGCGCCGGGCTTCGATGAAGAACCCGGTTTCCTGCAGGGGCAGGATGCTGGAGCAGGTGGCGTCGTAGCCCTTGGCCAGGTCGGCCAGCATCAGGGTGATGCAGTCCCGGGTGGGGCGGGAGTCGCCGTCGAAGCCGACGATCACGTCGGCCGTGATGTAGGGCAGGGCGTCGTTCTGGTTCGCCGCCTTGTCGGCGTGCGAGGTCTCCAGGACGAGGCTCGCGCCGGCCTCGCGGGCCACCTGGGCGGTGCGATCGTTGCAGGAGTCCGCCACGACGATGAGCTGGGCGATGGGGTACGGCTGGTCCAGGCACGCCTGGACCAGCTCCCCGATCGTCGTCTCCTCGTTGTGCGCGGGGATGAGGACGGCGACCGTCAGCGGCTGGGTCAGCCCCGGCTCTGCCCCGTCACGAACTTCAGTGCGCCCCCGACCGCGCCCATCACGATCGCGACGAACGTCAGGAGCATCGCTCCGAAGCCGGTGTGCGCCAGGCCGTTGTACATGTGTTCTCCCTTGGGTCATGGCTGTCACAGCCGTTCGATGTGCGGGGCGACGGGCATGACGCCCCGCGTGTCCAGCACGTAGGCCGCCTGGTCGGCGACCGCGGTGAGGTCGAATTCGTCGTGCGCGGTGAGGAGCACGACGGCGTCGTAGTGCCCGTACGGCATCGGAGGCGTGGGCCCGGCGAGAGCCGTCGGCGCAGTGGCGGGGCGGCAGGTGCGCTCGGCCGCGACGTGCGGGTCGAGGGTGTCGACGAAGGCGCCCTTGGCCTGGAGCTGGGCGACGACCTCGGCGGCCGGTGACTGCCGGGCGTCGCTGGTGCCCGGCTTGTACGCCAGGCCGAGCGCCAGGATCCGGGCGCCGTGCACGCCGCGGTGGAAGCGGACGTTGAGCGCGTCCTGAAGGCGCTGGACGACATAGGCGGGCTGGCCGTCGTTGATGTCCTGCGCGAGCTCCACGAGCCGGAACGCCTGCCCGTGCCGGGTACGGACGTGGTGGGTGAGGTAGACCGGGTCGACCGGCAGGCAGTGCCCGCCCACACCCGGACCCGGCAGGAACCTGGTGAACCCGAAGGGCTTGGTGCCGGCGAGCCGCAGGGCGCGCCACACGTCCACCCCGAGGGTGTGGGCCAGGCGGCTGAGCTCGTTGACGAGGGCGATGTTCACGTGGCGAAACGTGTTTTCGAAGACCTTTGCCAGCTCTGCCTCTTCCGGGGTGCCGGCGGGGACGAGGTACTGCGTGAGCCCGGCGTAGAAGTGCTCGACCCGGTCCAGGCACTCCGGCGTCAGCCCGGAGATGATTTTCGGGGTGTTGGTGAACCGCCACTGCTCGTTGCCCGGGTCGATGCGCTCCGGGCTGAACCCGAGATGGAAGTCCCGGCCCGCTTGCAGACCGGTGGCCTTCTCCAGGATGGGCATCAGTACGCCGCGCGTGGTGCCCGGGTGGGTGGTCGACTCCAGCACCACCAGGCCCCCATGCCTCAGGTGGGATCCGACGGTCTGCGCGGCCTCCCGTACGGCGCTGAGATCGGGCTGGCGGTCCGTCAGCGGCGTGGGCACGGTGATGACGGCGACGTCGAACCCGGCGAGGAGTTCCTCGTGCCGGGTCGGCTGGTAGCGGCCGGTGGCCAGGGCCCGGCGGAGACTTTCGTCGGGGACGTCCTCGACGTACGAGCGGCCTACCTGGAGCTGTTCGCACCGCTGTGTGTCGGGTTCGAACCCGACGACGTGGTGGCCGTCCTCGATGGCGGCCATGGCGAGGGGCAGGCCGACGTAGCCCTGCCCCATCACGACGATCTTCACTACGGGATATCCCCTTCTGGGATCAGTTGGGAGGGTGGCCGGGGCGCCGCTCAAGAAGGGGCGCGGCACCCCGGCCGCTCAGGGGGCTGGTCAGCGCGGCACGGAGACCAGTCGCATCGCCTCCGCCCGGACGACCTCGATGTCCCCCTCGCGGGAGACACCGGCCGCACGCGACCGGAAGGCGTCGTGGAGCACGGCCATCGCGTCGGCGAACACCTCGGCGCCGTCCGCCCCCGCCTGCGGGAACGGGGCGTCCGGGTCGTCCCACACCGCCAGCCGCACCGCGCTGTCCAGATCCAGGGCGGGCTCGATGACCATCGCGTCAGCGGCGAAGGCCAGGACCCGCGCGGTCGCCGGCCCGTTCACGCGCCCTCACCTCCCGCCTGCTGCGCGTCGTGGGCGGCCACGAGCTCCAGGAGCGCCTCGCCGAGTGCCGCCGCGGCGTTGGCCATCGCACTGTGGGAGTGGACGTTCGCCGCCCGGTGCCGGGCCAGGGCACGCCGCCCCGCCTCCCACGCCTCCGGCAGCCCGGGCGAGGGCGCCCCGGTCTCCCGCTCCCACGGCAGCAGCGGCGAGTACGGGTGGACCGCGTTCTCCGGCAGCCCGTACGAGCGCGCGTAGTCCACCGCCCGTCCGTGCTCGGCGAAGACGGGCCACTCCTCCTCGTCCCGGCCGGTCTGCACCCGGAACACCAGCTCGCTCTTCGAGGGCGGTGCGGCTGCCTGCTCGAGCAGACCGGCCTGCCGGCCGTCCCCGAGGTACTCCCGCAGCACCCGCCGCAACCCGGTACGCACCGCGACCAGCGCCTCACCGGCCAGCGCGTGGTCACTGCCCTGCACGTCCTCGAAGCGGGCGAGGACCTCCCGGGCCGTCGTCTCCGCCGGCGTCAGCCGCGCACCCTCCAGCCGCAGGGAGTCGCAGACCTGCTCCAGCACGTCACGGACCGCGCCCAGCGCCTCATCCACCGGCGCCGTACCGCCACCGCGCACCGGCCCGTACCGGGCGTGGACCTCGCGGGCGAGCTTCCACGCCTCCTGCAGCGGCATCACGACGTCGCGGTAGTACCGCCCGGCCGGACTCGGAGCCGGGTTCGGGCCGTTCATGCCGCGCACCCGGCGAGCGCACGCACCAGCGGCAGCTCGCTCCGGCCGGCGTCCCGCGCCCAGTCGCCGTCCCACTCGGTCACGAACTCCACCGGGCGGGTGCCGTCGACGGGGACCGTCACCGTGATCTCCATGACCGGCTGGGCGCTGGGGGTGCCGGGCTGCGGGACGGGGCGGGCGGTGACGGTGCCCCCGTGCCGCTCGTAGACGTCGTTCAGCTCCCGCTGCGACCAGAGGAACCGGCGCGTCAGCGTCTCACCCAGCTCGGGCCGCGGCTCCCACAGGGGCGTCCCGAGCAGACGACGGATAGCGGCCACGGCCTTGCGGTCCGGGGCTGGCGCGGTAAGGGCGCGCTCCAGCCGGGCGGTCGCGGTGGTGGCGGCGGAGGGATGGAGTTCGGTCGGGCACAGCGGGTCGGTAGTCTCGGGCACTGCCTGCCCTTTCGCAGTCAGGGTGGGTGCCCCCGGCCCAATGGCGTACCAGCGCCGGGTCGGGGGCTTTTTCTTATCGAGCAGCGGGTAGCCGCCTGATCAGCATGTATACCATGACATACGCGTGCTGGCTGGCGGTCTGCCGAGAAAGGGACAGGCGTGGCCAGAGAGGTCTCCAAGGAGGCGCAAAGAGTGTTCGACGCGTTGTCGCAGGTGGAGGCCATTGAGGATCCAGAGGAACGCGCGGTGGCGATCAGTGAGGTGCTCGCCGACCAGGCGAAGAGAGAGGCGCGTCTGAAGGCGCTGCGGCGCGAGGTCGTCCTGCAACTACGCGCTCAGAGGGTGCCGTACCGGGCGATCGCGGCACGGTTGAAGGTCTCCCTGGGGACGGTCCAGAACATCGAGCGCGGTCACTCCGGAGCCTGGGGGACCAAGCCCCGCACCAAGCCCGAAGCCGCTGAAGAAGCCGGGCCGGCCGACAGATGAACCAGACCAGCGGCCCCCGTCCGGAAGCGCTCCGGGTGGGGGCCGCATCGCACCCGTGCGACAGGCGTTATCGAACTGTGCACCGCCGGGGCGCGAGAGCAAGGTAAGACTCAAGTCCGTACGCCACTTGGGGGGCAATATGACCGATCGGCCACAGAGACCACCCCGTCCCGACGAGGACGAGGACCTGCTGCGGTTCCACAACGGGGACACCCTCGACAACATCCCCGTCGTCCGCCTGCCACCCGATCCGCCGCAAGGCGCCACGACACAGAGGGTGCCCGTGTGGAGGCTGGCCGCGGGGGCGGTCGCTGTCGCGGGGGTGTCCGCGCTGGCGGTGATCGGCGCGCTGCAGCTCGCCCGCGGGGACGGCGGCGCGCCGCAGGCGGCCGCTGCGCCCGAGCGGTCTTCGGGCGCGGCGCCGGCCTCGACGCCGGATCGTTCGGTGTCGGCCGCGCCGGCGCCGTCGGAGTCGGTGTGGGAGGCGCCTGCTGCGTCGGCGACGCCTGCCGTGGGCGGCCTGGAGCGTGTGCGGGTGGTGCAGGCGCCGGAGACGGGCGGGGATCCGGGGGTGACGTACTGCCTGGTCTACACGGGTTCGTCGTCCGGGGATGTGCGCGACGCGATCCTGCTGATGAACCGTCCGGCGGCCGAGTGCACGGACCTGTTGCAGTACGACCCCGTCGCCGGCGCGTTCTCGGACTCGGAGCTGGAGTGCGCGGCGCCGTCGCGGCCGGTGCTGCTCACGTTCGACGAGGCGTCGGCGTGGGCGGGGTCTGTGCTGTACAGCTGCCTGACGCGGCATCACGGCGCGTAGACCCGGGGGCGCGCCGCGGGGTTCTCGTGGTCGTACGGCCGATAGGTCGACTGGTGTCCAGCGCGGCCGGTGTGGTCCGAGCGCGCCAGCCGGGATTGAAGACTGTCAGCCGGCCCTGCGTGGGCGGCAGGGGCGCACGTCGGCGGAACTGCTGAGCCGCGTGGCGTCGATGGCCGGAATCGTGGCGTGGCGAACCTGACTTCTCCGAGGAGGAGCAGCTTGGTTCGCCTCGCTACTTCTCCTGTCCCGGGCTTCGGGCGAGCCTCTGCGCAGTGGCGATGAACAGGTGGCGTCCCTGGGCAGGGACAAGGACGATCAGGGCGCCCAGAGCCGCTGCTCCGTAGGAGTAGGGCGCGGCCCACCCAAGGTGGGTAAGCAACCAAGGGAGACCGACGAAGACGGCGGCAGCTGCGAGGAGTTGTCCTGTCGTGCCGACCATTCGCCCGATCTCGGGATGGTCCCTCACTGGTTGCATGTCCTTGATCTCTTCCTCTGGCAGTAGTGCTGCGAGGTGCCCGAGGAGATAACTGTCGGAGATCTGCATGACGAGCGTGACTAGCTCACGCAGAGCGTCCTCACGGTTCGTGTCGAGTCCAGCCTCCGTGCTCCGCAGCCTAGCCACGACTCGCCGCGCGTGATTCACGGCCGTCCGATGGCGCGTTCGTGCGTGCGAGGGGATGGTTCCCGCTTGGACATGACTCGTGATCACTGATTTGCCGAATGCATGAAGTCGTGTCGACAGCGCATGGAGCGCGGCGGCGTCTGTGTCGCGATCCGCAGCTTTGCCCGCATAGATGACTACTAGAGCCGCGTGCTCGATTAGGCGATATCGGTGGCCGGCGTCCACAAAACCACGCCAGATCGCGAATCCGATCAGGAAGCAGTACAGGACTACTCCGAGAGCGCCGGGCAGGCGCCAGACTTCCGGGATCCGAACTGCGAGCGAATGAGGAAAGTGCACTTTAAGGATGAGTGGGTCGTAACTCGGCCAAACCATGACCACAATCATGCATAGCATGAAGCCGATAAAGGCGAGCCCGAGCCACGAGTTGAGGTACAGATCTACACGTGTCCGAGCCAGACGTCGCGCCCACAACGCGCGGCGGAACCGTTTCGGAACTCGCCCCAAGGATGCGATGGCGAGACCTTGCTTCAGGGCAGGAACGATGGTGACGACCTGATGGCGCGCTCGCCGCGCCGCGTCTCGCTTGGTGATCATCGGCCACACACTTTGGCATTGAAACTCAAGCGGCAGTTCACTTGCGCGATGTTCCATGACGCCCCCCGGATCATTGTCACAGTACTGCCCGTAGATTCTCAATGGCCGAGACTTCCCGTCTGGCGTTTACCCGCATTGTCTTCAGTGACTGCGGCTGGTCCACCTTGTCGACGGGAGACCGGGGGGCTGCCGCTTCTTCGCAGCACGGCAGAGGCGGCGGCCCTGTCCGCGGCTACGAGGGTGGGTGCGGGAAGGGACCGTGCGCCTCCGTGTCTACGGCAGAGGGCGTACAGGGGCTCAAGCACGTTGTCCGGCCCCCTTTGTCTTGCGTACGTGGGCCGGCGGGGTAGCGCGGTCGGGGCGCGTGGGGGCGCGGCCGTGCGGGTTTCGCGCCGGGGTGGTGCGCCTTGTCCGGTGGGGGGCCGGTGGACAACGGTGTTGGACGGCAGGCCGTGGGGGTCTGCTTCAGCTGAGCGAGGAGTGACTCGTGGATCAGTCGAAGTCGGAGACGGTGGACGTCGAACTGCCGGTGGACGGTCGGGTCTGGTCGTCCGCGCCGGTGCGGATCGAGGACGTCGAGGACGAGGGCCCCTGAACCCTGACTCCAGCCGGGGCGCGTTGCCTCCCCGGGTGTACGTCTGACCAGTTCGTGCTGTTCGTGTGGTGCCCCGATGCCTGCGGGTGTCGGGGCACCGCCTTGTCCAGGAGAAGGGGGTTCGGGGTGATTCACGTTTTCACGGGGCCGACGCTGCCCGCGGACGACGACGTGCTGAAAGGCGGGCGGGTGCGGGTGCGTCCTCCGGTGCGGCATGGGGATCTGTTCGGTCTGGCGATCGCCGGCGGGGACGCGGTGGTGCTGGTCGACGGGGTGTACCACCAGCATGCGGCGGTGCGGCACAAGGAGATCCTCGCCCTGCTGGCGCGGGGTGTGCGGGTGATCGGGGCGGCGAGTATCGGTGCGTTGCGGGCGGTGGAGCTCGAGGTGTTCGGTATGGAGCCGGTCGGCCGGGTGGCGGAAGGGTTCAGGTCCGGGCGGCTGGTCGGGGACGACGAGGTCGCGGTCGGACAGGACCCGCAGGACGCCACGGCGGTGACGTGGCCGTTGGTGAACGTGCGGGAGGTCCTGGCGTCCGGTGTGGCCGCCGGGGTCCTGGAGCGCCGGGCGGCCGACGAGGTGCTCGAGGCGTTGCGGGCGGTGTTCTACCCGCAGCGGACGTGGGCGGCCGTGAGGGCGGTGTGCCGGCAGCGCGCGGGTGCGGAGTTCGTGGAGTGGCTCGCCGGGCAGCGGGAGCGGTATCCGCGGTTCGGGGACGTGAAGTACGCGGATGCCCGGGCCGCTGTGCTCCTGGCGCTCGTCGGCGACGGCCAGGAGTACCAGTGCGTGGGGGCCGGCGGCGGGGTCCGGGCGGGGGCGGTCTGCTGGGACTCGGGGTACTTCCGGCGCTGGCGCAACGATCTTGCTGTGGAGGAGGCCGGCGGGCGGCGTCTGCCGACCCGCCTGCGTCTCGCGTACCAGCAGGTTTTCGATCCGTTGTTCCCGGTGGTGTGGTGGCGGTTCCTCGAGGAGTTGTCGCTGCGGCCGGGGGACGGCAGTGCGGGGATGCCGCTGACGGAGCGGATGGCCCCCTATCCGGGGCTGCCGGTGCACGCCGTGTTCCGCGTGGAGCCGGACCTGTCGGACCCGCGCGTCGTGGAGCTGCTGCTGGGACGCGAGACGAGGGCGGACCGGGCGGCCGTGGCCCGGTACGCGGAGGCGGACGCCCGGGCGCGGCGGACGGTTGTGGGGTACGTGGCGGAGGCTGTGCGGGATGAGGTGGCGGTGGGGGTGCTGACGTCGGTGTGGGGCTGCGGTGAGGACGGGCTGGACGAGGCTGCGGCAGTGCGTGGGCTGCGCAGCGGGGGCCGGGCGGTGGAGGTGGTGAAGCCGTTCGTGATGGGGCTGTACGGCGACCGGCGGCGCGGGGCTGTGGCGGCGGGTGCGGGGAGGGCGCTGTGATGCGGGGGACGGTGCGGGCGCGTACGGCGGAGGAGACGTGGGCGGTGCTGGAGCCTCAGTTGGGCCGGTACGGGATCACGCGGGTGGCGGACCTGACGGGGCTGGACTGTCTGGGGATTCCGGTATGGACGGCGATCCGGCCGGGGGCGGTCACGCTGTCGGCGTCGCAGGGCAAGGGGGCGACGGGCCGGCTGGCGGCGGTCTCGGCGGTGATGGAGGCGCTGGAGCTGTGGCATGTTGAGCAGCCGCTGCGGGCGAGCTGGCTGGGTACGGCGGGCGAGGTGGGGGCGCCGTGGCCGTTGACGGAGCTGTCGTGCCGGGTGAGGCACGGCGGGCTCGAGGCGGTGACGCTGCCGTGGGCGGCCGGCACGGGGTTGATCGATGGTGGGGCGGTGCCGGTGCCGGTGGGGCTGGTGGAGCGGCGCCGCCCGCGGCTGTGGGAGCCGGCGTTGTTCAGGGCGACGAGCACGGGGGTGGCGTGCGGGAACACGTGGGCGGAGGCGGTGCTGCACGGCCTGTACGAGGTGGTGGAGCGGCACACCCTGCACGCGGATGAGCAGCTCGGAGGGACGGCGCGGCGGTGGTTCGATCCGGGCACCGTCGTGGACTCCTACGCCGGGTCGCTGATCGGGCGGATCACGGGGGCGGGGGCAGTGCTGGAGACGGCGTGGGTGGTGAGCCCGTACGGGCTGCCGGTGTGCCTGGCCTATCTGTGGTCGGAGGACTATCCGCTGTGGTTCGCCGGGTCGGGCTGCCACCACGATCCGCACGTGGCGCTCGCCCGGGCGGTGACGGAGGCCGCCCAGTCCCGGCTGACGTGTATCGCGGGCACGCGGGACGATCTGCCCTCGCGGGAGGACGTCTTCGACGCGGTGGCGGTACGACCGCGCCCCAAGCGGGCGGCCGCGCGGTGGGACGACGTTCTCGTCGAGTACACGCCCGGGCCGGGCGGGACGTTCGAGGAGCAGGCCGGGCATGTCGCTGAGGTGGTGCGCGGGGTGACGGGCTGGGAGCCGGTCGCGGTCGACCTGGCCCGGCCGGACACCGCGTTCGCCGTGGTGAAGGTGATCGCGCCGGGGGCGACCTCGAGGACCAGGAGGTCGATCCCCCGATGACGGACACCCGTGAGGAGGTGCTGGCGGAGCACTTCGACGCGTTCCACACCGCGCGGGCCGCGCACGGCCTGGTGGACCGCCTGTATGCGGAGGCGATGGGCGACGCCTACCCGCACGACGTCGCCCCCTACAGCTCCTGCGACCTGGTCCTCCTGGGCCAGCTGGTGGGACGGCTCCGGCTGCGGCCCGGCCAGGTGTTGGGGGACGCGGGGTGCGGGACGGGCGGGGTGGGGCTGTGGCTGGCCCGGGCGCTGGGCGTGCGGCTGGTCGGCTGGGACGTCTCTCTGGCGGCCGTACGGCTCGCGACCGGGCGCGCCGCGCGGTTCGCGATGGCGGGGCGTGCCGAGTTCCGGGTGGGGACGCTCGAGGCGAGCCGGCTCCCGGAGGAGAGTCTGGACGGGCTGGTGTGCGTGGACGCGTTCGCCAACGCCGATGCCGGGCGGGCGCTGGGCGAGATGCGGCGGGTGATCCGGGCGGGCGGCCGGCTGGTCGTGACGCGGGCCGGAACCGGCGACGTCCAGGGCAGGGCGGTGACGCAGGCCGCCGAGGCGGGTCTGGTCGTGGAGGAGATCGTGGTGCGGGCGGGTGAGCCGGCGATGTGGGAGCGGCTGTACGGGCTGTGGCAGGAGCGGGAGGCGGAGTTGCGGCGGGCGGTCGGCGACGAGCAGGCCGGGCGGATGCTGCGTGAGGCCGAGCGGATGGTCCCGCGGCTGGCTGCCCGTACGGCGCTCCTCGTGACCATGCGGGTGCCCGGATAGGGTCGCCGGGTCAGCGTCAGGCATCAGGCAAGGGGACAGGTGGATGGTGCGGGTTGCGGTGCTCTCCGCGGGATCGTGGGGTACGACCATGGCCAAGGTGTTCGCGGACGCGGGCAACCGCGTGACGGTGCACGCGCGCCGGCCCGAACTCGCCGCCGCGATCAACCGCGAGCACGTCAACCCGGACTATCTGCCGGGGATCGTCCTGCCCGGGCTGCTGCGCGCGACGAGCGACGTCGGTGAGGCGCTGGCGGGGGCCGAGTATGTGGTGCTGTCGATCCCGGCGCAGTCTCTGCGGTCCAATCTGGCCGGCTGGGCGCCGCTGATTGAGCCGGACGCGGTCCTCGTCAGCCTGATGAAGGGCATCGAGACGGACAGCGGGCTGCGGATGAGTCAGGTCATCCAGCACGTCACCGGGGTGCCGGAGGAGCGGGTGGCGGTGCTGTCGGGGCCGAACCTGGCCAGGGAGATCGCCGCCGGGCACCCCGCCGCCTCCGTCATCGCCTGCCCCGACGAGAACTCGGCCCGCTACCTGCAAGAGGCGTCGCACACCCCGTACTTCCGCCCCTACACAGCGACCGACGTGGTGGGGTGTGAGCTCGGCGGGGCGGTGAAGAACGTGATCGCGCTCGCGGTCGGGCTCGCCGGCGGGCTCGGCCTGGGCGACAACGCGCGCGCCCTCCTCATCACCCGCGGCCTTGCGGAGACAGCCCGGCTCGGGGCGGCGATGGGCGCGGACCCGTTGACGTTCTCCGGGCTCGCCGGGGCCGGCGACCTCATCGCGACCTGCTCCTCACCGCTGTCGCGGAACCGGACGTTCGGCGAGCACCTCGGCCGAGGCCTCAGCGTCGAGGAAGCTACCGCGGCGACCAGGCAGACCGCGGAAGGCGTGAAGTCCTGCCGCGCGGTGCTCGGGCTGGCCCGGGCGCACGGGGTGGAGATGCCGATCACCGAGGTTGTCGCCGCGGTCGTCGACGGCACCGCGACCGTGAGGGACGCCGCCGACGTTCTCCTCGCCCGCACCCCGAAGCCGGAACGCTACAGCGCCGCCTGACCGGCCCCGGCCGGTCAAGGGACGGAGGACGGCTGCGCAAGGAGCGGGGTTAATCGCAACAGCAGGTAACAGAACAATCACTGCGTATGTGTGGGTGTCGTGAACGCCTGTAGCTTCAACCCCCACAACGACCTCAGGGGGGACCTTTGAGCTATTACCCGCCCCAACAGCCATACCAGCCGCAGCCGCCCACCCGCCCGGCGCCGAAGTGGGCACGGAAACGGTTCGTGCTGCCCGCCATGGGGCTGGCGTTGTTCGTCGGTGTCGGAATCGGGGCCAGCGGCCAGGACACCAACGTCCAGGCCGCGGCCGACGCCAAGGCCCGGCCCGCGACCACGGTGACGGCGACCGCGACGGAGACCGCGAAGCCGGAGCCGGCCCCGACCGTCACCAAGACGAAGAAGGTCACGGTGAAGGCGACCGTGACCGTCACCGCGCGCGCCGCGTCAGGCTCGGGCGGTTCGTCGAGCGGGGGAAGTTCCAGCGGCGGATCGTCCGGCGGGAGCACCAGCTCCTCGGGCGGCTCCAGCTCGTCCGGGGGCGGGAGCGTCGCCGGAGGCGGGGCGACCGCCAAGTGCAACGACGGCACCTACTCGTACGCCGCCCACCACCAGGGCGCCTGCTCCCACCACGGCGGCGTAGCGGTCTTCTACAAGTAGCCGGTCACGGAGTGCCCGCCCCCTATGTCTCAGGGGGCGGGCACTCGGCGCGTCGGGTGGGCGGTGGTCTCGTCATGCCGCCTGTGCGGGCTAGCCCGGCATGCGGTCGCGCGCGGGCCGCTCCACGCTGGAAGGTATGACGTCCGCGACGCCCGTGATCGTGTACCCGCCCGGCGAAGGCGGCGGCCGGCGCGTCCGGGTCGACGGGACGATTCTCGGACTGGCGTACAGCGTCCGCGACGTCGCCGCGTTCCTCCAGGAAGCCGGGCTGCAGAACTGGGACGAGATGGACGTCGTCCGGTCCGCCCTGATCGACTGGCGGGGCGGCGGCCCGGACATCTGGGAACCATCTGTGTAGTCCGAACGGCGCAGCCAGCCCTGGCTAGCCTGTCAGTGGCGGGGGCGCTGCGGGCGGCCGAAACCATTCGGGGAGAGAGTGAAATCACCATTCGTGATTGACTTGCAATGGGCGATCAAGAATTCCGCAGGGTAGGGTACAAAGCAGAGACGGAGCCTCTTGGTGGGCTGCCGGGATCAGGTCGGAACCAGGCAACTGGATCCTCCACCGCATGGTGGCAGTGGCCCCCGGAGCCCTCCAAGAGGCTCCGTTGCGTTACGGAATGGCCCACTTCTTCCACCAGCAGCGCGTGGTCACGAACGACGTACCACCCATCACCTTCACGCCGTAACCGAGCAGCATGCCAGACGGCGACCTGTACAGCTGGTGCTTGCACAGCAGCAGGTTCTCCGCGCAGTCCTCATCGTTCGCCGGGCCTGTGAGCGCGCAGTTGAGGAGGCCGGCATGGATGTCGGCCAGCTGCACGCCGTCCCAGTCCGTTCCGGTCCACGTGGGAGGCCACTTGATGTGCTCCCATGGCACGCCCCAGGTCTGGACGTGTCCCTGACGGACCCAGTCGAGATAGTTGGCCGTCTCCGCGTGGTCCATCCCTCTTACAGCGCCGAGCCTGACGACGGCCAGGCGCGGGCCGCCCTCCCATCGCGCAGCGGCATGAGCCACGCGCTCGAGGAGGTAACGGGTGGTGTAGTTGTAGAAGCGGACGCCGTCCTGCATTCCGTCCCACGCGCGTACTTCGTCTTTCGGGACGATGACGTGGATGACCTTCGCGGAGGGCATGCTGGCGAGGGTCCTGGCTGCGGCGACGCGGCGCTCCGGGCGCTTGCGCTTGAAGTGGTCGACCCAGTGGAGCGGAGTCGTGCTCTCGGGTCGGCTGGAGTGGATGAGGGCCCGCAGGCCGCCGGCAGCGACCTTGACGCTCCAGTGGTCCTCGGCGGGGACCATGAGGGCGCACATGGCGAAGAACGGCGAGCTGGAGGTGCTGAAGCCGCGGTCGCCGGTCTCGTCAACGTACACGTTGAGCTTGGGGAGCGAGCCGGCCTCGGAGAGGCTCAGCCGCTTGCGGGTCACCGGGGGCGTCCGCTGCTGGGAGCGCGCCTGGGCACGCTACGGTTGTGTTCCACCACGGGAGGGTCGTCTCCTCTGGTCCTGCTCTCGGCGGACTACGCAACCGCCGGGAGCATTTCTCTTCCCTTCGCGGACCGATGGTTCGCCCCCAGAACGAACACGATCTGCTGTCCGCACGCTACACCGAAGAGCGGACTTGTCGGGTAGCTCCTTTGTGGCACCAAGCCTTGACCTGCGCCTTTGCGTCGCCGGGTGTCACCGATACAGCTAGGCGACTGATGGAGCGCCAGCTTTCGACCCTCGGGGCTCGACAAAATGTACGGTGACACGCTCGATGTGTTCGGGCGGGTTGGCGTGCATCTCCGCGTCACTGGTGTGGCGGCCGCAGCGCTGCGCCTCGTCAGTGGCCGGTGCGTGCTCGTCAGCCGGACGTGCTCGGTCAGCGGGGGGCCGGTGCTGCGGCGGCCACTGCGGCGGCGAGGGCGATCCAGCCTTTGTGCCATGCCTGGTCCAGAAGAGGGCCGGCCTGCAGATCGCGGGTGAGCCATCCGGAGTGTCCGGTGCTGTGGGCGAAGCGGACAAGGAGCGGGGCATCGTCGCCCTCCTCACGCCAGTGACTGGCGCAGCGGTCGGCGACGTAGTGGGTGGCGGCGGACAGCGCGAGCCCTGCTGCTGCGCGGCGCCAGGACATTCGAAGACCGAAGGCGCCGTTCGCCGCGGCGATCGCGAGGGCTTGGGTGGTGGTGTATCCGGCGACGTGGCGGAGGCAGGCGGCGACGCCCTCGCGACCGGGCTTGCCCTTGTCGACGGCGTCGATGTCCCGCTGCGCCCAGTAGTCGCCGACCTCGTGAGCTGCGGTCAGGACTGCGTACAGGACAGCGAAGCGGACGGCCGGGGTGGTTGCAGGCATGGGTGGGTTGCTCCTCTTTTCGGGTGGGCGGTGTGCCCCAGAATGCTGGGACAGCGGAGGCTGGTCTGGGCCTCAGGACCAGACCAGCCGTGTCATGAGCCACAGGGAGCCCTGCGGTGTTGGTCATGTCGTTGTGCAGCATTCGGCGCGCCATCCCGCCGGTATGTGGAGGCGGATCCGGATGCCGGCAGGAAAGGGTTCGCCGCAGACGGCGCAGCCACCTGCGTAGAGAGCGGTGAACCACGGCCGGTCATGGGGCGTCTCGAGCGGCGCGGCGGCCGGTGGGCGGCAGTGCGCGCACATGGCCTCCTCGAGATCGGTGAACTCGCAGCGACTCACCGGTGCGCTCTTCTGCCGGGGCCGCCGGGCGCCACGGTGAGGCGCTGCGCCATGTCTGCAGCTTCGATCGGGCATGGGGTGTCCCGGGGACACGGCTCGTCGCGGGCCTGCATGCATAGTTCGAGGCTGCGTCGGCCAGAGGTGAAGCTGGGGTCGGCCCAGTCCTCGTCCGGAGAGCGGGCGACGACCCAATCGGGGCCGACGGCTTCGATGATGACGCAGTGGTAGTGGTCGCGACCGAAGGCGCCGTAGGCGAAGCCGTGGACGACGTCGTCTACCGCGAGAGGGCGGCGCAGCTCAGGCACTGGAGCCTCCGACAGGCGTGGGAACGGGGCTGTGGTCGGTGCTCGTCTCCGGGCGCGCGGTGAGGAAGGCGTACGCCGCGGCGAGGTCCCTGAGCGCGGCTGCGCCCTCCCGGGGAGTCTGCGTCTTGGCTCCGGTGATGTGGTAGCGGATCGCGGCGAGCAGTTCGTCGCGCACCTGGTCCTCGGCGGGCTGAGTGGGCATGGACATTCGTTTCCTCCGGGGTGGGGTCGGTTAGCGGCGCTTGGGCGGTCCGTACGGGGACTGCCACGCGGGTCGGTCCTGGCGGCGGACCGGCATTCCTTCCTGGTTCACGAGCCCGAGTTGATCGAGTGCTTCCGCGGCGTGCCGCGCGGTCCGGCTCAGCGCTCGCATCTGGGGCATGAGGACTCGCCGGATGTCGGTGATGAGCTGTCCCGTGCGCTGGGCGGCTTCCTGGGCGGCGAGTCGCGCCTCCTCGAGGACGAGGGGCGTGTACTGGTCAGGGGTCAGTCCGAGTGCTACGCGTCGCACCGCGAGGTGGGCCTTGATCGGGGGGATGCCGACCCGGATCGCGACGCGGGTGACGAGGAGGTCGTGTACTCGGGGTGACTCGAGCATGGTCAGCCGTTCTTCTCGGTGGGGTCGTTGAGCGCGGCGTCGAGGGGGATGAGCTGCTTGTCCAACCAACGGGCGACGCTGGTCCCGAGTGGTGGCCCGCCAGCGGCCTTGAGGTCGGCGAGGGCCTGGCGTGCCCGCTCGAGCGTCGCGGCGGCTGACCCGTCTGTGGGGATGGCGCGGACGGCGTATCCGGGGAGGCCGAGTCCGAAGTCGGGGTCGGCGGATGCCGGGCGGAGTGGGGCGGACATGACTGTCTCGTCGATGTTGCACGTGGGGTGGGCGGGTGAGAGGCCGGCGGGGAGGCCGGTCCAGCGGAACGGCTCGTCGCAGTCGCGGCAGTTGACGCGGATGTCTGCGGAGTAGCCGCGGACGGTGGGGTCGTCGTCGGAGACGGTGAGCCGGTTGACCGCGACGTAGGCGTCGAAGTTCTCGTGCGGGCAGGCGCGGTCGGGATCGGCGCTGATGTGTGGTTGTTCGGTCATGAGGGGTCCTTGGGCTGGAGGGCGGTGCGGATCTCGTGGGCGAAGTCGCGCAGGGGCTGTTGGCGGCGGTGGTCGACGACGGGTGCGTTGAGGACGTCGTCGACCAGGCGCAGGGCGTGGTCGATGGCCTTGCCGCGGTCGGCGTAGGCGTCGAGGAGTGCGTCGGTGCGGTGGCTCACAGTGCTAGCCCTTGGTGGGCGAGGTCGTCGAGGAAGCGGGCCCGGGTGAGGTTGTGGCGGGCGTCGGCGAGGGCGTTGTGTTCGCCGTCCGGCTGTTCCGGCATGCGCGGGTTGCCCAGTCGCTGGCATTCCTGGCGCAGGTCGTTGGTCCACATCGGGATGCCGTCGGGCAGGCTGATCATCCGGCCGAAGAGCTGCGCGAGGGCGACGTGGTCGTAGGCGCCGTACCAGGCCCACAGCTCCACGTCCGGCCCGGCGGCCGCGATGAAGTCGCGGACGGCGTTGCGGATCATCCGTCGGGGCATGACGACGTTGCTCGTCATGTCGAGGTTGAAGAAGCCCCGGTAGGCCCCGGTGTCCGACAGCCGGCCGTGTCCCTTCCTCCCGCCCGTGGTGTGCAGGGGGAGGTGGGGGACGACGTTCTCCATCAGCCACTGGTGGTTGCAGATCCGGCCGTTGAGTGGGTCCGCGCTGATCTCCTCGTTGACGGCGTACAGCTCGCGGCCGTCCTCGGTGACCATGCCGATGCTGATCAGGTCGATGGTGCGGCCGTCCTCAAGGAACTCGGTGTCGTAGAAAATGCGGGTCATGTCTGCTCCTGGAGCTTTTTCTGCTTGTGGCACGGGCAGAGGCACAGCGCGGCGCAGACCTTGCAGCACGCGGGGGCCTTGGTGCCGGCGTTGCCGGTCGGGCTGGCGCAGTATTCGTGGCCGGTGCGGCCGTCGGGCAGGATCGTGTCGCCGTGGAGGCAGCCGGTGGAGAGGTAGACGTGTCCGGCCGGGCGTTCCTGGTGGGCGAGGGCCTCGCGGAGGCGGGCTGCCCACCGGCGGGCTGCGGGGTCGGTTTCCATCTCGGTGATGACGTTGCGGAGCAGGTGGACGATGGCCTCGGCGTCGCTCTCGCAGCAGTGTTCGGGCCCCTCCCACATGCGCCTGCAGCTCTTGCACCACGCGTGCTCGTCGCCGAGCTCGAGGCGTTCCTGCAGCACGTTCAGGACGGTGGCCGCCATGTGGCTGTCCCAGTCCTCACCGTCGCTGCCCAGTGGTCCGGGCTCGCGCCAGGTCCCGCAGACGCAGGGCGCGTTGCCGTCGGCGTCCGCCTCGGCGCGGTCGGCGCTGAGGTGATGGGCGCGCGTTGCCTCCGCGAACTGCTCGAGAAGCCGCGCTGCTGAGGGGAGGAGGGCGCGGTTCTGCTTGGCGGTGTCTGCGGCGAGTTGCCGGGCGCAGCGGGCGCCCTTCAGCCACTCCCGCACGTCGCCGGTCGTGACCGGACGCTGCTCCCGGTCGGCGATGTCACAGCACTCTCCGACATACTCCAGTGCGTCCTGGGCGCGGTAGAGGTCGAGGCCGAGCTCGTCGACGAGGGCACGGGCCTCGTCACCGGTGAGTTCGGCCGGGTCGGTCGCTTGGGTCGCTGCGGGGAGGAGCGTGGCCCAGCTGCGGACTGTGTCCGCCAGGCGTTCGGCGACCGGGGCGTTGTCCTTCTGGGTTTCGGCGTAGAGGGCGAGTCTGTCGGCGACTTCCTCGTAGACGTCCGGGCGGGTGGGTGGGGCGGTGGGGTGGCCGGCGAGGTCGTCGGCGGCGCACATGGCGATGTAGGCGTCCGCGCGGTAGGCGGTCCGGTCGTCCGGGTGCGCGTCGGTCCAGCGGCAGCCCGGGTTCCAGTATTCGTAGATGCGTGCGGCGAACGCGTCACGCCGCTCCGCGAACGCGCGGTCGCGGAGTTGCTGGGTGGTGAGCCAGTCGGTCAGGGCCGCCCGGAGAGAGGCGGCCTGGGGGACGTTGAGGATCGTGTCCGGGTTGCTGGTGGAGAGGCGGAGCCAGGGCCAGGGGCGGTCGTCGCAGGGGCCGTCGTCGCGGGCGTCGCGGGTGATGTGGGAGGGGACGAGGGCGAGTTGGACGTCGCCGCCGCGCGGGTCAGTGGGAGCGGGGACGATGTGGGAGCCGCGGTAGAGGTAGGGGAGGGTGGGCTGGCCGCAGTTGCAGGGCTGGTTGGGGTCGTGGACGCGGAGGGTGGGGGTGAGGTCGCGCCAGATGGTGCAGGTCTGGGTGTGCTCGCCGTCCAGGACGAGGATGGTGGCCCACACGCTCATGAGTGGCCTTTCGGTTCGCGGTAGTCCTCGGTCAGGGCGAGGCGGCCGGTTTTCAGAGCCCACCAGCCGGCGCAGATGAGCTCGCCGAGCGGGTAGGACTTGCTCGCGCCGGCGGGCTGGAAGGTGCCCAGCGGCTCGTAGCTGCCGCCGTAGCCCTTGGTCATGCCGTGGTGGCACCAGAACGGCGCGTCGACGGGGAGTTGGGCGCCGTTGGCCTCGAGCTCCGGTGAGCCGGCCCGGAACGCGCAGTCGCCGCAGGCGCGGCGCATGACGCCGGGCGGGACCGGGGCAGGGGTGAGCTCCGCCTCGTCCCAGCCACCGACGTCGTTGGTGAGGCCGACGCCGTTGCAGTGCAGACACCGGCCCTGTGTCTCACCCATGTCACCGTCCGTGCAGTACGGGCACCGCCAGCGGTAGACGACGACCTGGTCCTGCCCGCTCACCGCGCACCACGCCTTCCCGGGCGGGGGTGGCAGAGGGCGTCGTGGAGGAGCGCCGTGTCCCGGTGGTGGCGTGCGCGGGCGGCGTACCAGCGTGCTGCCTGGCGCAGGTCGACGAGTTCGCCCTGCTCGACGATCGCGGCGAGCGGGACCAGGGAACTCGCCCCGTAGGCGAGGGCAGCCCACAGGGGGCCGTTGAGGGCTTCGAGGACGGTGGTCCAGGTGAGCCAGAGGCTGGTCAGGATGTAGAGGCAGCACAAGGCCCGGTCGTGCCATCTCACGGTCGCTCCCGGGGGTGGTTGAGTGCGCGGGCGACCTCGAGGGCGGCGGACAGGTCGCAGATCTCGGGGCTGCACCAGCTGTTGCACTCCTCGTGCGCCGGCGCGGCCTCCTGGTTGCTGGCGATGACGGCGTCCAGCAGCGTGGCGAGGGGCTCGCGGGCGCGGAGAAGCGCTGCGACGGCCGGTGCCGCAGTCAGGGTGGCGCCGACGGGGCGTACCGCGCGCAGTGCCTCGGCCGCGCGGCTGATCTCTTCGAAGGGGGTCAACGGGGTCACCTGGGGCTGTGGGGGGTGAGGAGTCGGTGCTGCCAGGCCAGGGCGACGGCATGGGCTGGGCTGGCGGCGCCGAGGAGACGCATCGCACGGAGCCGGTAGTCGACGGACTCGGCCTGGCCGATGCCGAGGTGGTGCGCGGCCTGGTCGTGAGACATGCCGGCGGCGAGGCACTCCAGCGCGCGGACGAGTTCCCTGGGCATCTGCAGAGATCGGCTGGCCGTGACCGCGAGGTCGGGGAACTCCTGCTCGTCGAAGTGGCCGAGGAGGTATGCCTGGTGGACGAGCGCGGGGTACGGGTGCGCTGTGGCCGGGAGACGTCGGGCGGCGCGGGCGGCGTACTGGCGAACGCACCGGGAGCTGACCTCGAGGATGAGCCCGATCCGGCGGCTGTTGAGACCGCGGGCGAGCCCGGCGATGACCCGGACCTGTGCCGGGGAGAACACGGGGTTCACGGGTACGTCACTCCCATCGCCTGGGCGAGGGCCGCGCGGGCGTTGTCGATGACCGGGCCGGGCTCGGCGGGCCCCGGGCGCTCCTGGGGCTTGGTGGTGAGGACTGCGCGCGCCACGGCGAGAGCGCGTCGGCCGACGACCTCGTGCCAGCCCGGGGCCGTGGGGGTTTCCAGGCGGGCGATCTCGGCCTCGAGCCACGTGGCGACGGGTTCACGGATGCGGAGCAGGACGGCGACCAGGGCCAGGAGTTCCTGGTTGTTGCTGTCGAGGCGGCCTCTGGCGGCGCCAGTGGTGTCGCGCAGGACAGCGACAGCGGCGCGGAGCTCCTCGAGTGGGCTGACGGACATGGGCTACTCCGGTGCGGGGGTGGGGGAAGGGGCGGTCGGTGCGATGGCGCAGTGGCTCGGTCCGCTGCCGGTGAACCAGGCGGTGCCCGGCATGTCGCACATGATCGTTGCGGGGTGCCGGTCGACGAAGTCGTAGACGTCGGTGACCTGGTCCATGTGGCTGTCGCATACCAGCGAGAAGTGGCCGCGCGGCGCGAGCAGCCACGCGATGTGCCAGGCGGCCTGTTCCTCGCAGGAGAGGCTCGGCGGGGTGCTGGCCTGGCAGCGCAGCTCGCCGCTGCGAGGGGTGGGATTCCTCGGTGGTGTCCTCACGAAAGCGGGCCCCCTTCTTGGCAGTTGGTGGTTTCCGGGCCGGCCCCGGCTCGCCCCCGTGTTGAGGGCGGGCCGGGCACCCGCGAGGGACGGGTCAGGGCTGCGCGTCCACGGGGGCGGGCGCGGGGTCGGTGGTGAGGGAGGCGAGGACGCTGCGGGCCGAGGCGAGGTACTGCTGCTGCTCGGCGGCGGGCAGCTGGGCGTACGGAGCGCTCTGGCGGCCGAGGAGACGGTCGTGGGCGGCCAGGACCCGGGCGGCGTCCTCCACGGCCACGGTGGCGGGCCGGTCGGTCTCGTAGCTGATGACGATCTCGGTCTCACCCGGCCAGAACGCGATCGCGTTGTCGGCCAGGGCACCGTTCTCGGGCATGCCGGCCGTCTCCCGGTAGGCACGCTCGGCCGCCCGCCAGGCCTTGCCGACGGCCGCGTGGAGCGCGCCGTACGCGGGGTCGACCGGGACCGCGTACTCGCGGCGCGTGACGGTAATGACACGTTCGGTGAAGGGCTGGGGCATCAGTGAATCTCCGTGGTTGACGAGGGTTGAAGGCGGTCGGGTGACCGGGTGTCGGCTGGTCCTAGTCGCCGTGGGGTGCGGTGTCGGGCGTGGGCGCGGTGCGGAGCACGGTGCGGTAGGCCCACCACTGGGCTATCAGTCCGCTGGCGCACGCGGTGCCGGCGAACCCGAGGAACAGGCCGGCCTGGTCGGCGGCACCGGCGACCAGGCCGGCAGCGCCGAGGACGATGCTCACGTTGCTGAACGCGCGGACCACGCCAACGTTCCGCGTGCGGTCAGTGCTCACCGGCGCTCCCCGCTGGCTCGTCCCCGGCGTCCCGGCTCGAGGCGCCCCGGCGGCGGCGCAGGAGAGCGCGGAGCGCGATGTACAGCAGCAGGCACGTCCCGGCCACGACCGCCAGGACGACGCCGGCGAGCACGCCGACGTACACGCAGGCGAGCAGGACGACAAGCATGAACGCGGTGATGGGGTCCGTCATGCCTCGAGCTCCCCGTCCGCAGCCGACGGCGTCCCGGCGGTGAGAGCCGCCAGCGATTCCGTGCCGTGAGCCGTGACGTGCCCGCACGGCCACGGGTCCCAGCGGTGACCCGGCGGGGCGGGCTGCGGGTCCGCCTCGTACCCGGCGCTCGTGATGCGTTCCACGGCCGCGTCCCGGTGGGCGGCGCAGGCGTAGATCGTGCCGTGATGGGTGCCCAGCGCTCCCGGGCCCGGAGTGCTGGCTGCTACGAGGAGAGAGGCGCCCGCGTCGCACTGCCAACCGGTGTGTCCGTCCGCCGCCGCCTGTCCCGGCGTGAGGCGCAACTTCTCGGCGTAGCGGCGGGTGGAGACCTTCACGGTCCAGGCGCCGGCCGGCTGCGTCTCCTTCGCGGGCGTGTGTACCGGGCACTCGGGGTGCGGAAGGGTCCCGCCGCATTCGCAGGTCTGGAGCTGCGCCTCCTTCGCGCGCGCGGCCGGACCAGCGGGCCCGTCGGGGTTCGCCTGCTGCACTACCCGGGCCTGCCGCAGGATGCCCAGCGTCCATTCCCGGTCCCCCCACGCGCGCTGCTGCGTCTGCGCCCGCCTGATCTGGCTGTCGATCGCTTCGATGCTGGCGTGCTCGAAGAACTCGGGGCGCAGGCGGTCGATGCGCGCCGGGTCTTCGGTCGGGGTGGTGGGCTGTTCGTCGGCCATCAGCGCGGAGAGGATCAGCCCTCGGTACTCCAGGGCGGTGCGCCCGGCGACGGCTTCGGTCTCCAGCACGGTGCGCACGCGAGCGAGGGCGTCCGGGGTGGGCTGTTCGTCAGCCAGCCGTCGCAGCCCGGCCACCACGTCGCGGACCGTTTCGTGCCGAATGCGGGCGTCTTCATTCAGCTCGCCGTTCGCCCGGTCGTAGGCCTCGTTCTGGTCCGTGAGTTGGGCGTACTGGTCGGCGGCTTCCCGGAGTGCGGCGGCGCGCACGACGGCCCGGTCGCCGGTCTCACCAGCCTCCTCAGCCTCGGCGCGCTGCTCGGCGAACGTGGCGGCGGGGTCGGGCCCGTTGCAGCCGAACTGCTCGCGGATCGGGCCCGTGTGGCGGGGGTCGGTGCACAGCCGCGCGGACGGAAGGCTGGCGTCCTCGGGCGCGGCGGCGGCCTTGGCTTCAGCGTGCTGTAGGGCCAGGCTCCGGGTGCGGTGCACGTCGTGGCGACGCACGCGGGTGCCGCTGTGTGAGGTGCACAGGCTGCCGGGTTGGGCGCCGCAGGTGTCGCATGCGACGGCGAGCGCGGGCAGGGTCTGGGCGGGTGTGGGTTGCTCGGTCATGGTCGTGGCCTTTCGGTTGACTCAGGCGGTGGGCTGGTCGTTGCGGGTGGGCCACCACTGCTCGTGCTTGTCCTGGCGGCACAGCGCGCACAGGTCGCCGTGCCACGTTGCCGAGCCGCACTCCCCGCACAGCGAGCTCGGGCGTTCCGGCGGGGCGCCGCCCTGCATCACCGCCGCACAGTCCGGGCAGACGCCGACGGGCAGCGGGGCACCGGGGCGGGTCTCGATGAGGTCGTTGGGGACGACGGCCATCAGGTCGCAGGCGGTCGGGGCGAGGACACCGGGCTCCGGGCGGGGGAAGACGGCCGGCACGGGGAGGATGTGCCGGTAGTCCGGGCTGGCGCTGGCGTAGGGACTGTGAGGGTTCGGCGAGAGCCGGGGTTCCTCGCCCGGGGCCTGCGGGTCCGGGCCGACCGGCATCGGCAGGGCGCCCAGCTCGCGGACTGCGGTCGGCACGTCGGTGATCGGGTGGGCCGCCCGGTACTCGCTCTCGGGGATCACGTCGACGTGGGCGAGCGCGATGCAGGCGGGGTGTCCGTCGACCCAGACGACGTCGGAGTGCCCTCCCAGACCCTGCGCCTTGCTGCGGGTGCGGGTCACGAGGCGCTCGCAGTCGGGGTCGTCCTCGGGGCGGGCGCCGGGGTAGGCGACGACGGGGGTCCCGACCGGGTAGCGGGCGTTCCACTCGGCGATGGTGGTCATCAGGGAGTACTCCTCGGAGAAGGGTGGGTGGGCGCTTGGCGCGGTGTCAGTAGCTGTCTGAACTGGTGAAATTTCTCGTCTCGTGTGCCGTGGACGTCGGCGTAGCGGACGGTCGCGGCGGTCTGCGGGGCCGGGCCTGCGCGTCGGGAGAAGACAGCCGCGCAGACGGGGAGGGTGACGCAGGGGAAGATGCGGGTGCGGCCCGGAGGTGCCTTGCCTTCCGGCGTCAGGTCGACGATGAAGCCGCGGTCCGCTGCCGCGCGCAGAGCAGCCCGCATGCCCTCGAACGCGCTCCCCTTCAGCCACGCGTTAGGGGTGACGTAGGCGATCGCGGCCGGGCCCATCCTGGCCTCGAAGGCGGCCCAGACCGCCCACCGCCAGAAGTACAGGTAGAGGTTGGCCAGGACGTACTCGCGTCGTCCCTGGCCCGGAGTCCGGAACTCGTCCATCGACGGCCGCCACAGTTCGTCGGCAGCCCGTTCCTGCCCGGGCCGAGGCCGGCGCGCCTCGAGCCACGGCGCGGCGCCCGCAGCCTGGGCGCGGTAGGGCGGGTTGCCCACGACGGCCAGTGGGCCGGTGCGGTCGGTGAGAGCGGGAGGCCGGGTGCCGGTGAGGGCGTCGCCGACAATGATGTTCCGGTCGAGCCAGGTGATCGGCACCATGCCGCTGGTCTCCAGCCAGCAGGCGCTGCGGGCGACGTCGACGGCGACGGGGTCGGTGTCGATGCCGTGCACGCAGCAGGCCATGACGTCTGCCATGACCGTCCGGACCGTGAGCGGCGCCGGTTCCTGTGTTCCGTAGAGCAGTCCGGCGTACGCCGTGGCGAGCACCCGGGCTGCGGCGACGAGGAACACGCCGCCACCGCATGCCGGGTCCAGGACGGTGACGGCCAGGACGTCGCGGGGGTCGTCGTCGAGCGCGAGATCCGTGATCTCGCTCAGGGCGGCCTGCGTGAGCGGGTGGGCGATCTCGGCCGGGGTGTACCAGGCGCCGGCCGCGCTGCGGTCCGCACCTGCGAGGAGTTCCTCGCGGAGCGTGCCGAGCTCCACCGCTCCCCATGTGGCCAGGTCGCCGGCGTCGTTGAGGATTTTCGTCGCACGGTCGGCGGCGTCGCGGGGCAGCGTGATCGGCCAGGGGGCGGCCATGTTGCGGGCGCGGGCGGCCGCGTTGACGGCCAGGCGGAGGATCTGCCGGTGTCCGTCCGCGCCGGGCGCCTCGTCGGCAAGGGCCTGCAGGTGGGTTGTCTTCATACGGGCTCCTGGTCCGGGACGGGGAGCCGCTTGCCGGACAGCAGTCGGGAGATGTAGGAGTCGGAGACCGCGAAGTCGGCGGCGATCGCGGTGATCGTCGTGCCGTCGGCTCGGCGGGTGCGGATGTCGGCGAGTTGGGAGACGGTGATCCGGCGGCGCGGTACCGCCCCGTTGGCCCGGTCGCGTTCCCGTGTGTCGTCGGTGGCCGCCTGCGTGCACGGCGGGCACCGGCAGGCGTGGTTGGTGTAGGTGGAGGCGCGGCCGTGCACGAGCTCGGGCACGGGGCGGCCGCCGGTGCGGCGTCGTACGGCTTGCGTGGCCGGCCGCCGCCTGCTTGCCGAGGGGACGGTGGCGGACCGGTTGCCGAATCGGCGGTCGACGCCCCACGGACGCGATGCCGTTTCTCCCTCGTGCCACCACCGCAGGAACCGGCGGCGCGCTTGGAAGATCAGCACGCGGAACGTGCTCGGTGTCACACCGAGGCGTACGGCCGCCTCGCGGTAGTCGCCGACGGTGGCGAGCATGGTGAGCGCGTCCTGCTGGCGCGGCGTCAGTCGCGGCCAGATCTGGGCGACGGCCAGGCGCTCCACGACACCTGGTTCGGGCGACTGGGGGTTGGTGACCGTCCAGTAGGCGTGGAACCGCGGCATTGGTGCGCCGTAGACGTGGGTGGAACGCCCGTGGGTGCGCATCTCGGCGCTGACGCGGGCGTCGTTCGCGCGGCGGCCTGCGGTGAACAGTTCCTGCCGGGTGGGTGGCTGGTCGGCGCTGAGCAGGTACTCGGTGATCCCGAACCACACCGCGTCGTACCGCTCCTCGATGTCGGCCGCTGTGTGCCAGCGGTCGGTTCGCAGCACGTACCGGGCCATGCGCTGCAGGTCCCGCATGGTGTAGCCGTGCGCGACCGGGGTGTCGGCGGTCATGGCGCCTCCGGTCGGTATGCGGGCATCGGGAGGTACTCCTCGGGGATGGCGAGTTGGTGGGGGCTGATGGGGATGGGGCGGCGCCTGCGGGATCGCTGTGTGCTGCCGCGCAGGCGCCGGCGCCGTTTGCGTCGGCAGCCCGCGCCCAGGCCGTCCGGGCTCGGCCGGCGCAGTGGCGTGTCGCAGTCGCGGCAGCGGGCGGTCATGCCGCAGGTCCCCCTGCCATCGGCGGCGGGACCGCGAGACCGACGGCCGTCGGCGCTGCGGTCGTGGGGCCGAAGAGGGTGTGGAGGACGGCGCCGAGGCAGACGCGTTCCGACTCGTCCAGGAGGTGGTCGTGGGCGATGCAGGCGGGGTGCTCGCAGCCGTCGACGACGCGGCCGGCGGGCTCGCGGCCGTGGCCGAGGGTGTAGGAGAGGCGCCGGGCGAGGTGATACCGGCCGTCGTGCAGGAAGATCGGCTGGCGGTAGGAGTCGAGATCGCCGAGCCACTGGGCGTGCCCGTCGGCCAGGTGCCGCACCTGCCCCCACAGCGCCTCCTCCAGGCTGCACAGGACGCGGTCCTTCCTGGCGGTGCGGGGGCGAATCCCGGTCTGCCGGCGGACCGCGGCGACGTCCTGCGGCGCGACGCCCAGCATGTGGGTGATCTCGTCGTCCCACCGGCCGACGCGGATGTGCGCGGCGATGTCTGCCCGGGTGCGGACGGCGAGCCGATCCACCTCGTGGAACTGGTGGTTCACGCGCGTCCCCGTTCGTCGACGAGCTGCTCGGCGAGGCGCCGGAGAGCGCCGTCGCTGCTGGCCAGGTCGCGGCGGGCTGTCGCGAGGGCGGTGATGACGCGGGTGAGCCGGTGCCGGAGGTTGTCGGTCGTGCGGGCGGCGGCCCGCTCGAGGCGGCGGCGGTCGAGTTCGGCCGTGGTGCAGGCGTCGTTGTAGCGCTGCTGCCAGCGGGCCTCGACGGCGCGGAGGTGTCTGGTGGTGGTCAACCCGAACATGTGCGGGCTCCCTTTCAGCGTGGTGGGGTGCGGCGGTTGCGGCGCCGGTCGTCGAGCCGGATGACTCCCGCCGGGAGGGCGAGGGGCAGCTGCTCCTGGCGGCCGGCGGCGCAGGCGGCCGGATGGGGCATGTGGAGGCGTTCCAGGCCCCACCGCGGGCGTTCGGCGGTGACCGTGCGGGAGAGGTAGGCGCCGGTGCCGTCGCGGTGCACCGCGGTGTTCCCCGCGGGGTCCGGGTCCGGGCTGACGGCCAGGGTGCGGCCGCCCGGGGTGGTCGAGCCGGGCTGGGTCCGTGTCCACAGCACCCGCTGGCGGCAGCGGGGGCAGCGGCCGTATCCGTTCACGGCCGGCCTCCCGGGATGTCGCGGGAGGCGGCCTCGAGAGCCTCGGCGTGGGCGGTGTGGGCGGCCTGGACCCGGTCGGGGTCGGCACCCGGCACCATCCGGCCCACGGAGTCCGGGATCGCGCACGGAGTCCCGGCGGGGGCGTGGCAGGCGGGGCAGTCGGTGGAGGCGACCACCCACACCTCGACACGGCCCGGATGGGAGGTGGGTCGCGGTCTGCGGAGGGTGGTGCAGGGCTCGTCGGCCTGGGCGTGGCACCAGGCGCATGCGTGCTCGAGCTCGGGCTGTCTGCGGTAGGCACGTGAGGTCATGGGTCATCACCGTCGTCAGGTTCCGGTGCTGGTGGTCGGGGGCTGGTGGGCGTGGTCGTGGGCGGCGCGGGCGGCGTCGATGCGCCGGGGGTGGGCGTCGCGCCAGGGGCGGCCGTCGCCGCGCAGGCACGGGGAGCCGGCCGGTGCGCCGCAGTCCGGGCATGCGGTACGGGTGACGGACCAGGCCATGGCGCGGACGGGGTGGACGTCGTCACGGGCGCCGGGACGGACGTCGCAGGCCGCGCCGGGGCGGGCTTTGCACTGCGGGCAGGCGGCGGCGACCTCCGGCCGATCCCGTTCGGCGGGTGCGGGCTGCCCGGGGTGGCCGCCCGGGGCGGCGTCGAGAGCGGCGAGCTCCGGCCCGACGAGCGCGATGCCGAACAGCTCGAGCGCCCTCACGCGGCCCTGGTGCTGCAGGACCCAGCGGATGTCCTCCGGGGTGGCGGTGGCGCGGATCGTCTCGAGGTCCAGGCCGGGCACCGCCAGGAGCAGCGGCGGCTGACTCGCCCCCTGCACCGGAGGCGTGCTGCGGGAGCGGGTGCCGCGCGGGGCCGGGACGACGTGGAGCGCGGGCTGCGGCAGCGTGCCGCTGCCGTCGCCGGGGGCGTTCGCGCGCGCGTCCTGTGGTTGCTCACCGGCGCCCGTTGGATCTTTGTCGAGGCGTTTGTCCCCCCGCAGGGGGGAACTACTTTGTTCCCCCCCGGCGGGAACGGGTTCCGGAACCCGTTCCGCGTCGGGTTCCGCACCCGTTCCGGAACGGGTTCCGGCCTTTCCGGAACCCCCGGCGGGAACGGGTTCCGGAACCCCGGCAGGGAACGGGTTCCGGCCCTCCTGGTCCCCGTTCCGCGTCGGGGTCCGGAACCCGTTCCGCACCGGGTTCCCCTCCACGGGCACCCGCTCCTCCTCGACAGCGGCGAGCATCTCCTTGATCTCCTTCTCCTTGATCGCCGCCTTCCGCCGCGCCTGCCGCGTGTCCGTGTACAGGTGCATGTGCGCGTCCCAGTCCAGACGCCCGCCCAGCGGCACGATCAGCTGGTACGCGGAGGACGTGTTCGGCCGGCGCCTGCGGCGCAGGAGCCCGACGGCCATGAGGACCCGCACCGCGCGGGTGACGGTCTCCTCGCTGCACCCGGCGACCCGGGCGATCGTCGGCGCCGCCGGAGTCGAGTTCGTGCCGTCGGAGTCCGCGTAGACCGCGATGACCCAGCCGATGTGCACGATTCTCGACACGTCGATCCGGCCGATGCGCTTGGCCTCGTCACGCGTCAGGTTCAGCCACGCGGTACGAATCGCCTGGGTCGGCTTCTCCTCGCTCACGTCAGGGATTCCCGGGGTGCGGATGCGGATGCGGTCACGGGGGTGGCTCCGATCTCCGAAGGGACAGAACAGGTGAAGACGACGGGCAGCGGGCGCTAGCGGTGGCGGTCCCGCTCGGCGGCCTGCGCCGCCCGGTAGACGGCCGGGCTGGAGCGGCGCTTGCCGGAGGCGACCGCCCGCTCGTCGGCGAGCGAGGACGCGGCCTGCGGGGAGGGCGTCGACCAGGCGCCGGCCGGGAGCCCGGGCCCGGGCGGCGACTCCGGCCGCCCGGCCAGCGCCGCCGGGGTATGCAGCGGACACCGCAGCCCCTGCTGATACGGCCGCACGCCCTCAGCGGCGCGGCAGTACCGGTCCTCCGCGCCGATCCAGTGCCCGCACTCCGGCCGCCCGCCGCCACGCCCGAGGCCGCTCATTCGGGCACCTCGTGCGCGGGCTCGTCGGTCGCGGCCTCCAGGCGGCGCTGGTGGACGAGCAGGCGGCGCTGGTGGACGAGCGCGGTCCGCTCCCGCCGGTCCAGGCCACCGGCGACACCCCACCGGTCCCCGACCCGGTCCTCGTAGCGCAGGATGTCCTCGAGGCACTGCTCCCGCACCGTGCACAGCACGTTGCAGACCCGCTTCGCCTCCGTCTCCTCGGCGCCCTTCGTGAAGAAGAGGTCCGGGTCACTGGAGGTGCAGGCCGCGTCCATCACCCACCCGCGCCCGAGCGGGCTGTCGCTGCCCGGCATTCAGTTCGCCCCCAAGGAGGCCGCCGCAGCGTCCAGTTGAGCAGCAATATCGACGGTGCTGCAGCGGTCCAGGCCGTCAGCCAGATGCCCCCCGGCCACGCACCACCGGTACACACACGTCGACAGCACCAGCCCGACAGCCAGGTGACCCCGCTCGAGGCTGTACGCCACACGGCGGGCGGTCAGGTTCTTCCCCCGGTGAGAGAGCACCGGCGTCAGGTCCTGCGTCCGAGGGCCCCGCCACAGCAGATGCCCACCGGGCACGGACACGGTCTGCCGGGCGAACCGCCGGCCGAGCGTCTCACCCCGCTCCCGCGGCTGCGCCAGCTCCAGCGCCTCGCGGATCGTGGTGACAGTCCGACGCCTCATGCCCAGCCGGACAGCAATCTGACTGTCCGTCAGGTCCGCTTTCACCAGCGGGCGGACGTCCGCCGGACCGAACACTTCGGCCATGCTCACCTCCGGTGCTCGCCACGGGACTGCCGTGGCACGAACGGACGAGGGTGGGGGGCCTGCCCCCGGCCGAAGCCGGGGGCAGGCAGCGGGCGACGGGCCCGGCCGGCGGGGTGACGGGCGAGCGCCGCACCCAGGTCGCGCTCGTCGTCGACCACCTCGGTGTAGGGGTTCAGACGCGAGACGGAGCAGGCGATGAGCACGGCTACTGCGCCGGTCCAGAGCAGGCCAAGGACCACCCATGCCCAGATCACGAGCCCTCCTCTTCCGTCCGGGCACCCGCCTGCCGGAGGTCGGCGCGGGCCCGGGCAATCGCCGCGCAGCGGCCCGGGCAGTACCAGTGCGCCGGCGCACCGTCACGGCCGCCGCGCACCCGGACCATCCCGGGCACCGGCGCCCGCCCGGCGGGCTTACCGCAGGCATCCACCGCGCACTCCTCGACGACCGCGCCCTGCGCGGCCGGGATCGCCGTGGTGCGGCGGCGGCCGGTGAATCCGCCGCCGTTCCAGTCCTTCGACGCCTTCGAGACGGCCATCAGCTGCCACCGCCCTCAGCCTCGAGCTGGGCGGCGATCCACTTGGCGGCCGCCGCGACCGTACGCAGGGGCTTGTCCCCGCTGGCACGCGTCCAGTTCAGGCGGGCGTACTTGCCGGGGGCGGGCAGGGCCCCGGCCTCCCACATGGTGCCGCCGCGCTTGCCTCGGCGCTGCGTGATGATGCCGACGACGTCGGCCTCGGTCACCTGCTTCACACCGGTACGGGTGACGACGTAGTCGTACGGCTCGTCGCTGCTGAGGCGGCCGAAGCTCAGCCAGGGCTCGCCCGGCCACAGCAGCAGCCCGGCCATGGCGCGGGGCTTCTGTCCGTAGCCCCAGGTGGTGTTGGCCGTCATGCCCTCGCCCACCGATACGTCCTCACCGCGGACGAGGATGGCGGCCTGGCAGGAGCGGCAGACGATCCGCACCGTGGTGCGCTCGTACCGGTTGCCGTGACCGCACTCCTCGTTCGGGCAGGTGTGCGGCTCGCCGCTGTACCTCTTGCGGAGCTCATCGCGGTCGGTCCGAACGTCGACCGACCAGGCGGGCCGCTCGCACCCGGCGAGGTGCTTGAGGTCCTCCCAGCCCAGGTACGTCTCCAGGGCGGTCGTCACTGGCCACCGCCGATGTGGACGGGGCGGCCGTCGCGGACGATCGTCAGCCGGTGTGGGCCGGCCTCCATCCACACCTCGGCGAGCGGGTCGGCGCTTTCCTCGGTGGCGTACCAGGCGCCGGTCACCTCGGCCCCGTCGCCGGAGGCCTCCGGCAGGGTGTGGGCGAGGAGCTGCATGCTCAGCATCCCGTGCTCCGCCGGGCCGACGATGTACGTCTCGCCGTACGCGGCGCGGCCGGTGCGGCCCTCGTAGTGGATGTGGACCAGGTCGCCGGGGCGGGCCGGGTACCAGGAGGCCGAGGTCAGCGTGTGGTGCCCCGACCTGAGCGCGCTCAGCTCACCGCCAAGGTCCCGGGCCCGTTTGGCGTCCTCGGCCGTCTGCAGCGGGCTCTGCGGGGGCAGCTCGTCACCGCGCCCGTACAGTGCCTTCGCGATCCGCTCGGCGACACCGACCGGGCTGCCGGTCCACGTGTCCTCCAAGGGCGGAGCGCCGACCCTGCGGGTCGTGTGGGTCACGGTGACGGTGGTGGCGGCCTGCACGGCGCCCGGCACGAGGGCGGTCAGGGTTTCCGCGATGGTGCGGACGGACCAGTGGCGTCGTCGTGTCATCGGGCGTCACCGCTCTCGAGCACCGCGTCGTCCTGCACGGGCGGGGCGGCCAGGAGGCGTCCGAGGTCGACGAGGCTGGCCACCGGGCTGATCCGGGCCTGCCCGCAGGCGGTGCAGGGCTGTACCAGCTCGAGCGCGCCGTCCAGCTCGCTGACGTCGTACCGGTAGCGCAGGTACTCGGGGCGGTCGGGCGCGAGGTGCGCGGTGGCCTGCTCGATGGACTCCGGCAGGCCCTCGGGGCCGCTGTACTCCCACTCCAGTCCGGCGGCGTCGGCGGGTGCGAGGGTGACGTCCGCGAGTTTGCCGACGTACTCGAGGAACTCGGTGCGGGACTGGGCGAACTCCTCGGCCTGCATGGCCTCGTGGGTCAGCCCGTGCTCGCGGTAGTGGTGCAGGGCCTGGTCGATGAGGGTCATACGGTCACCTCGACGGTCTGGGGCTGGTACTGGGCGGCGATCCATGCGGCAGCGGCGGGGATGGTGCGCAGGTCGCTGGTGCGGCGGGCCCAGCGGAGCTGGTCGTCGCCGTGGGGGCCGGTGGGGTCGGCGACGGCGCTGGCCTGCCAGCGCGGGTGTCCGCCGGCGGTGCGGTGGCGGCTGATCGTCCCGGCGACGTCCTCCGCCTCGGTGGGGCGCAGCGGGGTGCGGGTGACCAGCCAGTCGCGGGGCTCGTCGTCGTGCCCGGGGAGGGTCTGCTCGCCGGGCCACAGCCACACGCCCTCGGTCTCCAGGGGCTGCTGGCCGTAGCCGAGGAGCGTGGTGGTGGTGCGGCCGACGCCGACGTCCTCGCCGCTGACCGTGTGGACCACGCCGCACCCGGTGCACACCAGCCGCACCGTGAACCGGCGGAAGGCCGCGTCGTGTCCGCAGTCGGGGGCGGGGCAGGCGTGGGGCTCGTCGCCGACCAGGAGGCGGCCACGCCGCCCCCGGTCGATCTTCAGCTGGGGTTCCCAGCCGGGCTGGGTGCAGCCCGGCTCGTGGGCGAAACCGGCCCAGCCGAGGTAGAGGTCGCGGACGATGTTCACGCCTGCCCCCCGGTCGCGGCCTGGGCCGGGGTGTTCGAGGGCAGGGCGATCGGGCGCAGCGGGCCGTAGGTCATGACGACGGCGTTGAGGGGATACAGCGGGCCCTCGCTGCCACGGGCGACGAGCATCGGCATGCCGCTGTTGTCCTGGTACTGGCCGAGGTGGACCCACACGCGGCCGGTGCGGTCGATCTGGCCCCGGCCGAGGTCGTAGATCCGGCCCCACAGGTAGTGCGGGGCGGTCGCGGCCGCCTGCGCCTCCTGCAGCAGCCGGGGCACCTCGTAGGCGGTGAGGCGGGCCTGCACACCGTCGACGTGGCCGGTGGCCACCTGGGTGTCCCGCACGGTGCGCGTCGCGACGGCACCGGCCCCGCCGATCACGGACAGCCAGTGCTCCCAGTCGTCCAGGCACGCGGCGCGGATGACGATGGCGACGTGCTCGCTGTCCCAGGTGAGGGAGCGCAGCTCGAGCCGGTCGCGGCTCGTGTCACGCAGCTGCCTGCACACCATGGACGTTCGTGGGGGCACCGGCTGCGCACCCGGCGACGGTTCGGCGTCCGCCGACAGCCGGGCGGCGGCCGGGCGCGGACTGGGCACCCGTCCGGTCACCTGCTCGATGCCCATCGGCGGCGTCGGGGCGGGCTCCACGGCCTCGGCGCGGGCAGCATGGCGGACGGGGACCACGACGGCGCCCCGCAGGACCCGCACCGGCGGCGCCGGAACCTCAGCAGGCGCCTCCTCCTTCACGGGTTCCCGCTCGGCGGCGGTCTCGACGCGCTCCGCCTCGATGGGCACGGGCGCGGCGTCGGCGCGGATCAGGCCGTTGCGGTGCAGGGCCGTCGCGACCCGTACCGCGACCTCGCTCGGGTACCCGCACTCGCCGGTGATCGTCTCGACCGTGGCCCGGTATGCGGCGGGCAGATCACGGCGGGTCTCGACCTGGGCGCGGAGCCGCTCGAGGACGCCGGCGTCGCCGGGGCCGACGAGGCGCCCCTGCTGCTCCAGGTCGGCGACGAACCCGGCCGCCAGCAGACGCAGGCGCTCGGTGAGCTGGTGCTCGATGTCGCTCTCGGCCGTGGGGATGGAGTCAGGCGTGATCGTCATGCCGCCTCCCCCGCTTCCGCGAACTGGTGGCGCAGGATCGTCATGGCGCGCAAGGTGCGCGCCTTGACGCCGCCCACGGTGGTCCCGGCGAACTCCGCGGTCTCCTTCAGCGACATGCCGAGGAAGAAACGGCAGACGAGGACCAGGCGCTGGTTCTCGCACAGCTGCGCGACGGCCACGCGCAGTGCCTGCTCGGTCAGGGTGGCCATCACGCTGTCCTCGGCGGCCAGCGCGGAGATGTCGGCGGTGTCGGCGACGTCGGTGATCTCCGCGACCGCTGTGGTGCGGGACGTGGAGCACACCTTGTAGTGGTCGGCGATGCGGTGGCGGGCGATGGTGCACAGCCACGTCCGCAGCGGCTTCCCGGTCCAGCTGAACAAGCTGATCTTGCTCAGTGCGCGGAGGAAGACGTCCGCGGTGAGGTCCTCGGCGAGCTGGCGGTCCCGGCCCACACGCTGCAGGACGTAGCTGAGGACGAACGGGTGGTAGTGCCTGTAGAGGGCGGCGAATGCCTGGGTGTCGCCCTGCTGCGCGCGGACGATGAGGGCCCGCTCGCTCGTGTCGTCCCCCGGGGGTACGGCGTTAGCCTCTGTGATCAAGGCCGTCTCCGTTCATGAGTGGATGAACTGTGGTGGTCTGGTGATTGCGTGGGGTCGCCTCGGCCACTGGTCCTGGCTCGGGGTGGCCCCGCGTACGGTCAGCCCGTGGGCCGACGTCGGCGGCCGGCGGAGGGCCGGATGCTCGTCAGCGTCAGGACGGACGTCCCGGCCGACGGCGGCCCCTGCTCGGCGGGCGCCTGGGTGTCGAGCGGCGACACCTGGTGCATCTCCTTGATCCGGCGCACCTGCGCCGCGTCGAAGGACACCGCGCGGCCGAACTTGTGGTGCGGCAGGCGGGAGACGTTGTCCTCGATGAACCTCTTCTTGATGCCGAGGAGCTCGGCGAGCTCGGCGACGGAGTAGCACTTCAGGCTGCTGTCGACGAGGTAGGCGACGAGCGCGTCGACCGACTCGATCTGCGGGCCGCTCACGACGGTCCCGCCGTGGTGTCCTCGTGTACGAGGCTGTCGAGCCGGCCTCCGTACGCCCCGCGGAAGGCCCAGAGCGTCGGCAGGCTGGGCTCGATGGTCCCGGCGATGAGCCGGTAGACCGTGGACTCGCTGACACCCGCGCGCTTCGCGATGGCGGGGACCCCCTCGTCGCCGGCCGCCTTGGCCCGCTTGAAGAGGTGGGCCGAGTGCAGACGGAGCTTGGCCATTACACCCCCCAAAAAAATGATTACTTGCGTGCGTGCAACTTGCTCGCACAACTGCAACCTACGCAAGTTGCGTGCGTGCGCGCAAGTCACACGCCGAATCTCCGAGGGGTGGATTTTTTCGTGCGACCGCAACTGCGATCGCACCCGTGACCATGGAAGATGCCCGAATCAGCCATTGACCTGCAAAGATGCACGCATGCAAGTAGCGCGCGGGTTGCGTGCGTGCGCGCTACCCTCCGCTCATGCGGAGCATGGAGGACCACCCACACAGCGAGACTCAGGAGGAGCGCCGGGCCCGGGCCCGGCGCTTCGGCGCTTACCTCACCCGCGAGGCCACGCGGGCCGGCTACGACGTCCGGCCCCGCATGGGCGGCCGAAAACGACTGGCCGACGACCTCGGTCTCAACCTCACAACCGTGAGCCGGACCCTCGACGGCGGATCGATTCCCCTGCCCTCTCAAATGCAGAGATGGGCCAAAACACTGGGCGTCGACCAGCGGGAGATGCTGGTGCAGGGCGGGCTGCTGCCCGATTCGGAAGAAGGTAACGAACCGGCCATTCAAGAGGTAATCTCTCGTTCAATCACCCCGGACGAGGCAGCGGACGCCTGGGGGATCACCGATCCCACAATCCGCTCGATGCTCATCGGGAACATCCGGAACGCCATCCAGCTCCAGGAGGAGAAGGACGCGGCGGGGGGCCGGGGTGCAGTCGCAAGGGGGTAATACGTGGCGTACAGACTGGCAGTTCCGTCCGCAGTGGGATGCGCAGCGGGCGGGATACTCGCGGGGGACGGCATCTGGCGACACCACTGGGAGATCGCCGCCGTAGGCGTCGGACTCCTCACCGCAAGCACCGCCGGCCTGCTGGCCGCCGTCCTCTGGCACCTGCTCCGGGCATTCGAGCACCGCACCCGGCAGGACATGGGCCGCGTCGAACAGCAACGCCGCAGTCTCGACGCCGAGATGCGGGTACGCGAGGACGACCTCGCCAGACGGGAGGCCGCGCTCGACCGCCGCGCCCACACCAGCGCACTGCGGATCGAGGGCTACAAACGCTGCGTCGATGACGCCAGGACCCGCATGAGCGAGATCGTCGCGGAGAACGACCGTCTCATGCAGGAGCTCAGCGAGGTCACCGACGAGCGCAACCAGCTCGTCGTCGAGGAGATGCTGGCCGCCGCCGGCCGGTTCACCTCCCGCGGATACGGCCGCAGCCACGTCGCCGCCAGCAGCAGCAGTTGGCAGGTGATCCCGCAGCGGACACGGCGGGCCGAACTCCAGCCTGTCCGCAACCTCGACGCCTGACCCAGGCGAATCGATCCCTCGCACCTTGTGCCGAACCCTGGCACGCATGTCCGGGATGTGGCTGTACCCGACCGGCACAGCCACACCGGCCACCCCGACGTCCTACCCGACGCTGCGCAGCCTCGGCCGCTCGCCCGGCAACGCCGCCTCGATGGTTGCCATCGCGTTGTCGTCGGCCTCGGGCAGCAGGTGCCCGTACGTGTCGGATGTCGTCTGGATCGACTCATGCCCCAGCCGCCGCTGCACGTATGTCAGCGAGTGCCCGTGCGAGATCAGCAGAGCTGCGTGGCTGTGCCGCAGGTCATGCGGCGTCGGGTGCTTCTCGACCGGCAGGAGCCCCTTCTCCTTGGCCGCGCGGACCGCCTTGTGCCAGCGCCCGCTGAACGTTGAGTACGCCAGGTGCTGTCCGCGGTCGCCCGTCCACAGAAGTCCGTCGCGGGGCAGTCGGTCGACTCCCTGCTCCACCAGCGCCGCCACGACGGCAGCGCTGACCCTCAGCGTGCGCCGGCTACGCCTGCTCTTGGGTGTCCCGAGGTAGAACCCCGCGTCCTCCGCCTTCTTCCACGCCCTGCGTACCCGGATCCGTGGATTGGAGGTGTTCCGTCCGAGCAGTGCCATGGGGGCCAGCGCGGTGATCTCGCCCCAGCGCATCCCAGTGCCGTAGGCGACGGTGGTCAGAAGCTGGTCCGACCGCCGCTTCATGGACGAGATGACTCCGGCGACCTCCTGGGGGAGCAGGAACTCCATGGCCTCACTGTCGTCGCTGTCCGCGCCGCTGCCGTCGGTGTCCAGCCGTGGCAGACGAGTGGACTTGCACGGATTGCGCTCCCTGAGCGGAGGTTCCGCGGTCACCGCCTCGTTCAGGATGTTGGAGAGCAGACCGTGAAGGGTGCGGATCGTGTAGGGACTCATCGGGCGCAGGTTCTTCGCGACGCCGGACCTCGGAGTGCTTCCCCAGTGAACGAGGGTCTTCTCGAGCCCGATCACCCATTGGCGAACGGTGTCCTTGCTGATGTGCTCCGCGCTGCGGATGTCGCACTCGCCGAAGACGGGGTTGATCCAGCGTTCCAGGTTGCGGTGCTGGCGCTTGCGGCTGTTGCCTTCGATGCCCGTTTTGGTGTCGATCACCTTGGCGGCGAAGACGCGGAAGCGGAAGCGCTCCTCGTCAGCGGCGTCCGGAGCGACGTAGCCCTTGCCCTTGACCCAGCCCGGCGGCCACTGCTGGCCGGCCTCGTCGACTGCCTTCTTGAAGACGGTCGCGGACGTCTCGTCGTCGAAGCGTTCCGTCTGCACGTCGCCGCCCCGGCCGCCGCCGAGACGCCACTTGACCTGCCAGCTCGTGATCTCTTCGCGCTTGTTCTTGCGAGGGTGTACTGAAGCCATGCCCTCGACGCTAGGTAATCGTGTTCCCGCCGTGTTCCCGTTCAGGGAAACGATCACGGAAGGAATGAGTCATTTCCGCTGCTCAGAACACACTTGCGAGGAGTAGCCCGGAAGACAAAGGACGTGTCCTTCGTGGAGGAGAAGGGGGAGATGGGGGAGATGGGGGAGCAGGGACAGAAGGGGGAGCCGGGGGGACGGGGGGTGGAGGCGGTGGGGGCCTGACCCTCGCGAACAACCCCCGCCCGCCCGCAGCCGAACACGCACCGCAAGCACCCCCCGCCCCGGCGGCACCACCACACCGCCAGGTGAACGGGGGGTGAATACTTTGGCCGGTTTGCCGGCCGGGAAGGCCGCGTTCGTTCTGTCGTCACCGAAGCCGTTGACGATCACTCCGTCGACCGGGGACGACGGAGGGAGACCCGCGGTGATGAGTCGTCAGCAGCCGGAAGGGGATCGGGGCTTAAACCCCGACGACCCGCTGGCGCAGCGCCTCGCGCGCGCCCGCGCGGAGGTCGCCGCGGCCGAGGCCGCCGTCGCCCGCGCCGAGGAACGCCTGCGCGACTTCTCCGCCGTCGCGCTCTCCGAGGACGGCGCCGTCGAGGCCACCGTCGGCGCGCAGGGCGAACTCACCGGCCTGCGCTTCCTCCACGGCAAGTACCGCGACATGACCGGCACCGAACTCGGCGCCGCCGTCGTCGAGGCCGTACGCCAGGGCCGCGACCGCGCGGCCCAGGAAGCCGTACGGGTGTTCCGGCCGCTCACCGGCCCCACCGAGCGCGTCCCCGAACTGTCCGGCCTCGACGTCGACTGGGAGCGCTTCCTCAGCCGTCACGACGACGCCCCCGGACGCCCCGCACGCCCCCGTCCCTCGGCCGGCTCCCGTCTGCGGGACGAGATCCACGAGGACGGCGAACACGACACGGAGGGACCCCAGCGATGACCGGACCGGCCTACACCGCCGACTCCTCGCGCCTGATGGCCGGGAGCCGCGCCATCCACGAACTCGGCAGGGCCACCCACGCCCTCGCCTCCTCCGCGCACTTCGCGCTCTCCGACACCAGCTGGACCGGCGACGACGACTACGGACACCAGCTGCGCGCCAAGTTCGTGCAGACCCGTGACACCGTCCTCGGCACGCTGGACGCCGTCGCGGAGGGCGTGACCGCCATCGGCACCGGCACGATCGACAACCTGGGCAGCATCCTCGGCACCCAGCACGGTGTCATGGAGAGCATCGCCGACCAGGCCCGCGGCGGCCGTTCGTAACGTGGCCATCACCGTCTCGCCCAAGCTCAACTGGCTCTTCTTCATCCTCATCGGGGAGACCTTCCTCGAGGCGAACGAAGACACCGCCTACGCGACGAGCAAGTCCTACCGGGCGATCAAGCGGGACGTCGGCCGGCTCAGGGAGCAGGCACAGGCGGCGATGGCGGCGGTGAGCCAGGGCTTCCCGCCCGGCGTCGCCCAGCAGTTCGTCGCCGCCATCGACGAGGTACTGCCCTACCTCGACCAGTTCGAGAAGGACCTGGACCAGGTCGAGTCCGGCCAGGTCAACGTCTCCATGCAGATCAGGGAGGCGAAGTGGAACATCATCGCCGAACTGGTCCGGCTGGCGATCGAACTCGCCGTCCTCGCCGTGCTGTCCTTCTTCACGGGCGGCGCGAGTGCCACCCAGGCGGCGGTCGCGCGGGCGCGCAGCCGGCTGTTCATCCTGGAGGCCCTGTACGAACTGTCCCACCGCACGCACCTGTTGCCCAGCCTGACGGAGGCGATAGAAGAGGCGTTCATGACGCTGGCCGTCCGGCTCGCCATGATGACGATGGCCCCCGCCGGACAGCGGCCGCGCTCGATCGACTGGTTCGACGTCGGGGTGAGCGGCGCCTTCGGCGCGCTCGCGGGCGGTCTCGCGCCGGTCTTCTCCAAGTTCATGCGGGACTTCACCGACAACCTGGTGAACCCCTTCAAGCGGAACATCGACGACATCGTCGGCAAGTTCGACGACGACCTCTTCCGGAACAGCACGAGGAACAAGACCGACAACCTCCCGACCCCCGACCCGCACCCCGACCCGAACACGAGGAACGACCACCGCGATCCCGGTCCGGAGACCACCACCCCGAACCCGCCCCCGTCCGTCACCCCGCCCCACCTCAACCCGCCGGACTACACCCCCACGCCCAAGCCCGACGGCCTCGGCGCCAACTCCGTCCACCAGGGCGGCCAGTTCGTCGCCGACGGAGCCTCCGAGACGCTGGCCGAGTCGATCATCATGGGCGCGTTCTTCGGCAACTGGATGCCGAGCTGGCAGACGTTCGTCGGGGCCGGTCTGAGCGAACGGTTCGAGGCGGGCGCGGAGGCCGGGATCACCAACAGCGCCAACTGGCTGAAGAACCTGCGGACCGTGTCGGGAGGGGAAGGCGTCGGCGGAGGAGTTGGGGGAGGTGCTGCTGGCGGGAAGGACCGTGACGGTGACGCCGACAGCGCCTACGGGAGTGACGGTGACGCCGACAGCGCCTACGGCAGTGACGGTGACGCCGGCAGTGTCCATGGGTACGGCGGCGACCGCCCCGCGTACACCGACGACGACGCGGACAGCGGCTACGGCAGTGACGAGGAGGTGGACCACGACGACACCGCCCTTCCCGCGCCGGTGAGCGGGAAGGGCAAGGAGCGGGTGACCCCGACCGACCTCGACGTCGCCGACGCGCGGGGCCGGCACGCCGACGCCGTACGGGAGTTCACCGACGCGACGAACGACGTCGAGCGGATCCGGACGCGGGTGGAGAGCGGTGCGGGGAGCAGCCGGGACGTCGTCGACCTCGACCGGGCGAACCAGCGGGTGGAGCGGGCCGGGCAGCAGGTGGCCGGGACAGAGGACCGGTTGCGGGACCTCGGCGTGGACCCGGACACCGTCCCGACCACGTCGTCCCCGCACACCACCCCGTCCTCGCTCCCGACCGCCACGCCCACCTCCACCCCCGCGCCCGCCCCCGTCGTGCAGCGGGACGCGACGCAGCGGCAGTGGATCGCCTCCCAGGTGACCGCCGACGATCTTCCGGACGACTTCTCGGAGGGGCTGCCGGACGGGCTGGGCACCGGCACGACGGTGACCGTGAAGGACCTGGCAGGCGCGGGGGTGACCCTGAGCCCCGATCTGCGGGCGCAGATCGAGCTGGGCGGCGACGGCCGGGTGTCCCTGGCCGACAGCGGGCTGGACCCCGTCGAGCAGGTCAAGGTGCTGATGAACCGGCCGGGTCCGTGGCCGGAGGGCCTGGACACCGTCGCCTCCCATGCCTCCCAGCGGCTGTGGCAGGGCTCCTACGACGACTTCGCCCAGTCGCTGCCGGACCTGGACCCCGGCACCGTACGGCAGGCGTGGGACTCGGCGGCCGGGCTCGTCCTGCCGCTGGAACTGCACCCCGTGCTCGCCGACTCCCGGCACGCCGTCGACACCTACCGGGACGCCGTGCGCCAGGTCGCCGACACACTGGCCAACGGGGGCGGCCGCCCCGCGGCCGTCGCTCTCGCCGACCGCCTCCGCAACGACCTCGGGCTCCCCGTCCGCGTCCGCGGCGGCGGCACCGGAACGACGGAGCCGTCACCGACCGCGACGGCCCCCGCCACCCCCGACACGCACGCCCCCGACACGCACGCCCCCGACACGGACACCCCCGACACGCACACCCCCGACACGCACGCCCCCGACACGGACACCCCCACCGCCTTCGTTCCCACGCCCGAGGGCGAGAGCGAGAGTGGCCTCCCCGCCCCGTCCGCCCCCGCGCCGGTTTCGGACGTCGGCACCCCGTCCGTCGTGACCTCGAGCAGTACGGAGCTGCCCACCCCGCCCACCGTGTCCGCCCCCGCACCGGACACGGACTCCTTCACCGCACCGCGGCCCCATCTCCAGCCCCAGCCTCACCGTTTCGTCTCCGACTCCGCCGCCGACTTCAGCCCGCCGGCGAACACCCCGCGGACCGACCCGCCCTCCCCGGCCGGTTCCCTCGGCTCGGCGGACATGGACATCGACACGCCCAGCCCCGAGCCCGAGGCCGCCCCCCAACCCCAGCCCCAACCTCAACCGCAGCCCCAACCCGAACCGCAGTACCCGCCCCAGGACCCCTACCGCGAGCCCCTCGTCCACGCCTTCGGCGACGGCATCACCGCGAACCGGCTGTATCCGCAACTGCACGACGCCATCGGGCGGTTGGACACCCTGCGGGGGACCGACACCGACTCCGCGCTCCGCCAGGGGCCGTTCGACCTGGACGCCGTCGCCCGCCGGGTACTGCTCCTGGACCCCGGGGCACCGGTCGGCAACAACGAGTACGGGGATCTGTTCCGTATCGCCCTCGACCCGGCCATGGAGCAGGCGCCCGGCCTGCCCACCCTCGCCGCGTTCGGGCTCACCCTGCGCGGGGCGCTGTCCGGGCCGTTCGCGGTCACCGCCCCCGACGGCACCCCGTACGGGCGTGACTGGGGCGGTGTTCCGGGGGACAGCCACGGCCTCGACCTGGACCTGGACAACGTCTGGGAGTACACCGGGCAGCCGGAGGGGCAGCCGCAGACGACCAACCCCAGCCCTGCGCCATGGCGCCCGGCCCCGGGCGGGCCGCGGCCGTTCCTCGTCGTGGCCGGTGGCAGCCCCTACGCCGTCAGCATCACCCTGAGCGACGGCACCGACGTGGCGATGCCGGTGGACGTGTTCGCCGAACTGCTCACCATGGACCCGGTGTTCTCCGCACTGCCGCAGGACGTGCCGGTCGTGCTGGTGGTCCCCTTCGCCGGAGGCCGGCAGCTGGAGCTGCCGCGTGCCCTGGCCGACCGGCTCGGCCGGCAGGTGTGGTCGACCAGCGGCAACCCCGTCCTGGAGGCCAGGGACGACGGGACGTCCAGGCTCGTCCTGGACCAGAAGCCCGACGTCCCCCGCGGCGACTGGATCCGCAGCGGCCCAGGCGAGGTACTGACCGACGCCGACGTACAGGCCATACAGGCCGGCCAGTCCACTCGCTCTGCCCGGGCCACGCCCACCACGAGCACCGCGGACATCCCCGAGTGGGAGCAGAACCTGGTCAGCTTCACCCTCGTCGCGGACGGGGACGGCACCCAGCAGATCGGGCGGGCCGCGTTCCACCCGGCCGAGTTCGCCGGCAACCGGGAGGCGCACTACCGGAAGCTGCACCGGGTGACCACCTCCGCACTCCGGCACTCCGGTGCCGCGGTGGCCACGGCGACGACGCCGCTGACCGTGGGCGCCAAGCCCGGCGAGCGGGTGCACCACGTCAACATGCACGGCAGCTCGACCCACGTCGACATGCCGCAGGAGGACGGCAGCACCTACCGGGCCTCCGGAGAGGAAGTCACCCACTGGCTCAACCGGCGGCCGAGCGTGCGCCGGCTGCGCGACCAGGACTGGATCTACCTCGACTCCTGCTGGACGGGCGGCGTCTACGGCGGGGACGCGCACGCGTACTCCAACGTGGCCGCCTCCCTCCCCCCGGCCGCCGACCCGCTCGCCGACATCCCCATCGCCCAGGTCGTGGCCAACGGCACCCGCAAGCGGGTACGGGCCAGTGACCGTCCCATCGGCTACGCCGCCGGGCACGGCCCCAACCCGCCGCTCTGGGTGGAGGCGTACACCGACGCGCAGGGACGCGGCGGCCGGCTCCTGGAGTTCTGGCCCGAACCCCGCGACCCGGAACTGGCCGACCGGGCCCGCACCGCCGGCCTGCACCCCGGCCCCGGCCCCGTGCCCGGGGACACCCTGGACCGGACCCTGCGGCTGGTGCGCGCCCTGCGGCAGACCCTCGGCCCCGGCATCGACCAGGACCCCTCCTACGACGACCTCCTGCGCGGCATCGGCGCCCTGGAGCTGATGCGCGAGACCGACCCCCACCTGAACGGCCTGGGTCCGTTCACCCTGGAGCTGTTCCAGCGGGCGGCCCTCGCCAACCGGCGGGACCACGGCGACGGCGTGCGCGCTGTGGACGCCGGCGCCTACCGCGCCCTGCTCGCGCGGGCGGCCAATGTGTCCCCGGGCACCCGGCTCACCGACTTCGTGCGGGTCCCGCTCCTCGCCGGGGTCGCGCAGCAGACGCGGAGCTTCAGGGATCTGCCGGCCGCCGCCGTACAAGTGCTGCGCCTGGACCCCTCGGCGACGATCGGCCCGGCGGAGGTCTCCCGGCTGTACTGGGCCCAGGTGAAGTCGTACGAATGGCTCTCCTCGCTGCCCGACGTGGGAATCGCGGCCATGGTGGCGCTGCATCTGCCGGCGCCCGATCCCTCGAGACGCGTCGAACTGGGGTGGCTGGCCACCAGGGCGGTCGCCGCCGGCCGCAACCCGTACGACTCGGTGGAACTGGCCGCCTTCCATCTGGAGGAGCAGGGCGCCTTCGACCCGCAGTCGCTGACCCACGACGCCGCGGGCCGGCCCAACGGACGCAACTGGAACGCCCCGGTGGCACCGGGCACGCAGGTGGACGCCTCCGTCCTCGGCACCCTGACCCCACTGCCGGGCGGCTCCTACCGCCGCACCGGCCAGGAGGCCGCGCCCTGGGTGGTCCAGGGGAAGCAACCGGCGTACGTCGTGGCGGCGGAGGACACGGGGACCGGCCGGGCCTGGGTCGCGCTGTCCGGGGGACGCCGGGTCGCCGTGCCGCACGCGGAGGTCGCCGCACTCGTCGCGCGCGACCCCGAACTCATCGCCCGGGACGTGTGGAAGACGGACGTCGTCCTGGCCGTCTCCCGGTCCGGCGACAGCACGGCACAGCCGCACACCCCACAGCAGAACGTGCCCCAGCAGTCGAACGTTCCGCAGTCGAACGTTCCGCAGTCGAACGTTCCGCAGCCGAACCCGCCGCAGTCCGCCGCCCTCCGGCCCGTCGCGCCCTCGTCCCTGCGGGACGCCGTCATCCGTGCCACCGGCCGGACCGTCTGGGCGCCCAGGGGCACGACCGGGCTCGGCCGCTCCAACACCACCGGGACCGGACCGGTCACCCTGGCCGGCATCCCCGCCACCCACGGCATCCCGGCCGCCGACGACTGGACCCGCACCCACCCGGTCACCCTGCTCGCGGCGGCGCAGCAGCCCCCGGCGGGCGCGCCGGTGACCCCGCCCCGGCCCAACTCGTCCGCGTCCACGTCGTCCGACACGACGCCGACACCTCCCGCCCCCCTCAAGACCGTCGGGACGACACCCCCCTCGCGCGTGCCCCGCACCCGGCCGCCCCGCGCGAACCCGCGCGCGACCGGGCTGACCACCATCCCCGAGGACGCCCCCGCGCCCGGCCCGACGCGGCTCCCGGCCGTGCCCCGGCTCGCCTGGGTCGGTGACGACATCGACGACCGGCGCCCCCCGCGTCTCGACCGCGACCTGCCGCCCGCCCCCGTCAGCGGCGGCGGCCCCGTGACGTTCACCGACCGCTCCCGGCTGCCCGCGTACATGGGCGGCGTCGGCGCCCTGCTCCCCGGGCTGCCCCGCGACGTCCTGAGCCGCTCCTACCGGCTCGGCCAGGGCGACCGCACGCTGCGCGGCGCCGAGGACGTGGCCCGGGAGATCGGCGACCGGCTCGGCAACTACCACGACCTGGCGCCCGCCCCCGCCGCCAAGCGTCGCGGCACACCCCCGCGCACCCTCGTCGACGACGTGCGGCAGCGGTTGCGGCGCAACCCCCACGGCTTCTTCGGCGACGGCCAGCAGTTCACCTACCGCACCAGGAGCGGCCGTACCCGGGTGGCCACCGTGACCGCGCGCCCGTACGGCCAGTGGGAACGGTTCGCGTTCGGCTACGCCAACCCGGTCAAGGTCGACACCATGCAGCGGACCACCGCCACCACCGGCCGGACCGCCGTCAACAGCACCTCCACCTCCCTCCTGCCGTCCGTGCCGCTCGGCCCCACCAGGGACCCGTACTCCGTCTGGGGCCGGGGCTTCTTCCGCAAGTCCTGGGGCAAGCGGGTCGTCTACGGCCAGCAGAACCAGACGATGAACCAGGTCGAGACCCGCACCACCGACGGCTCGCACGCCCACCTGGACGACGTCTGGTACGAGGTCACGGTCACCGACCGGCGGGGCCGCCCCGTCGACGGCAGGGGCAGGCCCGTGACCCGGCGCGGCGCCCAGGGCGTCGGCTTCGGCTTCGCCGTCCGGGACGGACTGCTGGTGCGGCTGGCCGACAGCCTCACCCACGACGACCCGCCCGCGGAACGGCTGCCCGCACGGATCGACCTCGGCGGCCGGCCCGCCTACCGCTCGGTCGCCACCGAGACGTACGGCCCGATCGCGCACGTACGCGACTGGGTGCTGCACCAGGCCGGGGTCAAGTCGGACACCATGGCCGGGTCGCAGTTGGTCGACTTCTTCTCCTCCGACTCCTTCCAGCGGGCCGGCGGCGTCCTCAACGCGGGCCGTACCACCACGCCCCCGCTGTTCCGCGACGACTCGGGCCGCTCGCCGCTCGGCGTCTTCTCGGTCCGGGTCGAGTCGGGCGACGCCGTCCTCATCAGCGAGACCAAGGCGGCGGAGCTGCGCGACATCATGCAGTCCACCGTCCGCAACGAACGCAGCGTGGGCCACTCGAAGAACACCGAGATCGGCGGCGCGGTCGGCCCCTCGTTCCAGTGGTTCGGGCTGCGCGAGGGGAAGTTCAACCTGCGGCTGCTGCTCGGCGGCAATGTGCGCTACGGCAGTTCCCGCAGCCGCTACGCCACCACCGGCGGCACCGGCGCCGTCAAGTCGGCCGCGCAGGCCAAGGGCGACCCCACCGGGCTCTACCTCGTACAGAAGACGATCACCGTCACCGCGCCGCCCGGCACCAGGGCCCCGCTGCCCGGCCGGCGCGGCGACGGCGCCGGCCGGCCCGGGAAACTGCGCAAGAACCCGCCGCGGACGTGGAGTTCGCCCCCGGCCAGCCAGACCTTCCAGACCTGGGCGGTGGAGCGGATGACGCGCACCGAGGCCCTGCGGCTGGCCGCCCCCGCGGGCCGCACCCCGCCCACCGACCCCGGGCCGGCCGTCCCGCCCTACCTCGCCGAGGACGACCCCACCACCCTGGGCATGGCCCGCGCGGAGGAGTTCACCTTCGCGGACGGCTCCACCACCCGTACCGTCGACGGTCAGGAGCGCACGTTCCCCGAGTACGTCGCCGAGCGGGTGCTGGCGGAGGTGGCCCGGGTCCACCCCGGCCTCGTCGCCCCGCTCGCCGAACTGAACCCGCGCAACCCGCGCTGGCGCGACGCCGCGCACTACGAGATCGTCCTCAACAACACCCTGGAGGTCCTCAACACGCTGACCCACCACGGCATGGCGGGCAACCTCGAGACGATGATGACCGGCGGACTGCGCCTCTCGCTGGTCGACTCCGGCCGCGCCACCCGGGGCCTGCGGCACGTCTGGATCGACGCCCGGCTGACCGGGCGGCGGTACGAGGGGAAGCAGAAGGACCTGCGGCTGCGGTTCAGCGCCCCCGGCAGCGAGAACCTCGGCGGCCAGCAGAGCGCGGGGCGCGGTCTGCACGGGGGAGTGGAGGGCCTGCTCTCCGTCCGCGACCCGGCCACCGACAACATCGGCCTGCCCAACCGGGCGGGCACGGCCTCCCTCGGCGGACGGTACGGCCGCCGCAGCGACGTGGAGAGCGGCTACGGGCCGAGCGCGACGCACGAGGCGATGTCCATCAGCACCAAGGGCGCCCACCTCTACAGCTACGACCTCACCCTCACCGCCCGGCGCGGCGGGTTCTGGCGGTTCCGCAGCATGCTGCGCGGCATCCTGTTCCTGAACCTGCTCGGCACCCAGCCGTTCGTCTTCCGCGACGCGCGGACGGACCTGATCGCCCCGACCGCGACGCCCGGCACGGACGCGGGCTCGGATGCGAGCACGGACACGAGTACGGACACGGACGCGAGTACGACCGGGACGACCCCGACGGCCGACCCGGCCCGCACGGGAACCGGCCCCGTCGCCGGGCGGGTGCTGCTGAGCATCCCCACGGAGCACGTGCCCACCCGCCACCGCGACCGCCGCCTCTCCCCGCTGCACGGACGCCCCCTGAAGCTCACCACCCGCGGCGCCCGCGATCTCGCCCTGTCCACGCGCCGGTTCTTCGACCGGGCCGGACGGCAACGCCCCGAGGCCTACCAGCGTCACCCCTTCCTCACCCTCGCCGTCACCGCCCACCCCGGGCTCACCGACGCGGCCCAGGAGGTGCTGGAGGAGGCGTCCGGCAACTCCTGGCTGCTCTCCGAGGAGGGCGCCCCCGCGCACGACGCCGCCATGCGGGCGTTCCAGAGCCAGTACCTCACCTCCAACTTCGACCAGACGTCCGCCCCTTCGGGGTGGCGGGTCTCCGGGCTGTGGGCGAAGGCGCCGTACCTGAACCGCTCCGCGGTCGTCGCCCACCGCACCCGGCTGGTGCCGGGCAGCCTGACCGCGCTCACCGGTGCCGTCCCCGTCGACACCGAGACCACGCTCGGCGGGGTCACCCAGGCCGCCGGGCGCAACAGCCGCACCAGCACCACGTTCTTCGGCGGCCAGCTCGTCTATCTGCACTCCCACGAGACCGGGCCGGGCGTCACCGGCAACTACGGCCTCGTCGTCAGCCCCTACCGGCTCGACCGCGGCCAGACACGCACCGTCTCGCGGGCCGCGCTCGCGGAGATCAACCGCAAGGACTTCAACCGCCAGGTCCTCGTCACCGGCGACGTCCAGCACGAGATCGCGGCCGCCTCCACCACCGTCGGCCGGGCAGCGACCGGGTGGCGGTACATGCCGCGCCGGCTGGCCGGGGCCGCCGGGCGGCGCGTCCTGGTCGACGACGGCTGGACCGGGCACCTCCCGGAGAAGAGCGCCCACCGGCTCGGCCTGCTCACCGACCGGTGGGGCGACGTGCCGCTCTACACCGCACGGTCCTGGTCGCCGCAGCCCTGGCTGCTCGACAACCCGTTCGGCGGTTTCCCCGTCAACTCCCTCAACGCGGCGCCCGTCCTGCGCGACTTCGACCGGAGGCTGCGCCCGCTCGGCCTGTCCAAGGCGGACCGGGACGCCATCCACCGGCTGGTGTCGGCGCGCGTGGTGCGCACCCTGGGCAAGGAAATGGTCGGCTCCGGTTCCTCGGTGCCCGCGAGCATCGGCCGCTGGGGCTCGCGGACGACGCAGATGTGGATCGGCGAACGCCAGGTCAGGGCGCGGGCGGAGCTGATCCCGGTCAAGGTGCCCCGCACCTCGGCGAACACGGCTCCCGGCGAGGGGCCGGGCTTCGCCGGACTCGGGCACAGCGTGGAGTTCGAGGAGCACCGGCAGGCCGTCGAGACGGAGCAGGAGGGCAGCAGCCGGGCCGCCGGTGCCAGCGTCGGCACGACGGTCAGCGAGGGCGTGCACACCGGCAACGACGTCGTACGGGCGGCGGGCCCGACCTACTCCGAGGTCGGCGCCACCCAGCAGAACGCGAACCAGACCCACTCCGAGGGCGGTGTGCGCATCGCCACCGCGACGACCACACAGGCGCACGGCGAATACGTCACCCGCTACCGGCTCCGCCTCACCCTGGAGGTCACCGACACCGGCGAACCGGCCACCGCCGACGGCACCACGCCGGCCCCCGCCGGCCGCGCCGCCGCGCTGCGCCGGGGGCTCGGGCGCTGGTGGCACAAGTGGACGGGCCACCGCCGGCTCACCCTCGTCGAGGAGGGCGACGTCGGTGAGCTCATCGAACACCTCCCGCTCAGCCTCATGCGCCCCGATCCGACCGGTACGGACGGCACCGGGGACAACCCCGGCGGTGACTCCGATCCGCTCGCTCCGCCGCGGCTCGGCCCGGCCGGCAGCCCCCACAAGGTGGACGTCCCGACCGGCATGGGCGCGGGCGGCTGGCACGACGTCACGCACCCCGGCGACGGCACCGTGAAACCGTTCACCCTGCCCGAGGACGGCTTCAAGATCCGCCGGGTCGTCGGCCTCGACCACCTGCACACCGCCAACACCCTCGCGCTGGCGGCCGCGTACGACGCCTCGCTCGACGTGCCGCGCACCGGCACCCCCACCGAGGCGCTCGTCGCCAAGGCGCTGGACACCCCGCTGACCCGGGCCGGCAGCGGCTCCGCGCAGAACCTGGAGGACGGCACCGGCAACGGGGCACTCACCTCGTTCTACGACCACACGCTGAACCCGGACGGGTACCAGATCCCCGGACTGACCGACAGCGGCTTCTTCGGCGGCGCGAACGGCGACCTGCGGATGTACTCCAAGCCGGACTTCCGCGGCGCCCAACTCCTCACCGTCACCGACGGGATGAAGCACGAGGCGCCCAAGCGCGACACCCACGGCGGCGGCATGTCCGCGGCCCGCGTCGGTACGACCGAGTCCTCGCTGGGCGGCGGCCCCCTCACCTCCTCCCAGAACACCGGCTCCAACCAGATGGGCGCCTCGGGGCCCGGCGACTCCTCCACGGAGTCCGACGCCCTCGCCCAGTCCGGCGACCGGCTCGCCTCGGTCAACGTCAAGCCCAACACCACCCGTTCGTTCCTCTTCGCCATCCCCACCACCTGGCTCAGCGTCGCCGCCGTCCACCACCACGCCAAGGACAGCAGGGCGGTACGGGTGCTGCGCAGCCCGTTCGGGCAGACCAAGCGGGCGCCGCAGGCGGTGGAGACCGACACCACCGTGCTGGCCTGGGTGCGCGAGGACGTCGCCCGGCAGCTCGGGCTGATCGACGACACCGGGTTCCCGCCGAAGGTGGGCAAGGCGTGGGACGCCGTCACCAAGGCGGACAAGGCGTGGACGGCCGCCGACAAGAAGTACTGGGACCTGCGCCGCGACGAGGGGCCCGCGCGGGACGCGGCGCTCGACCGGGCGCAGCGGGACCTGGACGCGCGGATCGCCGCGCTGGACACGCTGCCGGAGATCGTCGCGGCGCGCGGCGCGCTGCACGCCCTCGACGACGAGGCGCGCACCGCCGAGCCCGCGCACGAGGGCTGGGCCGGCCTGCGGGAGGAGCAGCGCCAGGACGCGGTGGACCGGCTGGCGCGGGTGAAGCGGGAGGCACTGACGGCGGTCACGGAGGCCCGGGACGCGGCGCGCGCCCGGGTGGACGAGTTCGACGCGATGCTGCGGACGGCGCGCGAGAACGCGGAGGCGCTGGCCACGGAGTACGCCCGGGTTCGCGAGGGCGCCGACCGGCTCACCCGCTGGCACCAGCTGTCCGCGACGGAGGCGGGCCGCGCCCGCCTCGGCACCACGCCCGAGCCGGACGCGGTGACGTTCACGCCACCGGCGGAGGAGAAGAAGAGCGAGGGGAAGAAGGAGGAGCCGAAGAAGGAGGAGCCGAAGAAGGAGGAGCCGAAGAAGGAGGGGCCGAAGAAGGGTGACGGCAAGAAGGGCGACGGTGACGGGAGTGCCGAGGTGGCCGCTCCCGGGGCCCGCCCGGCGTACACCCGTCCGCCCTGGCAGGCGGACCCCACGAACAAGCGCGTCCGCTTCGACGCGGCGACGGACCACCGCACCCTGACGGCCACCGAACCCGGCGGCCGCACCCGGATCTACGACCTCCACCGCTCCGACGCCGACGGCAACGGCTTCTTCGCCGCCGTCGGGCGTGCCGTCGGCGGCCGGTACCGGAATCCCGCGCTGCTCGCGGCGGCGGTGGCCCAGAGCGAGGAGATGCCGAAGGACGCGCCCCTGGACCCGGACGCGGTCTTCCGCACGGGGGAACTGGCCACGCGCATCGGCGGCACGGACTACGGCCGGAACCGGGCCAGGGAACTGCTCGACCTGGCCGCGGTCGAGGCGGACGGCGGGCGCCTGCCCGAGGCCGTCCGCACGGCCCTGACCCCGCGGCAGCGGGCCGCGCTGGTACGGCTGCACGTGCAGCGCGCCCGCCGTTGGGACGCGGCCACGGCCGCGCTGGCGGCGAGCGTGACGGCGCGCACGCTCGGCGTCGACCTCGTCGTGGTCGACGAGGACGGCACCGAGCAACACCACCCGGGCACGGACCCGCACACCAGCGGCCCCCGCCGCGAGGTGACCCTCTACCGCCAGGGCGACACCTACCTTTCCGCGATCCCCCGCCCCACAACCACCACGACCGAGTCGGACACGACGTCCGCCCTCCCCCTCGCGTCATTCACCCCGGAGGAGACCCTCCCCACCCCACCCGACAACAGGACGAAGCCCGCGTCCCTGCCCCCACCACCGGACGCGGAAAACGGCTCCACACGCGCGCCGGCCGCCACACCCCCGAAACCCCCGGCTGCGCCTCCGGCCGCACCGTTGGGCGCGGAAGACGGCTCCGCGCTCGTGCCGGACGGCACGCAGCCGGCGCCCCCGGCTGCGCCGGGCGGCACGGAGTCCAAGTCGCCGGTCGTGCCGCCCCCGGCCCTGTCGGCGAACCCCAAGTCCGGTGATCCGCTCGCACCGTTGGGTGCGAAGAACGGGTCGTCGCTCGTGCCGGACGGCACGAAGCCGACGACGCCGGCTGCGCCGGGCGGGGCGGAGTCCGGGGCTCTGGCCGCATCGTTGGGAGCCGAGGACGGCTCCACGCTCGTGCCGGGCAGCACGCGGCCGGCACCCCCGGCCGCGCCGAGCGGTGCGAAGTCCGGGCCCCCGCCCGCACCGTTGGGTGCGGAGGACGGCGCGAAGCCGGCACCCCCGGCCGCGCCGAGCGGTGCGAAGTCCGGGCCCCCGCCCGCACCGTTGGGTGCCGAGGACGGCGGGAAGCCGGCACCCCCGGCTGCGCCGGGCGGGGTGGAGCCCGAGCCGTCGCTCGTGTTGCCGCCGGCGCAGCCGGGTGGCCCCGCGTCCCGCGGGGCCGGGTTCGCGGTGGGCGGGGGCAACGGTGCCGCATCCCCCGCGGTGCCCCTTCTGCCGCCGGCCGGGCCGGAGGCCGCACCGTCGTCTCCGGTTCGGGCGGCCTCCCTCGGGGTGGACGCCGGAACGCGGGTCACCGTGGGCGGGCGTGGGTTCCGGCGGCGTGCGGTGGCCGCCGACGGGGACTGCCTCCTGCACGCCGTACGGCACGGACTGCGGACGCAGGCGCCCGCGCCGCGCGCCGGGCTCGCGAGCGTCCCGCAGCTGCGCCAGTACCTCGCGCACTGGTACGCCCACTCCGCCGACGCCGCCGAACTGCGCGCCGGGCACGCCGAGCAGGACCCGCTGGAGATCCTCGTCCGGGACCAGTTCCCCGACCGCGCCTCTCTCCTCGCCCTGCTCGGCCGCACCCGACCGCCCTCGCTCACCCCCGCCCAGCGCGAGCGGGTGGACGAACGCGTGTCCGACGCCCGGATACGCGCTGCCCTCGTCGGCCTCGCCACCGGCCCCGACGACCGGGAGCTGCTGCGCGGCCTCCCCACCGGCGTCGCCCGCACCCTGCTCCCGGACGACCCGTCCGCCCTCCCCCCGGTCGACGAGCGGTTCGAGCAGCGCCAGATCGCCCTGGCGCAGGTCGACAGCCTGCGGGCCGAGGTGCTGAGCGCGCTGCGGGCCGGTCCCGGCGACCCGGACGCCGACGCCCTGTGGCAGCGGGTACGCGCCGCACTGCCGTACCGCGTGCGCGAGGGCGGACTCCCGCACGACCGCACCGCGTTCCTGGCCCTGAGCCTGCCCGACGTCGTCACCCGCGCCCTCGCCTCCGCCGACCTCTGGCAGTCCCCCTTCTACGACGACGTCCCCCTGCTCGTCGCCCGCGCGCTCGCCATCGACCTGGTCGTCGTACAGCCCGGGGCCCACGGCGACCACTCCGCCCGGGCGCTGGACGCCGGCGCCACGGGGCCCACCGTCCACGTCCACTACAACGGGGTCGACCACTACGAGTCCCTGGAGCCGGACGGGACAGCGCCCGAACCCGCGCCCCCCGCCCCCGAACCCCCGCAGCCCCCGCCCGCCCCGCGACCCGACCGGGCGGACCGCGACTGGCTCGCGGACCTCGCCCGCGAGCACGGCGCGAGCGAGGGATACCTGACGGAGCTGACGGCCGGCCTCTCGTCCGGGACCCTCGCTGAGCTGCGGACCCGGGGCCGGCTCCGCGACGGCGACCTCGCCCCGCCCGTACGGCCGAAGCGGGTCAAGAAGGAGGAGCTGGACGAGGACGAGGAGGTCCGCATCAACCCGCTGTGGACCCCGCTCGACGAGATCGACCCGGACCTGCTGCTCGCCGGCAACCGGGACGCCGTCTGGATCTACACGGTCACCCCCGAGGGCCGGGTCCTGCTGGGCAGCGAGAAGCCGTCGGACGTCCTGCCCGAGGACCAGTTCGACGCGCTGCTCGCCGGCGTCCGGACCCGGCGACCCGGGACGACGGCCGACGACCTGCGCGGGGCCGTGGACGGCCTCGGCCACACCGGCATCGCCGCCCGGTTCGGGACCGGCGGCAGGCCGGCCCCCGGCGCGAGCCGGGTGTCCGGCGAGTTCCTGTGGAGCGAGGAGCTGCGCTCGTGGACGGTCAACGACAAGTCCGGCCGCTACATGAGCAAGGCCGTCCGCCCGGACCTGCCGCCCGAGGAGGCCGCCCGCTGGCTGGAGAACGTGGCCGGCATGTTCACCGAGCGGCTGGGCGTCACCGTCCGTCCCGTCCAGGTCAAGTCCGCCGCGGCGCCCCCGCCGGACGCCGCACGGACGGAGACGGCAGCGGTAACCGAACTGACGATCAGCCAAGTACCGGAGCGTGGCGACTGGTTGCCCGGTGCCCTCGCGGGCGCGCTGCGGGACCGGGCGCCCGCGCTGCTGAACCGGCCGGGCCTGGGAGCCCTCCTCGCCGGGCCCGACCCGGCGGACGCGCTGCACCGCTGGGTGGAGTTCCGGCTCTCCGCCCCGGACGCGGCACGGCGTGCCCCCCAGCTCGGCGCGGAGGAGTGGGCGGGCGGGCACACCGCCGCGACCATGGATGAACTAAAGTCCGCAGGTGTGACGTTGCTCGACGACCAGCACGCCTTCGCCGTCATGTCGGGCGGCCTGCCCCTGGCGGAGGTCACGCTCACCCCCGCCCAGCGGTACCGGCTGCTGCGGCTGTGGGGCGAGCGCGGCGAGACCCTCACGGAGATCGCCGCCGCCATGGCCGCGGCCGACCTCGGCCTGCGCCTCACGCTCACCGCGCCGGACGGCGGCGTACGGCACTTCGACCCGCCGGTACCGCGTCCCGTCCACCCGGAACCGGAACCAGCCGTACCGGCCGAACCCGCCCCGCCCGGTGACCCGTTGGAGCCCCGACAGTGACCTCCTGGCCCGCCTCCCCCCGGCCGGACACCCCGCCCGCACTGACGGCCCTCCCCGGCCCGGCGGCTCCGCCCGGCCCACCGCGGCCGCCCCAGGAACTCGTCGAGGCCGCGCGGCTCGCCCCGGACCACTGGATCAGCGCGATCGACCCCGGCTGGACCGGCGACGGGCTGCCGCCCGCCTTCGCCGTGGCCGGCCGGTGGCGTTCCGGACCCGGCGGGGAGATCGAGGAGTGGGAGGAGAACGACGGCTACCGGCCCTCGCCCCGCACCCTCGGCTGGCCCGAGCCCACGGACGCGCTCGACGCCGCGCTCCAGGGCGCCCGCACGGGCTACGGACCGCCCGAGGAGGTCGCCAGGGCCCTGGCCGGGGCGGAGTTGCTGGTGCTCACCCTGCCCGACAGCTCCCCGGTGACCGCCACGGCGGCGGACGGCACCCCCGTCGTCCCCGTCTTCAGCGCCGCCGCCCACCTCGACCTCGTCGGCGGCTTCGCCTCCGCCCGCCGCACCACGGCGGAACTGCTGCCCCAGCTCCCGCCCGGCCACCGCCTGTACGTCAACCCGGCCGGCCCCGCGGACGCGGTCCTGGACCCGGTGCCCCCGACGGACCCCGCACCCACGACGGATCCGACAACGGCGCAGACCCCTCAGCCCCACCCTGCGGTACCACCCCCTCAGCCCCACCCGACGGCGGACGGGACCGCCCCACCCCGTACCGCTTCCTGACCCGCCCGCCCCCTACCGCCCCGGGAGGCCTCCCCATGTCCCGCCCGCACGACCCGTCCGCCGAGCCGTCCCGGGCCACGCCCGCCGTTGAAGGCGCCGCAGCCGCCGCCCCCGAGCCCGCTGTGGCCCCCGAGGCGGCCGAACCGGCCGCGTCCGCCGCGGAACCGGCCGCCGGCGCGCCGGAGACGGTGACCGCCCCCGCCGAGGAGAAACGCTCCTCCGAGGAGCCCGCGGCCCAGGAACCGGAGGCCGCGCCCGCCGCTGTGGCCGTCGCCGCGGCCGAGGACCCCGGAGCGGCGGGCGACGCCGCGGCGGCCGCCGCCTTCGCCGGGCCGCCGCCCGGCCGCCCGCGCGCCTCGCTGCTCGCCGCCGCCGGCATCACGGGCACGCTGCTGATCGCCGTCCCCTTCCTCGTCCTCGGACTGAACGACGACGACGCGCCCGCCGACCGCGTCCGTACCGAAGCGGTCGGCGGGGCGACCCTCGACCCGGGCCTGTCCGGCGGCCCGGGCGCCGCCTACCGCGCCGAGACCGCGTCACCGTCGCCGACCGACAGCGCCTCCGCCTCGCCCTCCACGAAGGACAAGTCCGCCGACAAGGACGACAAGGCACCGGCGGCCGACGCCCCCGCCGCCCAGGACACCCCGGAGTCGGAGGAGAAGCCCGCGACGGCGAAGGAGAAGAAGACCACCAAGAAGAAGACGACGAAGAAGAAGTCCGCCGCGGCCACCGCCCGTTCCCGGGCCAACGCCGCCTCCTCCCAGTCCCGCGTCCTGCTGAAGAACGTGACCACCGGGCAGTGCGCCGACGTGCCCAACTACGGCAACGGAAAGGTGGACGGCCCCGTCAACCAGTACCCCTGCAACGGCACGTCCGCCGACAACCAGCTCTGGGACCTCGTCCCGCACAAGGAGGCGGGCAAGGGCCCCGGCGGCTCCGTGCTCTTCCTGATCCGCAACAGCAAGGACGGGCTCTGCATGGACCTGCCCAACTACGGCGGTGTGGCGGGCGGCACGCGGATCACCGAGTACCCCTGCCAGGCCACCCGGAGCGACAACCAGTACTACTGGCTGGACCGCCGCTCCGACGGCACGTACTGGATCCGCAACCTGGCCAGCCGCAACCTGTGCCTCAACGTGGCCGGCGCCGGCACCGGCCGCAACGACGCGGCCCTGCAGGTGGGCACCTGCAACGACAGCGCCAACGACGACGCCCACTGGTACTTCACCCGCAAGTGACGTACCAGTGGGCGTCGTTGATCCGCTACGCCTTGACCTCGGCCTCGGCGTACGGGACCAGTCGGACCGGTCCGAGAAGCCCGTAGGCCTGCCGGGCCGAGGAGCCGAAGACGGCGGGGTTGGACACCCGCAGCCGGTTGATCAGCGGCGTCGCCACCTCGACCTCGATGACGTTGGCGCCCTTGCGCAGATGCCCGCCGAGGTCGACGACCGGGTTGATCCGGTCGACGGCCGGCAGCCGCTTGCCGTTGACCGAGACCCGGCAGGTGTCACTGACCTGGCCGAGCTCGAGGTAGGCGCCGTGCGCGCCGGTCCAGTTGGACGGCAGGGTGACCGTCGTCCGGTAGGTGCCGACGCCGGCCACGTCGGCCAGCTCGGTGATCCCCGACCACGGCAGCAGGCTGTCGAGGGTCAGCTTGTGCCGCGTGATCTCGGTGCGGGTCGCGGAGGAGCCGGGCTGCCAGTCGTCCACCTCCAGCGTCCAGTCGGCCGGCGTGACCGGGTCCGGCACCGCCGGGACGCGGGTGGTGACCGAACGGCCCTGGGACAGCCTGGTGGTGTACGTGCCCGCGCTCGCCGCGCGCACGGTGAGCCCGTCGTCGGTGAACAGCACCCGGTCGGCGTCGGTGGACACCGCGTGCGGCCGGGCGCCGTTGCGGTCGCCGAACAGGCCCGGGCGGCCCAGCGCCACGATGAGCGTCTCGCCCGGCTGAAGCGTCACACGCAGGGTGATGTCGTCGCCGTCCTCGGTGTACTGGCCCAGCCGCGCCGCCTCGCCGGTCCACGCGTCCAGGACGTACGGCACGGTCTTGCCGCGCCCGGTGCGGCGCAGGGTGACCTCGTGGTCGATCGCGGCGACGGCCGGCTTGACGGTCTCGGCGTGCTTGCCGTTGCACAGGTAGTAGAAGTCGGCGTCCTTGGTCACCCGGTGCGCGTTGAGCAGCGTGGAGGAGGCCGCGTACCGGGCGTCGGGGACCACGCCCAGCTGGGTCAGCGCGTCGCCGACGGCCGTCTTGTCGGTCACGCGGACGACGTGGGGCAGGGCGAGCAACTGGTCCAGGACCGCGCGCAGCGCCTCCGTCTCGCCGTCGTCCGGGACGCCCGGGGTGTACGCCTCGTCGAACGCGCCGAGCAGCACCACCGGCAGGCCCGCCTTCGCGAACTTGAGAATCCTGCGGGCGTCGGCGAGGGCGAGGGTGGGGGAGGAGGAGTAGAAGAAGTCGCCCTCCACGAACAGCGCCTTGTAGGCCGGTCCGTCCGGCGCGAGCCGCTTGCCCGAGACCCGCGCGCTGGGCAGGTCGAGCAGCGGGCCGCTGAGGAACTGGTGGGTCCAGCCGAGCGGGATGCCGGTGGAGGTGAACCAGGAGGCGCCGATGCCGGTGGCCGTGTAGCCGGTCTGCCGGAAGACCGCCACGTCCGCGCGGGCGGTGCCGGACTGCAGCACCTGGTGCACGCGGCCGAGGTAGCCGGAGATGTCCTCGATGTGCGTCCAGGTGGGCTGCCGCGGCCCCCACGACTCGCCGTAGCCCGGCGTGCCGTTGTACGGGCTGAACGCGGCGAAGCCGGGCCAGCTCACCCCGGGCGCGGTCGCGTAGGAGAAGCCGTGGATCACCGTCTGGTTGACGCCGGCCGCGTACGCGCCGCCCATGGTGCGCAGGAACCGGTCCCAGGTGGTGCTGTACGCCGAGCCGGAGTAGGCGCCCGCCTCGCAGGACAGGATGGTGTGCCCGGCCATGTCCCGGCCGCCGGCCAGACAGCGGTAGTCGTCGAGGTTCTTGAAGCCGAGCGACTCGCCCTCGGGGATGTCGAGGATCGCCGCCGTCGCGATCGCGTCGGTCTGGAGCCCGTACGGCTGCGCGCGCAGCTCCATGCCGAGCTCGTGCGCCCAGTCGCGCAGGGCGGTGACGTGGTGGCGGTTGAACAGCTCGGAGACGGTCTCCCAGAAGTCGTGCCGGATCTCCCGGGTGAGCTGCGCCTCGAACGCGAACACCTGGTTGCTGTTGTCCAGGACGAGCGCGGGGAGGTACGGCAGCAGCGGGCGTCCGGTGTGCTTCTCGAACGCCTCCGGGAGCTTCGGCGTCCACTGCAGTCCGTCGGTCTCCAGCTCGATGGAGTCCTCGAAGAAGGCACCGCCCGCGGCCTTCAGCAGCTTGCGCAGGGAGGAGGTGAGGATCTCCTTCTCCCAGTAGCCGGTGACGGCGGCGGTGCCGGCCGGGCTGAAGTGGTCGACGACGTAGGCGGCGGGGGAGGAGTGCGGGCCCGCCTCGGGCTGCTGGCCCGAGCCGCGCTGCCAGTAGGAGATCAGGACCCAGTCGCCGTCGTCGGGCGCGGTCCAGCTCAGCTTTCCGCCGCTGACGTGGCCGGTGAGGTCGGTGACGCTGTCCGCGTCGAGACCGGTCTCCTTGCGCGTGGAGTTCGCGGTGTTGACACGGGCGGCCTGCACGGCGACCAGCGTCTGCTCGGTGACGCCGGAGGAGGCCTCGCGCACGGAGGCCGGGACGTCGCCCTCGTAGGTGGTGCCGGCGGCCACGGTGGCCTTGCCGTAGGCGAGTTCCTTGACTGCGGCGTCGTCGTCGGGGGTGACGCCGGGGACCGCGGTGGGCCAGGCCGGGCCGAGGGTGATGTCGATGGTCAGTCCGCGTCTCGCGGCCCGCTGGAGAGCGGCCTCGACGCCCGTGCGCCAGGGCTTGCTGCCCCAGCCGTGGTGGGCGGTGTCCAGCACGGAGCTGTCGCTGACGCTGTGGTGGACGGCGGCGATCTCGGCGCCCCCGAAGCCGGCGTCGGCGATCTGGTCCACCTCGCGGGCGATCTCGTCCGCGTCGACCAGCCCGTCCGGCCACCACCAGCGGAACTTGGGCCGGACGGCGCGCGCGGGGTCGGCGAACCAGTCCGCGCCGGTGGCCCGGCCGGCCCCGGCGGCCGGGGCCGCGACCGCGCCGGCCGCCGGGAGCACCGGGCCGAGGGCGGCGACGGTACCGGCCACCGCCCCGGCGGCGAGGACCGTACGACGGGTGATCCCGCGACGCTGCGAGAGGGGTTCGTGCATGATTCCAGCCTCAGGTGACGTACTGCTTGCGAAAAGGGGAGCCAGCGGTGAAACGTTTCAATCGAGGGGGGCGCCTGGACGCTAACCGTGCGGTCGTGTGGGGTCAAGGGGTTGGACAACGATTCAAAGGGAGAGTGGAGGGTGGCGGACGGGCGGCGAACGCCCGGCCCGGCTCCGGCGATTCGTTCGCGATCGTGAAGTGACGGAACGTCAACCGGTGGGCGCGGCAGCCGGGATGCGGGTCCGGCCGGGGGGGGGCGACCGCGGTCATTCCGGAGGGTGTATGGACGGTCGAGGGTGCACAGAGGGATAACCCTCGGATGCGGACCGTAGAGATGGCATGGACTGGTCAACGGTGTCATGGTCGGTCGGTCACAGCCCCGGTTCCGCCCCCGCACCGGCCCCCGCCGCCCACCCGGCGGCCGGACGGCCAGCCCTTCGGGCAGGGGCGGCCACGTCCGCCGGCAGGGCGACCACGCCCGTCCCCGGCGCCCGTGTCCGCGGCCGTGCACGGCACAGCTCGTCCCGCACAGCTCGAGCCAGCCCCGGACAGCACACCCGGCTGCCCGGTCTGTCACCGGCCGCACACCCGCGGCCGCCGCAGATACAGGAGTGCGCGTGAGACGCAACCCCCGCAGACCGGCCGCCGCGGGAGCCCTCGTGGCCACCGCGGCCCTGCTCGTCGTCGGCGTCCAGACCGTTCCGGCGACCGCCAAGGCCACTCCCCACCCCAGCCCCCTGCGCACCGGCGGGCTTCCGGCGGACCTCAGCCCCGCCCAGCACACCTCGCTGGTGAAGAACGCGACGGCGAAGACCGACACGACCGCGCGCACCCTCGGCCTCGGTGCCAAGGAGAAACTGGTCGTCAAGGATGTCGTCAAGGACAACGACGGCACCCTGCACACCCGTTACGAGCGCACCTACGCCGGTCTGCCCGTGCTCGGCGGTGACCTCGTCGTGCACACCCCGCCCGCCGCCAAGGCCAAGGGCACGGTGAGCGCCACCTTCAACAACAAGCGCACCCTCAAGGTCCCCACGACCACCGCGTCGGTCACCAAGGCGGACGCCGGGGTCAAGGCGCTGAAGGCCGCCAAGTCGCTGGACGCCACCAGGCCCGCCACCGACAGCGCCCGCAAGGTGATCTGGGCCGGCCAGGGCACCCCGAAGCTCGCCTGGGAGACGGTCGTCGGCGGCCTCCAGGACGACGGCACGCCCAGCAAACTGCACGTCGTCACGGACGCCACCACCGGCAAGGAGCTCTACCGCTACCAGGCCGTGCAGACCGGCACCGGCAACACCCAGTACAGCGGCACGGTGACGCTCTCCACCACCAAGTCCGGGTCGACGTACCAGCTGTACGACACCACGCGCGGCGGTCACAAGACGTACAGCCTCAACCGCGCCACGTCGGGCACCGGCACCCTGATGACCGACTCCGACGACGTGTGGGGCGACGGCACCGGCTCCAACACCCAGACCGCGGGCGCCGACGCGGCCTACGGCGCGCAGGAGACCTGGGACTTCTACAAGGACACCTTCGGCCGCAGCGGCATCCGCGACGACGGCGTCGCCGCCTACTCCCGCGTCCACTACAGCAGCGGGTATGTCAACGCCTTCTGGGACGACGACTGCTTCTGCATGACCTACGGCGACGGCTCGGGCAACACCCACGCCCTGACCGCGCTGGACGTGGCCGGCCACGAGATGAGCCACGGTGTCACCTCCAACACCGCGGGCCTCAACTACTCCGGTGAGTCCGGCGGGTTGAACGAGGCGACCTCCGACATCTTCGGCACCGGCGTGGAGTTCTACGCGGACAACTCCTCCGACAAGGGTGACTACCTCATCGGCGAGGAGATCGACATCAACGGCGACGGCTCGCCGCTGCGGTACATGGACGAGCCGAGCAAGGACGGCGGCTCCGCCGACAGCTGGTACTCAGGGCTGGGCAACCTCGACGTGCACTACTCCTCGGGCCCGGCCAACCACATGTTCTACCTGCTCTCCGAGGGCAGCGGCACCAAGACCATCAACGGTGTCACCTACGACAGCCCGACCTCCGACGGCGTCGCCGTGCAGGGCATCGGCCGGGCCGCCGCGCTGCAGATCTGGTACAAGGCGCTCACGTCGTACATGACCTCCTCGACGAACTACGCCGCCGCCCGCACCGCCGCCCTGAACGCGGCCGCCGCGCTGTACGGCACGGGCTCCGCGCAGTACGCCGGGGTCGGCAACGCCTTCGCGGGCATCAACGTCGGCAGCCACATCACCCCGCCCGCCAACGGGGTCACCGTCACCAACCCGGGCAACCAGTCCTCGGCCGTCGGCACCGCCGTCAGTCTCCAGATCGCGGCGAGCAGCAGCAACAGCGGCTCGCTGTCGTACTCCGCGAGCGGGCTGCCGGCCGGGCTGTCGATCAACAGCTCCACCGGCGTGATCTCCGGTACGCCGACCGCGGCCGGCACCTCGAACGTCACCGTCACGGTGACCGACTCCACCGGCGCGACCGGCACCGCGAGCTTCACCTGGACGGTCAGTTCGACCGGGGGCGGCAATTGCTCCTCGGCGCAGCTGCTGGGCAACGCGGGCTTCGAGTCGGGCAACACGTCATGGTCCGCGTCCAGCGGTGTCATCACCAACGCGAGCGGTGAGGCGGCGCACGGCGGCTCGTACAAGGCGTGGCTGGACGGCTACGGCTCGACCCACACCGACACCCTGTCCCAGTCGGTGGCCGTCCCGAGCGGCTGCAAGGCCACCCTCACCTACTACCTGCACGTCGACACCTCGGAGACCACCGGCAGTACGCAGTACGACAAGCTGACGGTCACCGCCGGGTCGAAGACGCTGGCGACGTACTCCAACCTGGACGCCGCCTCCGGCTACAGCAAGAAGACCTTCGACCTCTCCTCGTTCGCCGGCTCGACGGTCACCCTGAAGTTCACCGGTGTCGAGGACACCTACCTGCAGACCAGCTTCGTCGTCGACGACACGGCCCTGACGACGAGCTGACCCGTACACGCCCGAACAGGATGCGCACGTGTCCCGCACGCGGAAGCCGTCCGCGTGCGGGACACGCATGTTCCCGTGGTGGTGCCGTGCTCAGGAGGGGCTGGGCGCCTCCTTGCCGGAGCGGTCCGACTGCCGGTCGGCCGTGCCCGCCGAGCCCTTTCCGTCCGTGCCGGGCGCCTGTCCGGCGCCGTCCGCGCCGCCGGCCGACGGGCGGGCACCGCCCCGCGTCAGCGGGCCGAAGACCGCCAGGACCAGCGCCCCCACCAGCCAGGTACCGGCGATGAAGAAGAACACGCTGTGGTAGCCGCTGCTGTTGTACAGGGCCGCCACGATCAGCGGTCCCGCCGCGTTGGAGAGCCGGCCCAGGCCGTAGGAGACGCCCGTGCCCAGCGAACGGCTGCGGGTGTCGAACAGCTCGGGGGAGTAGGCGTACCCGAGGGCCGTGTAGCCGCGCTCGAACATGTTGACGAGGAAGCCGAAGACCACGATGAGCACCGGGTTGAACGTCAGCCCGTACAGCAGACCGCACAGCGCGATCACCGTGCCGAAGCCCACCAGACACCACTTGCGCTCGAACCGGTCGGTGACCAGGGAGGCCAGATACGAGCCGAGCGGGGCGCCGACGGTGGTCAGGGCGACGTAGAACACGGACTTCTCGACGCTGAAGCCCTCCTTGGCCAGCAGGGTCGGCGCCCAGCTGGAGTAGCCGAAGAAGCCGATGGTCTGGGTCACCCAGAGCACGGTCAGCAACAGGGTGGGCATCAGGTACTTGCGCTGCAACAGCAGCTTGAGCGGCGCCTTCGTCGACGGGGTCTCCACCACCGGCGGCGCCGGCTCGGGCAGCGGGCCCTTCTCGGCGGCGACCCGCGTCTCGATCTCGCGCAGCACCGCGTCGGCCCGCTCGTACTCGCCCCGGCTCTCGTACCAGCGCGGCGACTCCTTCAGCCGGCGCGTGAACAGCACCAGCAGCAGGCCGAGCGAGCCCCACAGGAAGACCAGCCGCCAGGACCAGTCACTGAGCGGGACGACGGCGCTGGCGATGAGGTTGGTGGCCGGGGTGCCGCAGATGCCGACGACGATGGCGTACGCCTGGTACTTGCCGCGGACCTTGGAGGGGTACATCTCGTTGACGTAGATGACCGCCACGACGGTCATCGCGGACAGCCCCGCCGAGGTCAGCACCCGGAAGACGCCGAGCGAGACCAGGTCCCAGGAGAAGACCGAGGCGAACGAGAAGAACCCGAAGAAGACGGTCGTCCAGACCAGGGCCCGTTTGCGCCCCCACCGGTCGGCGAGGGACGCGGCGGCGATCGACCCGATGAACATGCCGACGAACGACAGCGAGGTCACGTAGGCGATCTGGTCCACCGTGATGCCCCACAGATGGATCAGCTTGGGGGCGGTGGTGGCGAAGGTGTTGATGTCCGCGAACTCGAAGAAGTACGCGAAGGAGATGGCCAGCAGGGTGGCCTTGTGGAAGCGGGAGATCGGCAGTCTGTCCAGCCGGTTCAGCGCGTTGGAGTGGTGCATGTGCGGCTCTCTTTCCGGGTCATTCCGGGTGGCGCTTCGTGTCGGGGCGGATCAGACCGCTTTCTCGGTTCCTTCGGGCCCGCCGGTTTCCTCGGGCCAGTACAGGCGCATCGGGTTGTCGACCAGGAGCCGGCGCTGCTGGTCGGCGGTGGGCGCGACGTGCGGGATGTGGTCGACGAGGAGTCCGTCGTCCGGCATGTGGCTCTTCAGGTTCGGGTGCGGCCAGTCGGTGCCCCACAGGACCCGGTCGGGGAACTCCTCGACCACACGGCGGCCGAAGGGCACCACGTCGGTGTACGCGTGCCGCTCGCCGTCGAGCGCGGCGGGGCCGGTGACGGTGAGCCGCTCGGGACAGGTCACCTTCACCCAGACGTCGTTGCCGGCCACGAACCGCAGGAAGCCGGAGAACTCCGGGCCGTCCACCGGCCGGGTCACGTCCGGGCGCCCCAAGTGGTCGATCACCAGCGGGGTGGGCAGCGCGCCGAAGAAGTCCGCGAGCTCGGGCAGGTCGGCGCTCTCGAAGTACAGCACCACGTGCCAGCCCAGCGGCGCGACCTTCTTGGCGATGGTGGCCAGGTCCTCCTTGGGCGCGGTGTCCACCAGCCGCCGCAGGAAGTTGAACCGTACGCCGCGCACGCCCGCCTCGTGCAGCTCGCGCAGCTCCTGGTCGGTGATGCCGGGGCGGACGGTGGCGACGCCGCGGGCCCGGCCGCCGGCCGCGCGTACGGCGTCGAGCATGGCGGAGTTGTCCGCGCCGTGGCAGGTGGCCTGCACCAGCACGTTGCGCGCGACGCCCAGGTGGTCGCGGAGGGCGAACAGGTCCTCCTTGCCGCCGTCGCAGGGGGTGTACTTCCGCTCGGGCGCGAAGGGAAACTCGGCCTGGGGTCCGAAGACGTGGCAGTGCGTGTCGACCGTACCGGGCGGCAGGGCGAACCGGGGCCGGGAGGGGCCGTGGTACCAGTCGAGCCAGCCGGGGGTCTTGGGGGAGAGGGTGCTCATGGGATCTCCGAGTAAGGGGAGCGTCCTCGGCGGGGAGCGGTGGGGGCGACGTTGCCCGTCGGGGAGGTGGTGCGGGGGTGGTGCTTCGGGTGATGCGGGGGTGGTGCTGCGCAGTGGTGCCGGGGTACTTCGGGTGGTGCGCGCGCCGGTGGTCAGTCGACGTACCGCAGACCGGCCTCCTCCAGGGGGCCGCGCATGCCGTACATGTCCAGGCCGAGCTCACCGGCGGCGAGCCGCTCGCGCTTGGCGGCCTCGTTCTCCTCCCGGCGCCGGGCGGCCGCGGCGACCTCGGCCACGCGTTCGACGGGGACGACGACCACGCCGTCCGCGTCGGCGACGACCACGTCACCGGGGCGGACCCGCGCGTTGGCGCAGATCACCGGGACGTTGACCGAGCCGAGGGTGGCCTTGACCGTGCCCTTGGAGCTGATCGCCCGGCTGAACACCGGGAAGTCCATCTCGCGCAGGTCGGCGACGTCACGGACACCGCCGTCGATGACGAGACCGAGGGCGCCGCGGGCGCGGGCGGAGGTGGCGAGCAGGTCGCCGAAGAACCCGTCCTCGCACTCGGTGGTGCAGGCGGCGACCAGGACGTCACCCGGCCGCAGCTGCTCGATCGCCACGTGCATCATCCAGTTGTCGCCCGGCTGGAGCAGCACGGTGACCGCCGGTCCGCACAGCCGGGCGCCGGTGTAGACGGGGCTGATGTACGGGCGCATCAGACCGGTGCGGCCCATCGCCTCGTGGACGGTGCTGGCGCCGAACGGGGCGAGCGCCTCGACGTCGGCAGGGTCCGGGCGGTCGACCTTGCGGTGGACGACTCCGAGTTCGTACATGACTGTGTGACTCTCCTTTCCCCGGTTCAGCGGCCCTGGCGCCGCAGCAGGGCGTCGAGCCGGGGGTAGACGGTGCGGGCGTTGTGCTCCTGCACGGCCGCGAGGTCCTCGGCGGGCAGCTTCGCGGCCTCGGTGTAGCGCCGGGTGTCGTCGAAGTTGAACCCGGTGCAGGGGTCGACGGAGCGGACCGCACCGATCATCTCCGAGGCGAACAGGATGTTCTTGGTCGGCACGACGTCGAGGAGCAGGTCGATACCGGGCTGGTGGTAAACGCAGGTGTCGAAGAAGACGTTGTTCAGCACGTGCTCCTCCAGCTCCGGCTTGCCCAGCGCCATCGCGAGCCCCCGGAAGCGGCCCCAGTGGTACGGGACGGCTCCGCCGCCGTGCGGGATGATCAGCTTGAGGGTCGGGAAGTCCTTGAACAGGTCGCCCTGGACGAGCTGCATGAACGCGGTGGTGTCCGCGTTGAGGTAGTGCGCGCCGGTGGTGTGGAACGCCGGGTTGACGCTGGTGCTGACGTGGATCATCGCCGGGATGTCGTACTCGGCCATCTTCTCGTAGAGGGGGTACCACGAGCGGTCCGTCAGCGGCGGGGCGGTCCAGTGGCCACCGGAGGGGTCCGGGTTGAGGTTCAGCGCGACCGCGCCGTACTCCTCCACGCAGCGGGTCAGCTCCGGGACGCAGGTGGCGGGGTCGACGCCGGGGGACTGCGGGAGCATCGCGGCGGGGGCGAAGCGCTCGGGGTAGAGGGTGCTGACGCGGTGGCAGAGCTCGTTGCAGATCGCGGCCCACTGGGAGGAGGTGGCGAAGTCGCCTATGTGGTGGGCCATGAAGGACGCACGGGGGGAGAAGACCGTCAGGTCGATGCCGCGCTCGTCCATCAGGCGGAGCTGGTTGGACTCGATGGTCTCGCGCAGCTCGTCGTCGCTGATGCGGAGGTCCGCGGCGACGGGGGCGGGGACGGCGGGGTCGGCGAGCGACGCCACCTGCCGGCCGCGCCAGGCCTCCAGGGCGGGCGGGGCGGTGGTGTAGTGACCGTGACAGTCGATGATCATCTGCGGGTTACCTCGGGAGGGGGAGGCGGGGTGATGTGTACGCCAACCTAACCGCTGACGAAATTGTTGACAATCCCCTCACGGACAAAAGGTTCCCCGCGCCCCTACCCAGGGGCGCGGGGCTGTGTCGATGTGCGGCTGCGCCGCGTGGGCGCAATCTTTCAGGGGGGTCCGGGGGCGCAGCCCCCGGGTCGGGACGGGTAGGGGCGGCGGGGGCGAGGAAACCCCCCGCCGATCACCCCCGCCCCCTCCGTGTCAAAACGTCCCGCACCCGATCCCACGGCCCCCACACCCGCGCAGCCACCTTGACCAGGGGCGCCGAGGACGGCGCCCCCACCCGCGGCCGCGTCGGCGCCCGTGCCTCCACCTCCCGCACCCGTCCCCCCAGCTCCCGCAACTCCTCCGGCGGACACATCGCCTCCAGCCGCGGAAACAGCCGCTGCTCCACCTCCACCACATGCCGCGTCACCTCGGTGACCAGCGGCAACAGCAACCGCCCGAACTCCTCGTCCGCCGCCTCCCGCTCCTCCAGCCCCGCCAGGATCCCCGCCACCTCCCGGTGCCCGGCCAGCTCCCGCTCCGCCCACTCGTCCCCGTCCAGCACATGCCGCCGCACCGCCGGATACAGATACTCCTTCTCGGCCACCGCATGGCGTACGAGGACGATGCCGGCCCGCTCGACCAGGGTCTTCCGCTCGGCACTGCCGGGCGGGGCGGACCGGATGCGGTCGAACAGCCGCTGCACCTCCCGGTGGTCCGCCGTGAGTTCCTCGATGATTCCGCCGTGTCCGCCCACTGCCACTCCCTCCGAAGAAGACCCGCACTAGAAAGCCACCCGCACCCGAAAGCCACCCGCACCAGAAAGGACCCGCACCCGAAAGCCACCCGCACCGCTCGTCCCCGTGTGCCCTCGCCCCGCCCCCGCCATGCAGGCCCCGCACCCCCCTGGCCCGAACGGGATTGAAACCCGCGGCCCCCGGGTACCCCCGGGCCTGCCGCGCGGACCGGTCGGCCGGGCGTGCGCGAAGGACGGCATCGAGGCGGAGGGAGCGTGGTGCGGGCATGCTGCTCGGGCGACGGAGGGCGAGAGCCGAGGCGAGGGCCCGACAGGGCGCCTTCCGGACCTATGTGGTCGTGGACCGCCGTACACCCGTGTCCGAGCTGGCCGGACAGCTGCTGCGCAAGGCCTTCCCCGACCACTGGTCCTTCCTGCTGGGCGAGATCGCCCTCTACAGCTTCGTGCTGCTGGTCATCACCGGCACGTTCCTGACCCTGTTCTTCGACCCCAGCCTCGCCGAGGTGCCCTACCGGGGCTCGTACGAGCCGTTGCAGGGCCTGCTGGTCTCCAAGGCGTACGAGTCGACGCTGCACATCAGCTTCGACGTGCGCGGCGGACTGCTGATCCGGCAGATGCACCACTGGGCGGCGCTCGTCTTCGTCGCCGCCATCGGCGTGCACATGCTGCGGATCTTCTTCACCGGCGCGTTCCGCAGGCCCCGCGAGACCAACTGGCTCGTCGGCGTGACGCTGTTCCTGCTCGCCCTCCTGGAGGGCTTCTGCGGCTACTCGCTTCCCGACGACCTGCTCTCCGGCACCGGCCTGCGCACCGCGTACTCCATCGTGCAGTCGATCCCGGTCGTCGGGACCTATCTCGCCTTCTTCCTGTGGGGCGGCCAGTACCCGGGGGAGGCGATCGACCGGCGGCTCTACATCGTGCACGTGCTCTTCGTGCCCGGACTGATCGCGGCGCTGGTCGTGCTGCACCTGATCATGGTGGTCTACCTCAAGCACACCCAGTGGCCGGGCAAGGGCAAGACCAACCGCAACGTGGTGGGCAAGCCGCTCTTCCCCGTCTACACCGCCAAGTCCATCGGTCTGAACTTCATGGTCTTCGGCCTGATCACCGGGATGAGCGCGGTCGCGCAGATCAATCCGATCTGGACCTACGGCCCCTTCCGCGCCGACCAGGTCTCCACCGACGCCCAGCCCGACTGGTACGTCGGCTTCCTGGAGGGCGCGCTGCGGCTGATGCCCGGCGTCGAGTGGAACGTGGCCGGGCACACCTTCATGTGGAACGTCTTCCTGCCGGCCGTGGTGCTGCCCGCCCTGCTGTTCCTCGTGCTGTACCTCTATCCGTTCTTCGAACGCTGGGTGACCGGCGACATGGTGGAGCACCATCTGTGCGACCGGCCGCGCGACCGGCCCGTCCGCACCGGCCTCGGCGTCGCCGCCGTCGTCGGGTACGCGGTGCTGCTCATGGCCGGCGGCAACGACGTGATCGCCACCGAGTTCCGGATCTCCGTCAACCTGCTGACCTGGATCTTCCGGGCACTGCTGTTCATCGGCCCGGTCGTCGCCTTCATGGTCACCAGGCGGGTCTGTCTCGCGCTCCAGCGCCATGAGCGGCAGCTCCTGGAGGAGGGGGAGGAGACCGGGCAGGTCCAGCAGGACGTGGCCGGCGGGATGAGCGAGACCCACGAACCGCTGGAGTCGGAGGAGCGCTACCGGCTGCTGGTGCGGGAGATCCCGCTGCCGCTGGAGAAGCCCGGGCCGGGCGCGCCGCTGCGCGAGCGGCTGCGGGCCGCGCTCAGCACCTGGTACTACAAGGACCGGGTCGAGCTGCCCACCACCGACGAGGAGCGTCTGCAGATCGCCGGCCGCACGGCCGACCCGGTCGCGGGCGGACCCGGGGGAGAGGACTGACGCGCTCCCGGGCGTACGACGCGGGGCCGGCGTGACCGGGGCGGACGGGTGTCCGCGGGTCGCGCCGGCCCTGAGCCGGTTCGGGGGAACCGTTACCGGTTGTGATGTTGCTTGCGCTTGTTCATGCCGACCGTCAACCCCATCGCGGCCAGCCCCAGCAGCGCGGTGACGGCGCCCGTCACCACATTGCTCCAGATGACGCCGTTCGATGCGGTGTGAGTGACGGTGACCACCCAGGGGGAGATCACCAGCCAGACGCCGAGCGGTACGAGCACCCACGCCATGCGGAGCATGCGTTCCGGAGCCAGGGTGAGACCGAGGGCGATCAGGGCGACGGCCAGCCCGACGATCAGGTTGTTCGTGCGGAGATTGGGCGCGGTTGACGAGAAGTGGATCACCCAGGGCGAGATGGCCGCGTAGAGGCCCGCCATGAGGATCAGCCCTTCGAGGGCGATCGCCCGACCGCTGGACCCGGTCCGCTCGAGACGTGCGCGCATCTCGGCGATCTCGGGGTGCGTCGACATGTCCGAGTGCGAGCCCATCTCGGGGTGCGTCTGCATGTTGCCCTGGCGCGCTCCCGGCCCGTTGGAGTGCTGCGGATACGACATGACTGTCGTCTCCTCTCCGTATGGAGGTCTTTGCTCTGTGACCGTGGAGTGCCCCTGTTCGGGTGATTTATGCCCGTTTTATCCCATCTTTGGTCCTGCCTGCCGGAGACCGGCCCCCGGTCAGGGCGAGGGCCGGTCCGGGGCAGGCGTGGAGGGCGGAGCGGTCGGCAGTTCCGGCGGCGAGACCGGAGGCAGGGTGGGCAGCGGAGTGGAGGGCGGGGCCACGGTCGGGGTGGCCGCCGGCCCGCCCTTCTCGCTGGTCAGCACCTCGCCGGTGACCGCGTCCACCTGGTAGGTGCTCAGGTCGTCCTGGTGGATCTCGGCCACGGTGATCTGCCACACCGTCGCGTCGTTCTTGCCGTCGGTCAGCTCGATCTGGGTGACCTTTCCGAAGTAGGGCTCCTTGATCTTCGCCACGGCCTCCGAGGGCAGCAGCTCGGCATGGGCGAGGAGGCCGGCCACCCGCGACTTCGCCGCGGCGCTCTGCCCGGCCGGGACCTCCTCGCCCAGCACCCGGCCCTGCGTGGCGTCCATGCGGACCTCGTGCACGGTCCCGTCGGACGTGGCGACCCTGCCGTACCAGACGGGCACCGGCTCGTCGGTGCCGCGCAGGCTCATGGAGTACGGCTCGCTGTCCGGCACCTCGGCCCGCGCCTTGGTGAAGGCCTCGTCGTAGGGGAACTCGACCTGGGCCAGCACCTCGGTGGGCGGGGCGAGCCGGTAGTCGGTGCACCCCGTCAGGGTCACGCCCGCGATCAGCAGGGCGAGGAGCCCGCCCGGACCGCGGCGGCGTGCGGCCCGGGAACGCGGGCTGCGCTGCATGGGAGTCGTCCTTTCTCGGGTGCTCTGCCGGATCGTGGTACCCAGCCGGTGCGTGGCGCGCTGCCGGCCGGGCGTCCGTCAGGCGCTGTCCCGGCCGAGGTACTGGAACGCGAGTCCGAAGACGCCGCTGCCGGCGATGCCGACGCCCAGCAGGGCGAGCCAGGCGTGGTAGACGACGCCGATGGCGAGGACCGTGACGCCCAGGGCGGTGACGACCGGGTAGGGGCTGTGCGGCGGGAAGAAGTCGACCGGACCGCCGCGCTCGCGGATCTCGGAGTCCGGGCGGTCCTCCGGGCGCAGCCCCTTGCGCCGGTAGTTGACCATCGAGAAGAACGCGATGATCGCGGCCATGAGGCAGGAGACCAGCAGGGCGACCGTCCCGGCCGGCTCCCGCGAGAACCATCCGTAGGCGGTGGCGGTGACCAGGAAGAACAGCGACACACCGGCGAAGAGATAGGACTCGTGCTTCATTTGCTCTGCCCCTTCAGCGTGTCGGGCGTCGGTTCGACCTCGCCGCGCGCCTCCGGGTTCAGATACCGCTTGAACTCCGGATGGTGCAGGTCGAAGGCGGGGGAGTCGGACCGTACGCGGGGAATGGCGTCGAAGTTGTGCCGCGGCGGCGGGCAGGAGGTCGCCCACTCCAGCGAGCGGCCGTACCCCCAGGGGTCGTCGACCTCGACCTTCGGGGCGTACTGCGCGGTCTTCCAGACGTTGTAGAGGAACGGCAGCGTCGACAGGCCCAGCAGGAAGGCGCCGATGGAGGAGATGGTGTTGAGGTCGGTGAAGCCGTCGGCGGCCAGATAGTCGGCGTAGCGGCGCGGCATGCCCATCTCGCCGAGCCAGTGCTGGACCAGGAACGTCATCTGGAAGCCGACGAACAGCGTCCAGAAATGGATCTTCCCCAGCCGTTCGTCGAGCATCTTCCCGGTCAGCTTCGGCCACCAGAAGTACAGCCCGCCGAAGAGCGAGAACACGATCGTGCCGAACAGCACGTAGTGCAGATGGGCGACGACGAAGTAACTGTCGGTCAGATGGAAGTCCAGCGCCGGGGAGGCCACCAGGACACCGCTGAGCCCGCCGAGCAGGAACGTCACCAGGAAGCCCAGCGACCACAGCATCGGCGTCTCGAACGACAGGCTGCCGTGCCACATCGTGCCGATCCAGTTGAAGAACTTCACTCCGGTGGGGATGGCGATGAGGAACGACATCAGCGAGAAGAACGGCAGCAGCACCCCGCCGGTGGCGAACATGTGGTGCGCCCACACGGTGGCCGACAGCATGGTGATCGCGATGGTCGCGCCCACCATGCCGACGTATCCGAACACCGGTTTTCGGCTGAAGACGGGGATGATCTCCGTGACGACGCCGAAGAACGGCAGCGCCACGATGTAGACCTCCGGATGGCCGAAGAACCAGAACAGGTGCTGCCAGAGCAGGGCGCCGCCGGTGGCCGAGTCGTAGATGTGGGCGCCGAACTCACGGTCGATCACCAGGGCGAGCAGGGCGGCGGTGAGCACCGGGAAGGCCAGCAGCGCCAGGATCGAGGTGAACAGGATGTTCCAGGTGAAGATCGGCATCCGGAACATCGTCATGCCGGGGGCCCGCAGACACAGGATCGTGGCGATGAAGTTGACCGAGCCCAGCGTGGTGCTCAGCCCCGCCACCACCAGACCCATCGCCCACAGCGACCCGCCCGCCCCGGGGCTCTCCACGGCGCTGTTCAGCGGCGCGTAGGCGAACCAGCCGAAGGGCGCCGCGCCCTCGGAGGTGAGGAAGCCGGAGAGCACGGTCAGACCGCCGAACAGGAACAGCCAGTACGTCAGCGCGTTGAGCCGGGGGAAGGCGACGTCGGGGGCGCCGATCTGCAGCGGCATGATCGCGTTGGCGAGCCCGGCGAACGTGGGCGTCGCGAACAGCAGCATCATGATGGTGCCGTGGATCGTGAAGAGCTGGTTGTACTGGTGCTCGGTCACGATCTGCAGCCCGGGCCGGGCCAGTTCGGCGCGCATCAGCATCGCCAGCAGACCGGCGAGCAGGAAGAAGGAGAACGACGTGACCAGGTACAGGTTGCCGATCTTCTTGTGATCGGTGGTGGTGAGATAGTCCCGGACCCGCTCACCCACCGAGATCCGGGGATTCTGGTCCGCCTCCACCGGCTTGGCCGGCCCGGGGTGAGTCTGCGACATGTACGCCCTCCGACGCGCGCTGTACCGACGGAGCCGGTCTCCGGCAGGAACGGGGGCGGAGTAGCCCCCGCGGCGCGTTGCTAAACCCCGCGCGCACGGACCCGGTGCCGCCGCGCCCCCGGGCCGGTACCCGGACGCCGCCGGCGAGCGCGCGCCGGGCCTGCCGTCAGTCGCCCGTGGGCACCGCGTCCCCGGCGCAGGCGCCCCCGGCCGGCTTGGCCGCGGCGCCCTTGCCGCGCCCGGCCGGCCTGGCGTGGACGTAGAGCTGCCGGCGGTCGCCGACGTCCACGCGCTGCGGCAGCGGCAACTCGTAGTGGACGGTCCGCTGGTGGTCGGCGAACTGGCGGCGCGGGTTGTAGACGCTGTTGAACTTCCACAGCATCCGGGCGAAGTTCGTCTGCCCGTGGGCGAGGTTGCGGCCCAGGATCCGCGCGGCACCGAACGCCGTGCGCAGCCCGAGGTGCTTGCGGTTGATGACGCCCTGGGTGCGGACCAGCTCCCGGTAGAAGACGTCCAGCGGCAGCTTCGTCGGGACGACGGCGTGCTGGATGTCGAAGAGCCGGTAGTCCCGGGTGGTCAGCCGGCGCGCCTCGGTGTGCCAGATCTCCGTGCCCGGATACGGCGTCATCACCGTCAGGTGCACGATCTCCGGGACCGACAGGGCGAACTCCCGGACGAGACGGAACTGCTCCTCGTCCCAGGCGGGGTCCACGATCAGGTTGATCGCCACGCTGATGCCCAGCTTCCGGGCGACCTCCAGGGCCTGGAAGTTCTCGTCCGGACTCACCCGTTTGCGGTACAGGTCGAGCCCCTCGGCGTCGATCGCCTCCATGCCGAGGAACATGTAGCGCAGGCCCAGCCGGGTCCAGCGTTCGAACACCTCGGTGTTGCGCAGCAGCACGTCGCTGCGGGTCTCCAGGTAGTACTGCTTGCGGACGCCGCGCCGCTCCACCTCCGCGGCGATCGCGTTGCCGTGCTCCGGCCGGATGAAGGCCACGTCGTCCACGATGAAGACGTTGGGCTCCCGGATGCTCGCCAGCTCCGCGGCGGCGGCCTCGGGGGAGGCCTTGCGGTAGCTGCGACCGTAGAACGTCCAGGCGGAGCAGAACGAACAGTCCCAGGGGCAGCCGCGGGTGAACTCGATGGACGCGCACGGATCGAGTTCGCCGATGAAGTACCGCCCCCGGCGGCGCATCAGGTCCCGGGCCGGGCGCGGACTGTCGATGCTGTGCAGCATCGAGGGCGCCGGACCGCGCCCGTCGGCGGTGACGATGCCGGGGACGCCCTCGACACCGCCGTCGCGCACCGCTTCGAGGAGCGGGGCCATCGCCGGTTCGCCCTCGCCCCGGACGACGGCGTCGAGCGCGCCCCCGGCCTGTTCGAGGACCTCCTCGGCGACGAACGAGACGCTGTGCCCGCCGAAGAACACGAAGCTGCGGGGCAGCACCCGTTTGATCGCGCGGGCCAGGTCGATGGCCTCGGGGATGTTGGCGAGGTAGTTGAGCGAGAAGCCGACGACGTCCGGACGGAACCGGAACACCTCCCGGCGCAGGTCCGCCTCGCGCAGCACCTGAAGGTCCACCACGCGGACCTCGTGGCCGGCCTCGCGTGCCGCCGCGGCGACACGTTCCAGCCCCAGCGGTTCCAGCCTGAGGAAGATCTCGGAGTACATGAGGGCACTGGGATGGACGAGCAGCAGACGCATGAATTCACCTCGGGCCGCATGGTGTGAAACAGGGGGTAACCGGTCCCGACCCCCGGGAAACAGCGACTCGGCCGTACGGCGCAGTGGAGGGGCGCGACCTTTGCATACGGCAAACGATGTGGGGAACCCGCTGTTCCAGTCCCGTCTCCCGCCGACAGTACGAGGCCCAGATGACAACGCTGACCAGCTCCGCGCGACCGGAGCAGGACGACGCCCCCGCGGTGTCCTCCGCCGGTGCCGAGGACCCGAGTCTGTGCTCCGAGCGGATCGACGCCCTCGTCGGACGGGTTCACGCGGCCGGGCCCGGGCCCGCGCGCCGGGCGGCGCGGGAGGAGGCCATCAGCCTGCTCGTGCCCTTCGCGCGCCGGGTCGCCGCCAAGTACCGCAACGTCACCACCGAGGATCCGGACGACCTGGTCCAGATCGCCTGCCTGGGACTGGTCAAGGCCGTGGACGGCTACGACCCCGGCCGCGGCCACGCCTTCCTCGCCTACGCGCTGCCGACCGTCACCGGCGAGATCAAACGCCACCTGCGCGACCGGAGCGGACTGCTGCGGCTGCCGCGCCCCGTGCAGGAGGCCCGCAACCGGGTGGGCCACGCCCGGCGCGAGCTGGAGCAGCGGCTGGGCGGGCGGACCCCGACGGCCGAGGAGATCGCGCACGTCAGCGGGCTGACCACCGAGGCGGTCACCGAGGCGCTGCGCTCGGAGACGGCGTGCCGGCTGCGCTCGCTCGACGCCCCGGAACGCGGCGAGGAGGCCGGCGGGCGGGCCGTCTCGGACGCCGTCGGCGACCACGACCCGGCGCTCGACCTGGTCGTGGACCGGCTCACCCTGGCGAGCGCCGTGCACTGCCTGCCGGAGCGCGAGCGCCGCATCCTCTACCTCCGGTTCTTCCACGACCAGACCCAGCAGCAGATCGCCACGGCCGTCGGGGTGTCCCAGATGCAGGTCTCCCGGCTCCTCACCCGCTGCCTGGCCCGGCTGCGCGAGCGGCTCACGGCCCCGGAACCGGCGACGGAGACCGCCCCGGCCCACCCACCGGCCCGTCGGCAGGCCCCGGCACCCGACCGCCGGCCCGTCCCCCCTCTAGAGAAGGAGCAGCATGCGTGCCCTGACCGTACGACCCGGCCACGCCGCCACCCCGAGCCCGCAGGAGATCGACGAGCCGACACCGGCCGCCGGCGAACTCCTCGTCCGCGGGCTCGCGCTGGGCGTGTGCGGTACCGACCGGGAGATCGCCCGCGGGGAGTACGGCCAGGCGCCCGGGGGCCGGGACCGGCTGGTCCTGGGCCACGAGTCGCTGGGCCGGGTGGAACGCGCCCCGGACGGCAGCGGGTTCGGCGCCGGCGACCTGGTCGCGGGCGTGGTGCGCCGCCCCGATCCGGAGCCCTGCGGCGCCTGCGCGCACGGCGAGTTCGACATGTGCCGCAACGGCCGCTACGAGGAGCGCGGCATCAAGGGCCGCGACGGCTACGGCTCCGAGATGTGGTCCGTCGAGGCGGACTACGCCGTCCGCATCGATCCCGGCCTCGGGCTCGCCGGCGTCCTGATGGAGCCGACCAGCGTGGTGGCCAAGGCCTGGGAGCAGATCGAACGGGTGGGCGCCCGCGCCTGGTTCGAGCCGCGCCGGGCACTGGTGACCGGCGCGGGCCCGATCGGCCTGCTGGCCGCCCTGCTGGGGCGGCAGCGCGGCCTCGACGTGCACGTCCTCGACCGCGTCGCCGACGGGGCGAAGCCGGAGGCGGTACGGGCCCTGGGGGCGACCTACCACTCCGGTGACGCGGCCGACGTGGTCTCCGCGCTGCGCCCGGACGTGGTCGTCGAGGCCACCGGCGCCGGTCCCGTGGTGTTCGACTGCGTGAGCGGCACGGCGGCGTACGGGATCGTCTGCCTCACCGGCGTCTCGCCCGTCGGACGCCGGCTCACGGTGGACGCGGGCCAGGTCAACCGGGAGATCGTCCTGGAGAACGACGCCGTGGTCGGCTCCGTCAACGCCAACCTCCGCCACTACCGGCAGGCCGCCGACGCCCTGGCCAAGGCCGACGTCGACTGGCTGCACCGCCTGCTCACCCGCAAGGTGCCGCTGGAGCGGGCGGGCGAGGCGTTCGAGCAGCGGCCGGACGACGACATCAAGACGGTGATCATGCTGGACCCCGACGCCGCCTGAGACGCCGCGAGGACGCCGCCCGGCATCGGGCGGCGTCCTCGCGGGGCCCGCGTCAGTGATACGCGTGCATCACCGCGTGGCCCTTGCCGCGGCCGATCATCCACCGGTTGACGGGCGTGGTGACGACGAACGCCAGGGCGAGCGAGAACGCGAGCGAGCCCCAGAACAGGAGGTCGGACAGCCCGGCGGTCATGGCGCCGGGCACGCCGACCATGACGGTGTTGTCGATCAGCTCCATCACGGCGATGGAGACGGTGTCCGAGGCGAGCGCCACCTTCGCCGCCTGCCGCAGCGGCACCTCCGCGCGCAGCACGCTCCGCATCGTCAGCGCGTAGCCGAACACGAAGGCGAGGACGACGGACAGCACGACCGTCGCCGCGTTGTGCAGGCCCGCCGCGGTGCCGATCACCATGCCGACGATTTCGCCGAGCGCACAGCCGGTCAGACAGTGCAGCGTCGCCTGCGCCGCCATGCCCCAGCTCGCGTGGGTGCCGCCGTGCTGCGCGTGGTCGTGGTCCATGGCCGTCCCCCTTCGGTAGTGGTTGCCGCGTACGTGAGACGACAACGATATACCCCCCAGGGGTATTCCCGTGGTCCCGTCACTCCTCGCGGAAGCCCCGCGTCGGGTCCTGTACGTGGGGGTGCTCCTGGACCGAGCCGGGGGCCGCCCGGTCGGGGGCGGCGGGACTGTACGGGGCCTGGGGCGGCGGCGGTGGCCGCAGGTCGCCCGCGGTTCCGGCCCCGGCCTCGGGCAGCCGCAGCGCGAGCAGGGCCGCGTCGTCACCGCTCGGCGCGATGCGTTCGAGGAGCTCGTCGCAGAAGTCGTCCACCGTGTTCCCCGCGGGCCGCCGCGCCAGGACGCCGGCGTGGTGGCGCAGGGTCGCCATGCCCAGGTCGATCGGGCGGTTGCGGCTCTCCACCAGGCCGTCGGTGTAGAGCAGCAGCGTGCTCTCCGGCGGCAGCTCCTCGCTGGCGTCCGGCCAGCTCAGACCCAGGTGCAGGGTGGCGCTCATGCCGATCAGCGGGCCGTGCCCGCCCTGGAGGAAGCGCGTGGTGCCCTCGCGGGTGATCAGCAGCGGGGGCGGATGGCCCGCGTTGACCCAGTGCAGCCGCCAGGGCCCGCCCTCGGGTCCCTCGACCCGGGCGAAGACCGCCGTGGCCATCGGCGCGTCACTCGTGTTGGTGACCGCCTCGTCCAGCCGCCGCATGATCAGGCTCGGCGGCTCGCAGTGGTCCCAGGCCAGCGCGCGCAGCATGTTGCGGACCTCGGCCATGTGCGCGGCCGCCTTCAGGTCGTGCCCGACGACGTCCCCGATGACCAGGGCCATCACGCCGTCCCCGAGCAGGAAGGCGTCGTACCAGTCCCCGCCGATCTCCATGGCCCGCTGGGCCGGCCGGTAGCGCGCGGCCATCCGCAGATGGTTCACCTGGGGGAGCGGGGCGAGGAGCTGGCGCTGCATGGTCTCCGCGACGTTGCGCTGTTCGTAGTAGAGCCGGGCGTTGTCCATCACCAGGGCCACCCGCCGGCCGATGTCGGCCAGTACGGCGGCCTCGGCGTCGGTGTGCGGAGTGCCGGTGCGGGCCACGGTGAGCAGGCCGTACGGCCGCTGCCGGGTGCGCAGCGGCACCGCGACCGCGTAGTCGCCGCCGAGCCGTTCGAACAGCGCGCCGTGCGTGGCGGCGAGGGGCGCGTCCGGGGAGTCGCGCAGCTCGGCGGCGGTCAGCCGGGTGGGGCGGTCGCCGTTCAGCGCCCGCGCCACCGCCAGGCGGGACTTCTCCGGCAGCGGAGGCAGGGGGCCCTTCAGCCGGCCGGTACGGCGGTGGTGCGCGCTGCGCACGGCGACGCGCTCCAGGTTGGTGGAGTGCTCGGAGCAGACGTCGACCGCGGCCCATGCGCCCATCCCGGGGACGAGCAGCCGCAGCAGCCGCCGCATGCTGCCCGAGGTGCTCACGCCCGCCATCAGCACCGAGGAGATGTCGGCGATCAGATGCAGCCGGGCGGTCAGCGCCTCCAGCGCGGCGGTGTGCGCGGCCGCCTGCTCGGTGGCGCTGCGGTGCAGGCTGAAGTCGTGGAAGACGAGCACCACACCGGCCCGGCGGCCGTCCAGCCAGAGCGGGGTGGTGGCCCAGGTGATCGGCACGGGCGTGCCGTCGGCGCGCAGGAAGTACTCCTCGCTGCCCTCCTCGGCCGACTCCGATCCGCGCAGCGGTTCGGTCATCGTGCACTGTTCGCGCGGGACCGGGCTGCCGTCGGCCTGGCGGTGCAGCAGGTCGTGCGCATCACGGCCGACCATCTCCGCCGCGGTGCGCCCGAGCAGTTCCTCGGCCCAGGGATTGGCGGAGGTGATCCGGCCGTCCGGGTCCATCGTGATCACTCCGGCGCCCAGGTCGTGCAGGACGGCCCCCGTGAAGTCCGCGTCCGGGGCACGGTCAGCGCCGCTCACGGCACCTCACCGCCTTTCCGTCCCTGTCCGGACCACCCTCGGCCCGTCCGGACCACCATCGGTTCCCCATGGGCCCAGTCTGAACCGTTTCGCGGCATCGGGCCGGGTCGGGAAGCGTGCGGGAGCACCCGTCCGGCGGGCAGTGATTACTCAGTCTTGGTTGAGCAGTCCAGACTGATGAAATTAGCGTGGAGCATCATGGGAGCAGGAGCGAAGGCAGGAACGGCGGGCCCCGGCTACAAGTGGATCGCGCTGTCCAACACCACACTCGGCGTGCTGATCGCCACGATGGACGCCTCCATCGTGATCATCTCGCTGCCCGCCATCTTCCGGGGGATCGGTCTCGACCCGCTCGCCCCCGGCAACATCGGCTATCTGCTGTGGATGATCCTCGGCTATCTGCTGGTCTCGGCCGTCCTCGTGGTCGTCCTCGGCCGGCTCGGCGACATGTTCGGCCGGGTGCGCATCTACAACCTGGGCTTCCTCATCTTCGCCTGCGCCTCCGTCGCGCTCTCCCTCGACCCGTTCCGCGCCGGCGCCGGCGCGCTGTGGCTGATCCTGTGGCGGATGGTGCAGGCCTTCGGCGGTTCCATGCTCACCGCCAACTCCGCGGCCATCCTCACCGACGCCTTTCCCTCCCGGCAGCGGGGCATGGCCCTCGGCATCAACCAGATCACCGCCCTCGCCGGACAGTTCCTCGGTCTGCTCGCCGGCGGCCTCCTCGCGGCCGTGGACTGGCGCGCGGTGTTCTGGGTGAGCGTTCCGGTGAGCATCACCGGCACCGTCTGGTCGTATCTGAGCCTGCGAGAGATCACCACCGGCCGCCCCGGCCGCGTCGACTGGTTCGGCAACGTCACCTTCGCGGCCGGCGCCGGCATCCTGCTCGCCGGCATCACCTACGGCATCCAGCCCTACGGCTCCGACGCCACCGGCTGGGGCAACCCCTGGGTCCTCGCCGGACTGTTCGGCGGGGTGTTCCTGCTGCTCGTCTTCTGCGTCGTCGAGAGCCGCGTCGCCGAACCCATGTTCAAGCTGTCCCTGTTCAAGGTGCGGGCGTTCGCCGCGGGCAACCTCGCCGCACTGCTCACCGCGATCGCCCGCGGAGGGCTGCAGTTCATGCTCATCATCTGGCTGCAGGGCATCTGGCTGCCGCTGCACGGCTACGAGTTCGAGGACACCCCGCTGTGGGCGGGCATCTTCATGCTGCCGCTGACCGTCGGCTTCCTGATCGCGGGCCCGGTCTCGGGCTTCCTCTCCGACCGGTTCGGCGCCCGGCTGTTCTCCACCACCGGACTGGTGCTGGTCGCCGCCTCCTTCCTCGGACTGCTCGCGCTCCCCGTCGACTTCGACTACCCGCTCTTCGCCGCGCTGCTGCTGCTCAGCGGCATCGGCCAGGGCATGTTCTCCTCGCCCAACACCTCCTCGATCATGGGCAGCGTCCCGCCGGAGTACCGGGGCGTGGCCTCCGGGATGCGCTCCACCTTCCAGAACTCGGGCACCGCCCTGTCCATCGGCGTGTTCTTCTCCCTGATGATCTCCGGGCTCGCCTCCTCCCTGCCCGCCGCGCTGAACAGCGGCCTCCAGGCGCACGGCGTACCGGCCGGCACCGCCGAACAGGCCGCGTCACTCCCGCCGGTGAGCACCCTGTTCGCGACGTTCCTCGGCAACAACCCCATCGCCCATCTGCTCGCCTCCGGTGACACGCTCGACCGGCTCACCACCGCCCAGCGTGACGTCCTCACCGGGCACAGCTTCTTCCCGCAGCTGGTCTCGGGACCGTTCCACCACGGGCTCACCATCGTGTTCGGCGTGGCCGCGGGCATGGCCCTGGTGGCCGCCGGCGCGTCCGCCCTGCGCGGCCGCCACCACCCGGGTCCGCGAAGCGAGTCCCCCGTCACCGACGACCCGGTCACCGACGACCCGGTCACCGACGACGGCCGGCGCCCCGCGCGCGAGCGCCGGTGACCTGTCGCCGGACCGGGGTCCGGTCCCCTCAGCCCTCGGTGCCGGCCGGGGCCGCCGCCGTGAACGTCACCTCTTTCGTCCCGACCGTCTCCGCCCGGCGGCCCGGGCCGTTGTGGAAACCCCAGTAGAGGTTGGTGTGGGCGATGACCTGCTCGGGGGCCGGTGCCCCATGGGCCGTGAGATCCTCCGTCGTGTGCGCGTCGCCGACCAGCGTCACGTCGTACCCCCGGACGAAGGCGCCGTGGAGCGTGGAGCGCACGCACATGTCGGTCTGCGCGCCGGTCACCACGACCCGCCCCACACCGCGCCCCGCGAGCACCTCCTCCAGCTCCGTGTCCTCGAAGGAGTCCCCGTACTTCTTGTGCACCACCGGCTCGCTCTCCCGGCGGACCAGCTCGGGCACGTACCGCCAGCCCTCGCTGTCCCGCACGAGGCCCTCGTCCGAGTGCTGCACCCACACCACGGGCACGTCCTCGGCGCGGGCCCGGTCCACCAGGGCGGCGATGTTGGCGACGACACCGTCGCGGTCGTGGGCGCCCGCCATCACGTCGTTCTGCACGTCGATCACGAGCAGCGCGGTGTGCGGCCGGCCGGACAAGGTCGTCATGGAAGCCCCCAGTAGTCGAGTCAGTGGTCGCGCCCGGTGGACGCGCCGGTGGTCGCGGGGGCTGCCGGCCCCCGCGTTCTTCCCTCGACATCCACACTAGGACCGACCACTGACAACGCCCCCCCCCGAGAAGCCGTCAGCCCTCGACCGCCGCCTCCTTGGCCGGCACGGCGGGGGCGGCTTCCGCTCCGCCCGACCCGCCGCCGCGCACCGCCGGGATGACCGCCGCGATCAGCGCGGAGACCAGCGCGAGTCCGCCGCCGACCAGCAGCGCCGTGCGGAACCCGGACTCGGAGGCGAAGGAGTGACCGCCCAGCGTCGTGGTCATCTGGGCGAGGATCACGCCGATGACGGCGGAACCGATCGAGGTGCCCAGCGAGCGCATCAGCGTGTTGAAACCGTTCGCGGCGGCCGTCTCGTTGAGCGGCACCGAACTCATGATCAGCGCGGGCATCGCCCCGTAGGCCAGCCCCACCCCGCTGTTGATGACGATGCCGACGACCATCAGCCCCCACGCCGAACCCATCAGCGGCATGGAGACGCCGTACCCCACGGCGATCACCAGCGCGCCGCAGACCAGCGTGAACTTCGGGCCCTGGGCGTTGGTGAGCTTCCCGCCGAGCGGCGAGACGAACATCATCATGACGCCGCCGGGCGCCATCCACAGGCCGGCCGCGAGCATCGACTGCCCCAGCCCGTACCCGGTGGCCTCGGGGAACTGCAGCAGCTGCGGCATGACCAGCATGCTCGCGTACATCGCGAAGCCGACGAAAATCGAGGCGGCGTTGGTGAGCAGCACCCGCGGGACGGCAGCGGTGCGCAGGTCGATCAGCGGATCGGTGGTGCGCCTCTCCCACCAGCCCCAGCCCGCCAGCGCGACGACGGCCAGCGCGAACAGACCCAGCGTGGTGGCCGAGCCCCAGCCCCAGTCGGCGCCCTCGGAGATCGCCAGCAGCAGGGAGACCAGACCGACGGCGAGACCGAGCGCGCCGGGCACGTCGAAGCGCTGGCCCTTCGCGCCCGCCGGGACGTCCGGGATCATGAACCAGATCAGGACCGCCACGACGACGGCCAGACCGGCCGAACCCCAGAACAGCACGCGCCAGTTCGCGTACTGCGCGACGGCCGCGGCGATCGGCAGGCCGAGCCCGCCGCCGATCCCCATGGAGGCGCTGACCAGCGCGATGGAGGAGCTGAGCTTCTCCATCGGGACCACGTCCCGCAGCAGGGCGATGCCGAGCGGCACCATGCCCATGCCCATCCCCTGCAGACCCCGCCCGATGATCATGGGCGTCACCGAGGACGACAGCGCACACACCACCGAGCCCGCGATCAGCGGCACGGCGCACGCGAGCAGCATCCGGCGCTTGCCCAGCAGATCGCCGAGGCGGCCGGATATCGGCACGCACACACCGCCGACGAGCAGGGTGATGGTGATGACCCAGGCGGCGTTCGCCGACGAGGTGTGCAGGATCTGCGGCAGCTCCGGGAGGAGCGGGGTGACCAGCGTCTGCATGATCGCTGCCGTGATGCCGGCCAGGGCCAGCGTGGCGACCACGCCGCCCGAACGGGCCGTGGTCTGGGGGGCGTCCATGGGACTCGACTCCTCGACTGTGTGTGCTACCGGAAGACCGCGTGGAGGCTGCGTGCCCCTCGCCTGTCGAACGAGTGCCGAACGAGTGCGGCAAACGATGTGCATCATACATGTCGTGTGTATCGCGCACGTCATGTGTGCCATGCACATGCATATGAGACGATGGAGCCATGGACAGTCCGGCGCACGAGGTCGAGTACGAGCAGATGCTGCTCAGCCGCCACACCTTCCTGAACAAGGGCGGCGGCCGTCGCAAGGACGGCGTGCTGGAACGCAGCGCCTACATCCTGCTCAGCCGCATCCGGGTGCAGGGGCCCATGTCCATCGGCGAGCTCAGCGACGCCTTCGGGCTCGACGCCTCCACCCTCAACCGGCAGACCGCCGCCGCGATGCGCGCCGGACTGGTCGAACGCATCCCGGACCCCGAGGGCGGGATGGCCCGCAAGTTCCGCCTCACCGACAAGGGCGGCCGGCTCCTCGACGAGGAGCGCGAGGGGATCGTCCGCTCGCTCGACCAGGTGATGGCCGACTGGTCAGACGACGACATCGCCGCCTTCGCGTCCTACCTCAAGCGGTTCAACACCGGCATTGAACGGATCGGCGGCCGTCCCTGGCCCCGGCCCTGAGCCCGGGCCGGCCACCGCGCGGCGGCGCCCGTCACCATCCGGTCAGCAGCAGATGGTTCAGCAGCAGCGCCACCACCGCCTGCGCGCCGAGCCACGCCCGTACGCCGCTCACCAGCGCCCCCGCCGGCAGCAGCCACATCGCGAACGGCAGCCAGATCCGTTCCGTCTCCGCCTTGCTCATCCCGGACAGGTCCGCCGCCAGCAGGGCGGCCAGCGCCGCCCCCACCAGCACCGCGAGCCGCACCTGGGCGGACCACCACGCGGGCCGCAGGCGCATGTCCGCGAGCCACCGCGCCGGTCGCAGCCGTGCCGGCCGTACGTCCGCCCGGCCCACCGCGCCGGCCGGCACACCCCCCGCCCGGCGCAGTCCCGCCACCGTCGCAGGACCCACCACCAGTACCGTGCACGCCAGGTTGGCCCACACCCAGTAGCCGTACGGCCTGATCCCGCCCGCCCCCTGGTAATAGCGCCGCACCAGCAGCCGGTACGCCTCCCACCAGTCGAAGCCCAGCCAGGTGAACACCACCGGAACCACCGCGCACCCCGTCACCAGCCACGGCAGCACCGCCCGGCGCCGCGAGCCCAGCAGCAGTACCGCGCCCGCGAGGACGACGAACAGCGTGAGGCCGTAGGAGAGATAGACCGTCAGCCCGAACAGCAGCCCCGCGCCGAGGCCGAAGGCCCACACCCCGCGGCCCGTCACCGCGAGCGCCAGACACGCCACCGCCCACGCCGCGACCCCCGCGAAATACCCGTCCGCCGAGGCCCCCACCCACACCGCGGTCGGGGCCAGGACCACGAACGGCGCGGCCCTGCGCGCCAGTTGCTCGCCCGCCAGCGCCCGCACGGCGACGAGGACCGCGACCGCCGCCGACGTCCCCACGGTGACGCACCACACCCCCGCCCACGCGCCGCCGCCCAGCCCGATCCGGTCGAGCAGGACGAAGGTGAGGGTCGACGCCGGGGGATGCCCGGCCACGTGCGGCGGCCAGTGCTCCGGGGAGTCCAGCAGGATGTGGTGGGTGAAGTCCCGCAGTGTGGCGGGGATGTCGGAGAAGCGGTCCACGGCACGCAGATACTCGTAGCGGGTGGTCAGCCGGCGCGCGAGCCCGCGCTGCCACCCGTCGACGAGGGCGAGGGAGAACGTCCACGCCAGCGCCGCACCCCACACGGAGGCCAGGAGCGCCCGCCACGGCAGCCGGGCGGCGAGCGCGGGACCGTACGCCACCACCAGGACCGCCACGGCCACCGCGGCCGGGGTCCCCGGACCCACGTGCGGCGCCCAGTTGGCGTACAACGGCGGCCACCCCACGTGGAGCGTGCCGTCCCGGCGCTCGATCGCGGTGCCGATCAGCGCGGCCGCCGTCACGAGCAGCGCGGCGGCCAGGACGGCGTACAGATCACGACGGCGGTCACGGCGGGGGTCCTGCGGGCGGTCGGGGCGGCGGTCGTGCGGGCGGCCGCCAAAGCGGTCGCGGAGGGGAGCGCGGTTCACACCGGAACGCTAGGCCGCGGGCGGGCGGGACGGGCGGCGGCCGGGGCGGACGTCAGTGTTTCGTCATGGTTCGCAGCGGCTTCGCGTGAGTGATCCGCGCCTACGGTCGGGCACATGGCACGGACCACCCTCCTCACCCGCTCACCCTTCGCGCCCGCCTTCTGGCGCAGCCCCGTGCGCGGCACCCGGTTCACCGCGCTGCTCGGTGTCGTCCTGCTCGGCGGGATCACCCTGCTCTTCGTCACCGGACTGCTGTCGTACGCCGCCTACAACCCGGATCTGTCACCGGTCAACGACAAGACGCCGGACAAGGGCATACTCGGCTTCTACCTCTTCGACTGGCCCACCGATCCGCCCTGGCTCTACCGGCTCACCCAGGGCATCCACGTCACGCTCGGCGTCACCCTGATCCCGGTGCTGCTCGGCAAGCTCTGGTCGGTGGTGCCGAAGCTGTTCACGCTGCCGCCCGCGCGCTCCCTCGCCCACGCGGCCGAACGGCTCTCGCTGCTGCTCCTGGTCGGCGGCGCGCTCTTCGAGTTCACCACCGGCGTGCTCAACGTCCAGCTCGACTACGTCTTCCCCGGCTCCTTCTACCCGCTGCACTTCTACGGGGCATGGGTGTTCTTCGCCGCTTTCCTCGCCCACGCGGTCCTGCGGATGCCGACCGCCCTGCGCAACCTGCGCGAACTCCGCGCGCGTCCCGATGAGTCGGCCGCGCCCGCACCCGCCGACCCCACCGTCTCCCGGCGCGGCGCCCTCGGCCTCGTCGGCGGCGCATCGCTGCTGCTGTTCGCCACCACGGCCGGCCGCGGCTTCGACGGACCACTGCGGCGCACGGCGCTCCTCGCACCGCACGGCGGCGCCGAACCGGGCAGCGGACCCGGTGCCTTCCAGATCAACAAGACGGCGGCGTACGCGGGCATTTCGCCGGCGGAGACCGGCGACGAGGCCTGGCGGCTGGTCGTCACCGGACGCACCGGCACCGTCCGGCTGACCAGATCCGCCCTGCTGGCCATGGACCTGCACAGCTCCGCCCTGCCCATCGCCTGCGTGGAGGGCTGGTCGACCTCGAACCAGTGGTGGCACGGCGTACGGCTGCGCGACCTCGCCGCGCTCGTCGGCTACGAGGACCCGCCGGACGTGTTCGTCGAGTCGCTCCAGCGGCACGGCGCCTTCCGCCACGCCGTGCTGCGCGCCAACCAGGTGGCCGACCCGCGCTCGCTGCTCGCCCTGTACGCCAACGGCGAGGAGCTGACCCCGGACCACGGATACCCGGCGCGCGTGATCGTGCCCGCGGCGCCCGGCGTGCTCAACACCAAGTGGGTGGCCCGGATGACCTTCGGGGGTGTCAGGTGAAGGGTGTCGTGACGAGGGCGGGGCGGCGGCTCGTGGGTGTGCGGTGGGCGGCGGTCCTCGGCAGCCCGCTCCAACTCCTGCTGCTCGCCTGTTCGTTCGCGCTCGCCGGATACGCGGGGACGCGGCTGCTCACGGAGGCGGAGGACCGGTTGGGCCTCGTGCTGTGGTTCGTGGGCGCGGCCCTGCTGCACGACCTGGTGCTGCTTCCGCTGTACGCGGGCCTCGACCGCGCCGCCGTACGCGCCTTCGGTGCGGTCCGCCGCCGGGAGTGGGCCGGATACGTACGCGTACCGGCCGCACTGTCCGGGCTTCTGCTGCTGGTGTGGTTCCCGCTGATCGGCGGGCAGGTGGCCGGCCGCTACCGGTCCGCCACCGCGCTGCCCGCCGACGGGTTCCTCGGCCGCTGGCTGCTGATCACCGCCGTACTGTTCGGCGGCAGCGCGCTGCTGCTCCTGCGGCGGCTGCGCAGGGCGACGAAGCGGCGCCCGCCGGCCGACCACTGACCGGCCGGGCGCCAGCCCGCACGGGCGGCGTACCGGAGCAGCGCCGGTGCGCCGAGCCGGGCCCACGGGAACGCGGCGCCCGGTGCCTCGGCGGCGCCGCCCGCGCCGTACGCCTCCCGTACGAGGCGGACGTCGGCCCGTTCGTCGACGTCCGCCGCCGGCACCGTCTCGGCGAGCAACAGGCCGCCGGGGCGCAGCAGTTCGCGCATCCGGGCGAGAAGGGCCACGGGGTCGCCGCCGATGCCGACGTTGCCGTCGACGAGCAGCGCGGTGCCCCAGCGGCCCTCGCCGGGCAGCGGCTCGAAGACCGAGCGGCGCAGCGCCCGGCCGCCGAGCCGGAGCGTGCGGGCCACGGCCGCCTCGCTGACGTCCACCCCGAGCGCGGGCCGGCCCCGCGCCGACAGCGCGGCCACCAGGCGGCCCGGGCCGCAGCCGACGTCGAGCACCGTGCCCTCGCAGCGACGCAGCACCTCTTCGTCGGCCGCGTCGGCCGCCGCGCACCAGCGCTCCACCTCCAGTGGCAGCAGCCATCCGTCGGAGCGCCGCAGGAAGAGGGGGCCGCGGCCGGTACGCAGGGCGTCGGCGTACGGGTCCGCCGACCAGGAGGCGGGAACCGGGGAACGTGACGTACGGCCGGGGCGGGGCCCCGGGGGAGCCACCTCGCCCGCGGCCGCGGTGACGGGCGGGCGCGCCTCACGTGCGGTGGTCATCGGCCGCCACCCCGGAGGGGCCGGGCGCCGGCGGCGGCCGACGGCCGCCGCCCCTCCGCGTCCGCGTTCCGCGGGGCCGGGCTCCACGGGTCCGGGCCGCTTCGGTTCGGGTCCTGCCGGTGGGCGCTCTGCCGGTCCGGGCGGCGTCGGTCCGGGTTCTGTGGGTCCGGGACCGACGCGAGGCGGTCGAGTTCGGCCGCGAAGCGGCTTCCCGGTGCCGCTGCGGAGACCGCGTGGGCGTCGGTGGCCGTGTCGACGTCGCGCAGCGGGGGGAGCGCGCGCACCCGCAGCCCCGCGCGGAGCAGCCGGTCGCGCTGGACCGCGCCCGTGCGGTCCGTCGACATCGGCACCCCGCGCACCAGCGCGGGGTCGGGCGCGGCGAGGCCCAGCGCCCAGAAACCGCCGTCCTCGGCGAGCCCGAGGTACGCGTCGCAGCCGTCGAAGTCGACCGTGAGGAGCGCGGGGGTGACTTGGGGCGTGTCCATGCCGACGAGCAGGGCCGGACCCTCGCACTGGGCGAAGGCCGCCGCCAGCCGCTCGTCCAGGCCGCCCGCGCACTGCGGTACGACCTCGAAGCCGGGCGGGAGCCATGGCCCCGGCCGGCCGTCGAGCACCAGGACGCGCCGGGCGGCCGGGGCCGCCGCCACCGCCGCCAGGGTGTCGGCGAGCGCGGCCTCGGCCAGGGCGGCCGCCTGCTCCGGGGTGAACGGCGGCGTCAGCCGGGTCTTGACCCGGCCCGGCCGGGGCTCCTTGGCGATGACGAGCAGGGTGGGCGGTCGCACGGGCGTCATCGGGACCTGCCTCCTTCCACGGCGTGATGCACCGGCGGTTCGGCGAGGACGCGGCGCATGTCGTGGACCGCCTGCCAGGTCCCGCGCCACGTGCCGGTCACCTTCGACGCGCCCGTGCGCGGCAGATACGGGACGTCGTGCTCGGCGACCCGCCAGCCGGCGTCGGCCGCGCGCACCACCATCTGGAGCGGATAGCCGCTGCGCCGGTCGGTGAGGGCGAGGCCGAGCAGCGCCTCCCGGCGGGCGGCGCGCAGCGGACCGAGGTCGCGCAGCCGCAGCCCGGTGCGGCTGCGCAGCATCCGGGAGAGCGCGAGGTTGCCGGCCCGGGCGTGCGCGGGCCAGGCGCCCGGGCCCTGCGGCCGCCGTCGGCCGAGCACCAGGTCGGCCCGGCCCGCGCACACCTCCCGCACGAACGGGACGAGGAGCGAGGGGTCGAGCGAGGCGTCGCAGTCGCAGAAGCAGACGACGTCGGCGGTGGCCGCCGCGAGGCCCGCGTGGCAGGCGGCGCCGAAACCGCGGCGCGGCTCGCGCACCACCGTGGCGCCGAGCGCGGCGGCGACGTCGGCCGACCCGTCGGTGGAACCGTTGTCCACCACCAGGGCACGCCAGCCGGGCGGGATGCGGCGCAGCACCCACGGCAGGGCGTCGGCCTCGTCGAGACAGGGCAGGACCACGTCGACGCCGGCGGCGGCGTCGTCCGGGTCGGGGGAGTGGGGAGAAGGGCTCGTCACGGCCCTCACCCTACGAATCGGAAACGGACATTTCGGGGCGTCCGCTTCTTACGAAACACGGACGTCGAGGGCCGTCGGCGGCACTCCCGGGGGCGCGGTGGGAGGCTGGTCGCATGCGACAGCCCAACGAGTCCCCGGCCACCGAAGCGACGGCGCGGGGCGGCGGCGGAGCCCCGGCCGCCGCCGGAGTGCCGAACGCCGCCGGAGCCCCGGAAGCCGCCGGAACCCTGGACGCCTCCGGAGCGCGGATCCTCGTCGTGGACGACGACCCCACCGTCGCCGAGGTCGTCTCCGGATATCTGGACCGCGCGGGATACGTGGTGGACCGCGCCGGGGACGGCCCGGCCGCGCTCGCCCGCGCCGCCGCGCACCGGCCCGACCTGGTCGTCCTCGACCTGATGCTTCCCGGCATGGACGGCCTCGAGGTCTGCCGCCGGCTGCGGGAGCGCGGCCCCGTGCCGGTCGTCATGCTGACGGCACGCGGCGACGAGGACGACCGCATCCTCGGCCTGGAGGTGGGCGCGGACGACTACGTCACCAAGCCGTTCAGCCCGCGCGAACTCGTGCTGCGCGTCCAGTCCGTACTGCGCCGCACCCGGCCGGGACCGGACACCCGGCCGCTGCGCGCCGCCGGTCTCGTCCTGGACCCGGCGGCCCGGCGCGCCACCAAGCACGGCACCGAACTCGCGCTCACGCTGCGGGAGTTCGACCTCCTGGCGTTCCTGCTCGCCCACCCCCGGCGGGTGTTCGGCCGGGAGGAGCTGATGCGCGAGGTGTGGGGCTGGGACTTCGGCGACCTGTCCACCGTCACGGTCCATGTCCGGCGGCTGCGCGGCAAGGTGGAGGACGATCCGGCCCGGCCGCTGCTCATCCAGACGGTGTGGGGGGTCGGATACCGGTTCGAGCCCACGGGGGCCGAGGCGGTCGAGACGGCCGAGGGCGCGGGGCGGCCCGCCGAGGGGAGCGCCGGCCGTGCGTGACACGCTGCTCATCGTCCTGTTCGCCTTCCTCGGCGCCGCCGCCGCCGGACTGCTCGGCCTGGGCGCGCTGTGGCTGCTCCGCCGCCGCTCGCTCACCGCCTCCGTGGCCGTCGTCGCCGCCGTCGCCGTCGGGGCGATGCTCGCCGGCACGCTCGCCGTCGCCCAGGCCATGTTCCTGTCCGCGCACGACCTCTCCGTCGTCACCACGGTCGTCGCGATGGCGGCCGTCGTCTCCCTGGCCACCGCGCTGCTGCTGGGCCGCTGGGTCGTCGCCCGCAGCCGCGAACTCGCCCTCGCCGCACGCTCGTTCGGCGACGGCGGGGACTTCGCCGCGCCCGCGAGCCCCGGCACCGCCGAACTCGCCGAGGTCAGCCGCGAACTGGCCGCCACGAGTGCGAAGCTCGCCCGCTCCCGGGAGCGGGAGCGGGCCCTGGAGTCCTCCCGGCGCGAACTCGTCGCCTGGATCTCGCACGACCTGCGCACTCCGCTCGCCGGACTGCGCGCGATGGCAGAGGCGCTGGAGGACGGGGTCGCCGCCGACCCCGACCGCTATCTGCGCCGCATTCGCACGGAGGTGGAGCGGCTCAACGGGATGGTGGGCGACCTCTTCGAGCTCTCCCGCATCCACGCGGGAGCGCTGGCGCTGTCGCCGTCCCGGATGTCGGTGTACGACCTCGTCGGCGACGCACTCGCCGGGGCGGATCCGCTCGCCCGCGAGCACGGGGTGCGGCTGGTGGGGGACCGCATCGAGGCGGTGCCGGTGGAGGTGGACGGCAAGGAGATGAGCCGGGTGCTGGGCAATCTCCTGGTCAACGCGATCCGGCGGACGCCGGCGGACGGGACGGTCGCGGTGGCCGCGGAGCGGTCGGCGGACGGGGTGGTGCTGTCGGTCACCGACGCGTGCGGGGGGATTCCGGAGGAGGAGTTGCCGCGGGTGTTCGACACGGGGTGGCGGGGGACCGATGCGAGGACGCCTCCGGCGGGGGCGGGGTTGGGGCTGGCCATTGTGCGGGGGATCGTGGAGGCGCATCGGGGGAGGGCGGAGGTTCGGAACGTGGTGGGAGGGTGTCGGTTCGAGGTGACGTTGCCGGTGGTGGGGGTTTAGGGCGCGTTCGAGCTCGGGGGGGGCTTGTTGGTTGGCGGGTGCGGGTGGGTTCGTGGTTGCTCGCGCACTTCCCCGCGCCCCTTTCGGGGCGCGGTGAGCTGGTCGCGCCCCGCGGCGGAGCCGCGGATCAGACACAGCCCCGCGCCCCTTTCGGGGCGCGGCCCCCTCACGACCGCGCGAACTCCCTCATCCCCTCCTCGAACCGCACCTCCGGTTTCCAGCCGAGGTCTGCTCGCAGCCGGGTGGAGTCCGCCGTGATGTGGCGGACGTCGCCCAGGCGGTACTCGCCCGTCACCACCGGAGGCGGGCCTCCGCACGCCTTGGCGAGAGCGGAGGCCAGGTCGGCGATCGTGTGCGGAGTGCCGCTGCCGGTGTTGTAAGGGGTCAGGGCGCCCCGGGGTGCGTCCGCCTCCAGGGCCGTCGCGTTGGCGGCCGCCACGTCGCGGACGTGGACGAAGTCGCGGCGCTGGCCGCCGTCCTCGAAGACGCGGGGAGCCTCGCCGCGGGCCAGGGCCGAGCGGAAGAAGGAGGCGACGCCCGCGTACGGCGTGTCGCGGGGCATCCGGGGGCCGTACACGTTGTGGTAGCGCAGCGACACCGCCCAGCCGTCGGTCGAGCGGGCCCACGCGGCGGCCAGGTGCTCCTGGGCCAGCTTGGTGGTGGCGTACACATTGCGCGGGTCGGCGGGGGCGTCCTCGCCGACCAGCCCGGGGGTGAGCGCCGCACCGCAGCGCGGACACGGCGGCTCGAACCGGCCGTCGTCGAGGTCGGCCACCGCCCGGGGGCCCGGCCGTACCGCCCCGTGCCGCGGGCAGGCGTAGGCGCCCTCGCCGTAGACCACCATCGACCCGGCGAGCACCAGACGCCGTACCCCCGCCGCCGCCATGGCGGTGAGCAGTACGGCGGTGCCGAGGTCGTTGCGGGAGACGTACTCCGGCGCGTCCGCGAACCCGGTGCCGAGGCCGACCATGGCCGCCTGGTGGCAGACGGCGTCCACCCCGCGCAGCCGGGCGGCGACCACCTCGGGGTCGCGTACGTCGGCGCCGTCCTCCCGCACGTCCAGAGCGACCGTCTCGTGGCCGCGGGCGGCGAGGGCGTCGACGACATGGGACCCGATGAACCCGGCCGAGCCGGTGACCAGTACGCGCATGCCGCCCACGCTAGGCCGGGCGGGGCCCCGTGCCCGCCCCGCCGGCCCGCACGTCACCGCTCCGTAAGACCTGGTACCGGCAAGGGGGTCACCCCGACGGCGTGGAGGAGGCCGTCGGGGACGAGGTGCGGATGTTCAGGTCCGGGCGCGGGGTGAGCGCCACCAGGGGCGAGCCCGGCTGGGGCGGCGGCGGGGTGAGCTGGTTCTGGTCGAGCTTGGGCGGCGTCGTCTGCTGGAAGTTGACCTGGTCGTGATTGACCAGACCGGTCTTCTCCAGCACCGTGATGTGGTCGAGGACCGTGTCGTTGGCCTGGTCGGCGAGCTGCCGGACCAGCGTGTTCCGCGTACTGGCGCGGATCTTGGCGATGGCCGGGAAGATCTGCCCGTGCGTCACCCGCATGATGTTGACGGCCGTGGAGTCGAACTCCTTGCCCCGCGAGGCGTCCACCGTGGCCACGAACTGCTGCTGTTGCGGGGTCGCCTGGTTGGGCAGGGTGATGTTCAGCTCGGGTGCGATCTTCCGGCAGGTCTCGTCCAGTCCGGCGTGCCCGACGATCAGGTGCTTGCCCGCCTCCTTCATCGCGTCGGTCGTGCCCCGCTCCAGCGCCATCTCGCCGAGCGGGTACTCCCACAGTCCCGCCGAGCGCACCTTCACCACGAAGTCCCGGTCGCCCTCGGTGAGCGGGCCGTGCGGGGTGTTGGCGATGACACGGTCGGGGTTGGTGGTCGAGTTCCGCATCCCGAGCATGGTCGGGTACGCGAGGGCGGTGAGGGTCAGACTCAGCGCGCCGAACACGAAGACGGTTCCGGCCATGTTGCGGGACATGCGCATGGGTGCCTCCAGACACGGACTGCTCGTACATACCTCTCGTACGTCTCGTACACGTCGTACGTCTCGTACACCGGGGAGTACGGACGCCGTCGCCGGAACAGTCACCGCAGGCGCGGGTGATTCGTTCCCGCCGTCGCGCGGTACGACATGTGCCGTGCAGACATTCCTCCCGTATCCGGACTTCACCGAGTCGGCCCGCGTCCTGGACCGCCGCCGGCTCGGCAAACAGCGCGTCGAGGCGCTCCAGGTGCTGCGCGGGCTGACCGTGCCGGGCTACGGCTGGCGCCGGCACCCGGCGGTGCGGATGTGGACGGGGTACGAGGAGGCCCTCGTCCGCTACGGGCTGCAGATGTGCCACGTCTGGCGCGACCTCGGCCACCAGGACAGCTGCGCGGCCACCATGGTCGCCGACTTCGCCGCCCACCGGCCCGGCGCCGCGGTGCGGGAGCAGGCGGAGCTGGCCGAGGCCGGTGAACTGCCGCCCTGGCTGGGCGATCCCGCCCTGCACGTCAGCCACCGCTCCGCCCTCGTCCGCAAGGACCCCGACTTCTACGCCCCGCACTTCCCCGGCGTCCCGGACGACCTGCCGTACCACTGGCCCGGCTCGGACCGCGGCGGCGAGTGAGCCCCCGCGCGGGTCACCCCGACGGCGTACGCCCGCCCCTGACATGCTGGCGCCATGCCGACGACCCCGCAGCCGCCCGTGCCCGCCGGACCCGGACCCGCCGGACCGGTGTCCCGGCGGCCCGCCCCCGAGCCCGTCACCCCCGACGCGCCCGCCGCCCTCACGTGGCCGCTGCTCACCCAGGAGTGGCTGGACCTCGCCTTCGTCCACTGGGCGCTCGACCCGGACGCCGTCGCCCCGCTGCTCCCCGCCGGGACCGTGCCGGACGTGTACGAGGGGCGGACGTATGCCGGCCTGGTGGCGTTCCGGATGCACCGGGTCGGCTGGCTGCGCTCGCCCGGGGTGCCGTACCTCGGCTCGTTCCCGGAGACCAACGTGCGGCTCTACTCCGTCGACGCGCACGGACGGCGCGGGGTGGTGTTCCGCTCGATGGACGCCGCCCGGCTGATTCCCGTCGTGATGGGCCGGGCCGGGTTCCGGCTGCCGTACGTGTGGTCCCGGATGGCCGTACGCCACCGGGGTGACCTGATCGGCTACAGCAGCACCCGGTGGTGGCCCGGGCCCCGGGGCGCGTACTGCCGGCTGGTGGTGCGGCGGGGCGAGCCGATCGCCGAGCCGACCGGTCTGGAGCACTTCCTGACCGCCCGGTGGGGGATGCACAACGCCTTCTTCGGCGACACCGGGTTCCTGCCCAACGCGCATCCGCGCTGGCCGCTGCACCGCGCCGAGCTGGTGCGCTGCGAGGAGAACCTGGTGGCGGCGGCCGGGCTGCCCGCCGAGCTGGGGGAGCCGGTGAGCGTGCTGTACTCGCCGGGCGTACCGGTCGAACTGGGCCGCCCCGCCCGCCCGGCGGGCATCCCGACGCCCTGACGGGCCGTGAGCCACCGGCGTCCGCCGGCTCGTCAGTGCCGGGCGGCCCGCAGCCCCGTCAGCACCCGGTCGGGCGTGAGCGGCAGTTCGCGGAAGCGGACGCCGGTGGCGTGGTGGACCGCGTTGCCGACGGCCGCCGCCGAGCCGACGATGCCGATCTCGCCGATCCCCTTGCTGCCCATCGGGTTGGTGTGCGGATCGTCCTCGTCCAGCCAGTGCGCCTCGACGTCCGGCACGTCGGCGTGGGCGGGCACGTGGTACGAGGCCAGGTCGCACTCGACGAAGTCGCCGAACGCGGCGTCCATCGTGCTGTCCTCGGTCAGCGCCATGCCCATCCCCATCGTCATCCCGCCGATGAACTGCGAGCGCGCCGTACGGGCGTTGAGGATCCGCCCGGCCGCGAACACCCCGAGCAGCCGGCGCACCCGGGTCTCCCCGGTGACCGTGTCCACGGTGACCTCGGCGAAGTGCGCGCCGAACGCGTGCCGCGCGTAGGGGCTGTCGGCGTCCGCCGACCCGGTGGTGTCGACGGACGCGCTCAGCCCGCCCTCCGGGACCCGCCCCGCGTGCTCCGCGAGCCGTTCCGCCAGCTCGGTGCACGCCTGGTGCACCGCCCAGCCCCACGAGGAGCTGCCGGAGGAACCACCGGCCAGTGAGGCGGGCGGCAGTTCCGTGCTGCCGACCTCGCTGCGCACCCTCTCCAGCGGCACCCCGAGCGCGTCGGCGGCGATCTGGGCCAGGATCGTCCGGGCGCCGGTGCCGATGTCGGTGGCGTTGATCCGCACGACGAAGGTGCCGTCGGGCCGGGCCTCGGCGCCGGCGGCGGAGGGCTGCACCAGCACCGGATAGGTGGCGGCGGCCACGCCCGTGCCCACGAGGAGCGGGCCCTCGCGGCGGGCGCCGGGGCGCGGATCGCGGCCGGACCAGCCGAAGCGGCGGGCCCCCTCACGCAGGCACTCCACCAGGTGCCGGCTGCTGAACGGCTTGCCGCTGTCCGGCTCGACGTCCGGTTCGTTGGCGATCCGCAGCTCGATCGGGTCCCGGCCGAGCGCCGTGGCGAGCTCGTCCATCGCGGACTCCAGCGCGTACATCCCGGGCGCCTCGCCGGGGGCGCGCATCCAGGACGGCGTGGGCACGTCGAGCGGGACCACCCGGTGCTCGGTGAGCATGTGCGGCGCGGCGTACATCACCCGGGCGGGGACCGCGGCCTGCTCCACGAACTCCTTGACGCGCGAGGTGTACGTCGTCACCTCGTGCAGCAGCGCGGCCAGTCGACCGTCCGGCCCCGTGCCCAGCCGCAGCCGGTGCAGGGTGGGCGCACGGTGGCCCACCACGGCGGGCATCGAGCGGCGGGGGAGCGCGACGGTGACCGGGCGCCCCGTGTGCCGCGCGGCCATCGCCGCCAGCACCACGTCCGGACGCGGGGTGCCCTTGGAGCCGAAGCCGCCGCCCACGTGCTCCGCGGTGACGGTGATCCGCTCCTCCGGCAGCTCGAACAGCGCGGCCAGCGTGGACCGTACGGCCGTGGCGCCCTGGGTGGAGGCGTGCACCAGCAGCCGGTCCCCGTCCCAGCGGGCGGTGGAGGTGTGCGGCTCCATCGGGTGGTTGTGCAGTGGCGGTACCCGGTAGGAGACGTCCACGCGAGTGGCGGCCGAGGCGAACGAGCCCTCGGGATCGCCCTGTTGACGGCGACCGGGATGCCCGCCGTTCGCCTGCTCGGGGGTGTACGCCGCCGGGTGGTCGGCGGTGAGCGTCACGTCGTGCTCCTCGGCCGCGTACTCCACCCGGACGGCGGCGGCACCGGCCCTGGCCGCCTCCAGACTCTCGCCGACCACGAGCGCGACGAACCAGCCGTGGTGCGGCACCCGGTCGTCCTGGAGCACCTTCAGCGTCGGATCGTCCGGTTCGGCCGGCCGGGGCGCGTCGTCGGGGGTGAGGACCGCGAGCACCCCCGGCAGCTCCAGGGCGGCCGAGGCGTCCAGGGAGCGCACCCGGCCGCGCGCGACCGACGCGGCCACCGGCCACCCGTACGCCCGGCCGGGCAGCGGGTGCTCGGCGGCGTACCGGGCCCGGCCCGTGACCTTCTCCCGCCCTTCGCGGCGCTCGGCCGGGGCGCCGACGGCGGAGCCGGTGGGGGCGACGGAAACCATGGGGTCCTCCTGACATGCCCGGGGGCTGCGGGTGAGAAGCGGGGTGAAGGGCTCAGACGGGTGCCGGGGTGCGGGGCGCCAGTCGGGTGAGGACGTCCAGGGTCACGCCCCGGGTCAGCGGCACCTTGTAGGCGTTGTCGCCCAGCGGCCGGGCCGCCGCCAGCTCCAGATCGACGGCGTGCTCGAACGCGTCCGCCGTCGGCGCGGCGCCCAGCAGTGCCTCCTCGGCCCGCCGCGCCCGCCACGGCCGGTGCGCCACCCCGCCGAACGCGATCCCGGCCCGGTGCACGACACCGTCGGCCACCTCCAGGACGGCTGCCACCGAGGCGAGCGCGAAGGCGTACGAGGCACGGTCGCGGGCCTTGCGGTACGCGGAGGGCAGCCCGGCCGTGGCCGCGGGCAGCACCACCCCGGTGATCAGCTCCCCGGGGCGGATCTCGGTGTCCCGCTCCGGGTGCTCGCCGGGCAGCCGGTGGAACTCGGCCACCGGCACCTTCCGCTTCCCGTCCGCGCCGTACAGCTCCACCTCGGCGTCCAGCGCGGCCAGCGCCACCGCCATGTCCGAGGGGTGCGTGGCGATGCACCGCTCGGAGTACCCGAGGACCGCGTGGTCGCGGTGCACGCCCTCCAGGGCGCCGCACCCGCTGCCCGGCTCCCGCTTGTTGCAGGGCTTGGTGACGTCCTGGAAGTACGGGCAGCGCGTGCGCTGGAGCAGATTGCCGCCGGTGGTGGCGACGTTGCGCAGTTGCCCGGAGGCGCCGGAGAGCAGCGCCTGGGAGAGCGCCGGGTAGCGGTCGCGGACGGCGGGGTGCGCCGCCAGGTCGCTGTTGCGGACGGTGGCCCCGGCCCACAGCCCCCCGTCGGGCAGCTCCCGCACGTCGTCCAGCGGCAGCCGGCTGACGTCGATCAGGGTGCCGGGCCGTTCCACGTCCAGCTTCATCAGGTCCATCAGATTGGTGCCGCCCCCGAGGTAACGGGCACCGGGGTGCGCGGCATGGGCGTCGACGGCCTCCTCGACGCTGCCGGCCCGCACATAGGCGAAGGGTTTCACGGCAGTACGTCCTCCACGGCCTCGACGATGTGCGGATAGGCGCCGCAGCGGCACAGATTGCCGCTGAGCCGCTCGCGGATCTCCGCGCGCGTGAGCGGCACCGGCTCGCCGGACGGGGCGGCCGGATCGGTGACGTGCGAGGGATGGCCCGCCACGGCCTCGCCGATCGCGCCGACGGCGGAGCAGAGCTGGCCCGGGGTGCAGTAGCCGCACTGGAAGGCGTCCCGGTCCAGGAAGGCCCGCTGCAACGGGTGGAGCGGGCCGCCGCCGTCGGCACCGTCGGCACGGTCCTCGGGCGGGGCGAGCGCCGGGAGCCCCTCGACGGTGGTGACCTCGCGGCCGTCCAGGGCCACGGCGGGCAGCAGACAGCTGTTGACCCGGCGCCCGTCGAGCAGCACCGTGCAGGCACCGCACTGGCCGTGGTCGCAGCCCTTCTTCGCGCCGACGAGGTCGAGGTCCTCGCGCAGCAGGTCCAGCAGGACACGCCGGTTGTCGACGGTCAGCGTGTGCGACACGCCGTTCACGCGGAGCGTCGTCGTGGACCGGCAGTCGTCCGGCAGGGTGCCGACGGCACCGCCGCCCGGCGCCTCGTGCCCGGTGGGGCGGGCGCCGTCGCGGGCCCGGTCGCCGGTGCCTGTCTCGTGGTGCGGACCGTCCATGGCGTGGGAAGCCTTCCGTCGCGGCGGGACGCGGTCGCGGCCCGCGCGCCGCCCGGGGCCGCGCGCGGTGCCGTGGCAACCGCGTAACCAGGCTGCGCCACCTGACACGTCCCGGCACGTCGGAAGTACGGCGCGCGAGGCCGCCCGGGGACCGGGAGAGTCAGACGGTGACGACGATCTTGCCGTGGGTGTGCCCCTCCTGGCTGCGCGCGAAGGCGTCCGGCAACTCCTCCAGCGGGTACGTCGCGGCGACGGGCACCGTCAGCTTCCCCTCGTCCGCCAGCCGGCCCAGTTCGGCCAGGTCAGCGCCGCTGGGCCGGACCCACATCCACTGCCCGCCCGCCTCGATGACGCTGTTGTCGGCGATGGACGCGTGCCGCCCGCCCTCGGCCAGGACCGCCCGGGTGACGTCCAGGACCCCGCCCACGAAGTCGGCCACCACGTCCACCCCGTCCGGCGCCAGCTCCCGCACCCGGTCGGCGAGCCCGTCGCCGTACGCCACCGGCTCGGCGCCCAGCTCGCGCAGCGTGTCGTGCCGCTTCGGCGACGCCGTGCCGATCACCCGGGCGCCCAGCGCCACCGCGATCTGCACGCCCATCGTGCCCACGCCGCCGGCCGCGTTGTGGATCAGCACGGTGCTGCCCTTGCCGGTGCCCAGCCGGGTCAGCGTCTGGTACGCGGTGAGCCCCGCGAGCGGCAGCCCGCCCGACTGCTCCCACGACAGCGACGCCGGCCGCCGGGCCAGGGCGCGCACGGGGACGGTGACGAACTCGGCGAAGGTCCCGCCGTGCACGTAGTCCTTCCGCGCGTACGCCACCACCTCGTCGCCGACCGCGAACTCGGGCACGTCGATGCCGACCTGCTCGATGACCCCGGCCACGTCCCAGCCGGGCACCACCGGGAAGACGGTGTCCATCAGGTCCTTCAGGCCGCCGGCCATGAGCTTCCAGTCGACGGGGTTGACCGAGGCGCAGCGCACCCGCACGAGCACCTCGCTGGGGCCCACCTTGGGGCGGGGCTGCCGGGTCTCGGACAGCACCCCGTTGTCGCCGAAGCGGTCGTAGGTCATGGCGCGCATCGAGGTGTCCGCGGTCTTCTCCTGCTCGGTCATGGTGAGGTCTGCCTTTCCGGTGGTCGTCGGCCGCCGTCACTGGTGGTCGTCGGGGTGCGGGCGGTGGTCCAGGCGCCAGGGCTCGGGACCGGTGCCGTCACTCCAGGCTTGCAGGGTGTCCCGGTCGACGCAGAGGATGCCGCACTGCTCGGCGTACTCGACGGCGGGCGCGGTGAAGTCGCTCGTGGTCACCACGGCGGCGACCTCGGCCCCGTGCACGGTGAAGCACGTGCCGCCGAAGCGTTGCAGGTCCTGCGAGCCGACCTTGTGGGTGCCGCCGTACCGCTTGCACTGGACGACGAGGCGCCGGCCGTCGGGGGCGATCCCCACCACGTCCGCGCCGAGGTCCCCGGCGCCGCCGACCACCTCCACCTCCGTGCACCCGTCGCGCTCGCACAGCGCGGCGACGGCCTGCTCGAACGCGTCGGGGTCGAGGAGGTCGTAGTCGACGGCGGTGTACTGCACGGGATCGGGGTCGAGTTCGGTGCGGGGCGTGGGTGGCTGCTCCGGCCCGAACTCGGGGGCGGCGAGCGGGGGTTCGGTGAGCGTGAGGCCGGTGGGTGCGGGCTCGGCCGGCTGGGATCCGGCGGTGACGGGGGCCGCGGGGGCCGGTTCCGTCAGGGAGTCGAGGGCCGTCGTCGTCGCGGCGTCGAAGGCGGTGACCGCGCGGCGCGCGGCCCGGCGGGCGGAGAAGCGGCGGCGGCCGTGGCGCAGGGCGAACGCGGCGGACGGCAGCGCGACCAGACACAGCGCCACCGCCAGGACCGGCCGGTCCGCGGCGGCCCGGGCGGCCGTCCGCGCGGCGAGCCCCAGCACCACCACGACCAGGGCGAGCAGGACGAAGAACAGCGAGGTCCGCCGCAGGTCGAAGCCGCGGCCGCGGCGCCGCACACGTATCGGGCGCACAGGTGTGGTGGTCATGGACGGCGGTCCCCCCTCGTGGATCACACTCCGAAGATCACTCTCTCCGGACGTGTGCCCAAGATCGCCGGCTTAAGCCGGAACCGGCGGGAGCGCGCGATGCCGTGCGCGCCCCCGCCGGTTCCGGCTTAAGCCGGAACCGGCGGGAGCGCGCGATGCCGTGCGCGCCCCCGCCGGTTCCGGCCGGTGCCGCTGCTCAGCGGCGTGCGGTGTACCGCCGCGAGCGCAGCAGGACGACCAGACCGGCGCAGAGCATCAAAGCACCGGCCGCGGCGGGCCACAGCTGCGACCCGGTCTCGGCGAGGCTGCCCCGCGAACCCTCGGCCTGGGGCGCGGGGTTGGAGCCCACGGCGTCCTGGTCGTCGTCGCCCCCGGCCCGGGAGCCCGCGGAGGGCGCAGTGGAGCCGGCGGGTGCCTCGCTGGCCTCCGACCGCTGGGCGTCGGACGCGACGGTCGACTCGGTCTTCGGGGTGTCGACGCCGGTGTCGCCGTCGCCCTTCACGGCGTCGTCGCCGGAGCCCTTGGTGTCGTCCTGGGTGCCCTTCCCGGCGTCCTTTCCGGCGTCCTTCCCGTCCTGCGCGCCGTTGTCGTCGCCCTTGCCACCGCCGTTGCCGGCGTCGCCGCCCTGTTCACCGCCCTTGTCGTCGCCGGGCTCGGTCGCGGGCGGGGTGCCGGCGCCGCAGGTCCGGCCCGCGTTGAGGCAGTCGACCATCTCGTCCATCAACTTCTCGTCCATGATGTTGATGAAGTCGTCGTGGTCGTTGATCGGCTTGTGCAACTGCTCCGGGAACCCGTCGACCGCGTAGGCGTTCGTCACCCGGCCGTTCTCGATCGCCGGGGCGGGGACCTCGTACACCAGGCGCATCGTCAGCCGCGGAATGGCCTTGAAGCCGTTGGCGCAGGTGCCGTCCGCGTCGGCGAACGCGACATGCGTACGGTGGTTGGCGCTGTCGATGTTCTGGCCGTCCCAGCAGCTCTGGAAGGCGAACGAGCGGACCACGTCACTGCCTTCGGGGCAGATCGGGTACTTGTCCGTCAGCTGGACCTTGTCCTCGAAGCCGGTGCAGCTGAAGTGCGCGTTGGCGTTGGCCGGGCCGTTGGTGAAGGCCTTGGCGTCACCGGTGATGATGCGCAGGAACTTCGGCATCGCGACGACCTTGCCGGTCCTGCTGCCGACGTAGGTGATCTCGACCTGCTTGGCGGTGAGGATCTTGCCGACGTTGCCCTCCTTGCCGCCGCCGTCGCTGTTCTGGTCGAAGTCCTGCGTGCCGTCCTGAACGCGGACCACCGGCCAGTAGTACGCCGACTTGTCGCCCTGGTCCTCGCAGGAGGTGTCCGCCGCCGCGAACGTGTCGTTGTTCGAGAAGGCGTTGACGTCCTGGTTGCCGACGTAGTCGTGCAGATGGTGGGCACCGTTGGTCACGCCGGGCGCCGCGATGACGTTGTCGGTGTTGTAGTTCTTGTTCTCGTTCACCCCGCAGTCGACGGTGAACGAGCCGCGGGCGACGCCGGCCCCCGCCACGGGGCCGCTCACGTTCGGCTTCACGGTGCGGATGTCGACGAAGTCCGAGGCGTCCGGGCCGTTCTCGTTCTTTCCGTCGGTGCCGGACGGGGCGTCACCGCCACCGTCGCCGGTGCCCGCCGTGCTGCCCGGGTCCGTCTTCACCTCGCAGGCCGCCAGGTCGTCCAGACCCGACGGCCGTTGACCGGTGCTCCTGTCGATCGAGTCGCTGATCCGGCCGATGCTCTCCGTCCTCGACTCGGCCAGCGGATCGAGGACTTCGTCCTTGACCTTCTCCCCGGCGCCGGCCCCGGCCGCCGTGCCCATCGCGGTCAGCCGCTGGTAGGCGTCGGTGATCTGGGTGTCCATCGCGGCCAGTTCACCGCTCACGCCCGCCCGGGCCTTCTCCGACAGCTCGGGCAGGTGGTCGGCGACCTCGGGACAGTCGATCGTGCTCCCCGCCGCACCGGCCGGCAGCTGCTGGGAGGTCTCCGACGAGCCCGTCTCGGTGGCCGAGGCGTACGTGTTGACCGCGATCAGACCGGCCCCGCCGAGCATCAGCGCGATCGCCGCCGCCGTACTGCGCCGTGCGGCCTTCGGTCTCCTGCGGGTCCCTCCGGTCACGACATCCTCCTCGACTTGCTACCGGACAGGGCGGGAACAGCCCTCGGGCTCTATACGGAGCCGGGACACAGGATGTTCACAGCAGTCTCAGGAGAATCAGAACCAGCCGTCTGCGCCGTCCGCGCCGTCTCAGCCGGGGAGCTTGGCCTTCAGGCCCTTCGCGTTGGCCCGTACGCTGCCCGCCGCGGCCGCCGGGAGCGCGCCCATCCGGGCCGAGCGGCGCACGAGCTTCGCCTCGCGCCGCAGCTCCTTCGCGGTGTGGCGGCCGCGCCACAGGAGCGAGGGCAGGCCCCCGGTGTCGTCGGCGGCGACGAGGAGCCCGCCCAGCATCGAGACGTTCTTGAGGAAGTGGATGCGCTGCTGGACGCGGTCGGCGTCGTCCTCCGCCTCCCAGAACCGGTGGCCCGCCAGCGTCGTCGGCACGAGCGTGCCCGCGAGGGCCAGCGCGGAGAGCCGGGGCATGCGGCCGAGGCCCAGCAGCACGCCGGCCGCGACCTGTACGGCACCGCTGAGCCGTACGGCCTGCTCGGTGCTGTCGGGCACCACCGGCACACGGTCGGACACGGGCCGGACCACGGGCTCCGCGGCTCCCGCCACCCGCTCCGGGTGGCGGACGGAGTCCAGTCCGCCCGCGATGAACATGGAGGCCAGCATCGGACGGCCGAGCACTCGCAACAGACTCATGGGATGGCCCTCTCAGACGGATCGGCAACGGTGGCGAGCGCGGGGGAGGCGCCCGCTGCCGGGTTCCCCACCGGTCGGACGATCAATCCGCCGACGCTCCCGATCACGTCGACCGTCCCGACCGCGTCGACCGTCCCGACCGCCGTGGCCGCCCGCGTCCCGGCTTCGTCCGCCGGGGACCCGCCCCGGCTCCGTCACCGCTCGGGCGGGACCTTCGCCTGCGTCTCGTCGGTGAGATGACGGGTGTCGAGCGGCAGCCGCAGCGCGTTGCGCCGGTGCGCGGCCTTCCAGTCGGCCGCCAGCGGTGAGGGCGGCACCGCGAGGACCGGGCAGGCGGCGTGGGCGATGCAGTACCGGCTCACGGAGGGCGACAGCAGCCGACGCAGGCGGCCGCGCCGTCCGGCGCCGACGACCAACAGGTCACCGGCGCGGTCGGCGATGTGCACCAGGGTCCGGCCCGCCGGACCCCGGCCGAGGACGGCCCGCATTGGCACGCCGGGCCCCGCGGTGCCGAAGGTCTCGTGCAGCACCGTCAGCAGGGCGCGCCGGGCCGGCCGCCGCCACTCGTCGAGCAGTGGTTCCGTGCCGGCCGGGCGGTGTGCGGTGAGCTCGCCGCCGGGTGTGTCCCAGGCGAGCACGGCCCACAGTTCGGCGTCCCTGCGCCGGGCTTCCTCGGCGGCCCGGTACAGGGCCGTCCGGCTGCTGAGGGAATCGCTCGTACCGACCACGACACGAGCGGGTCCCACACCGTCGGCTTCAGACATGACTTCACCGTTCCACGTGTTCGTCTCCCGGTCCCGGACCGCCGTCGCGCGGGCGCCGCACGCGCGTGTGCGCTCCCGCGGGGACCACCGTCCGGCTCACTTCCGGCACGGAGTCGCGGGTACCCGCTCGGCGCCGTTCGGCACGTCCGGGTTCGGACCCGGGTTCGGACCCGCGGACCTCGTGCCACGAGGTGCGGGCGCCGGATACTCGCTGTTCACGACCGGTCGACCGACCGTACACTGCAATCCACGTGTGCGCGGGTGGGGTTGAGTGGGGGGAACGGCATGTCCGGGGATGAGAACGGCACGTCCAGAGACGGCTACGACGAGGGCGGCGACCGGCCGCCCGCGGCCGGCGAACCGCGGGATGAGGCCGCCGGGGGCCGGCCCGGTCCGGCGTGGGGACCGCCGGGTCCGGCCGGGAGCGCGCCAGGCGCGGCCGGGAACGGGTCCGGCGCGGCCGTGAGCGGGTCCGGCGCGGCCGGAGGCGGGTTCGGGGCGGCCGGGGGTCAGACCGACACCGGCTGGAGCCGCCCCGTTCCGCTCGAGGGCGGCCGTCCCGAGCCGGCCGGTCCGACGGGGTCGCCGTACGGTCCGTCGGGTGCTTCGGCCGGTCCGGCCGGTGCTCCGTACGGCAGTCCGGCCGGGTCGCCGTACGGTCCGGGCGGATCGCCGTACGGTCCTGCCGGCGGCGGGCTCCACGTTCCGCCCATGCCCTCCGCCCCGCCGCCCGCCCCCGCGGACGGCGGGCGGGCCGCCGCCGTGGGGCTGCTGAACCTCAGCGGCCTCGGCCTCGGGTACGCGCTCGTACGGCGCCCGCTGCTCACCCTGGTGTGCTGGGTCGCGACCGCCGTCCTGCTCCTCGTCGCGCTGCCCGCCGACCCGGACGGCGTCCCGTCGCTCGCCCTCGCCCTCTACGCCGCCCTCCTCCTCGCCGCCGCCGTCCACGGCGCCGCCGTGGGCCTGCGGACCCGGCTGCGGTGGCCGCCGCGGACCCTGGTGGCCCTCGCGCTCGGGGTACTGCTGCTCGCCGTCCCGGCGGGCGGTGCGGTGCTGTACGACGGCGCCCGCGACGAGGCCACCGAGCAGATGCTGCTCGACCGGCTGGACGGCGCCGACCACCTCGTCGAGGCGGCCTCCGAGCAGCCGTTCGACAAGGCCGAGCCCGACTACCGCCGGGCCCTGAAGGCCTACGACGCCCTCGCCACGGACCACGCCGGCTCCCGCGCCGCCGCCCGCGTGCCGGACCGGCTGCACGACTTCTACACGACGGTCGGCGCCTCCTACGAGCGGCGCCGGTACTGCGACGCCGTACCGGCACTGAAGTATCTGCGCACCGTGCCGCGCACGGTCGACCGCGAGCGGCTCGGCTCGCTGGCCCACTGGCCGGACGACCGGCTGGCCACCTCCCTCTACAGCTGCGCGTCGGACGGCCTGACCTCGGGCGACGCCGAGTGGCCCGGCCTCTTCGGGGACCTGCTGACCACGTTCCCGCAGTCCGAGCAGGCGGCCAAGGTGGAACCGGCCGTGAAGTCGGCGGTCGGCAAGGCCGTCAAGGAGGTGGACGGCGACGAGCCGTGCACGGCGGTCTCCCGGCTCGAGGGTCTGTCCGCGCAGATCACCGATCTGCCGGGGGAGAAGGCGGGCGTCGGCCAGGCCCTGGCGAAGGACGCCGACCGGGCCGGCCGCGGCGCCGACGAGGGTGCGTACGACTGCGGCGTCGACCAGTACAAGGACAAGGACTTCGACGCGGCGCTCGACAGCATGAACGACTTCGTCAAGAACAACAAGCACCACAAGAACCGGGCCCGCGCCCAGAAGATAGCCATCGCCGCGGAGGTCGCGCAGACCGTCCCGGCGGCGGGCAAGCGGCTGCCCACGACGGCCTCCGGCGGCAGCATCTCCGTCACGGTCAAGAACGACAGTCCCGACGACATCACGGTCCTCTACACGGGCCCGGTCACCGGCAGCTTCACGCTCAAGGGCTGCGGCAGCTGCTCCGAGTACGACTGGGGCAGCACGCTGAGCCCCGGCTTCGAACCGTGCGGCAAGAGCGGGCGCGACTACCCGCAGCGCACGATCTCACTGCCGGTCGGCACGACGTACTTCGTCCACAAGTCGCGGTCCGACGCGACGACCACGACGCCGTCGTCGGACACGGCCAAGCTGCGCCCGGGGTACGTGTACACGGAATGCGCGTACACGACACGGGGGTTGGGCACGGGGACGGGCACCGGCGCCTGACCAGGGGCGCGGGGCTGTGTCAATGCGCGGCTCCGCCGCGGGGGCGAAATAACACACCGCGCCCACACACCTCACCGCGTCAGCGTCTGCGTACCCAGAACCGTCAACAGCGCCAGCCGGTCCGCGTCCTCGCTCCCCGGCTCCGCCGTGTACACCATGATCCGCAGATCACTGCCGGACACCGCGAGCACGTCGCAGTCCAGCGTCACATCCCCCACCTGAGGATGCTCGATGACCTTGCGCGCCGCCTCGTGCGCACCCACCGCCCCCGACTCCCACAACTCCCCGAACCGCCCACTGCGCGCCCGCAGTTCACCCACCAGCCGCCGCAACCGCGAATCCTCCGGATAGCGGGCGACGGTCGCCCGCAGATCGGCGACGAGCGCCCGCTCGAACGCCCGCAGGGACTCCGGCGTGTGCCGCGCCCGGCTGCCCGGCCCGACGAAGTGCCGCCACACACTGTTGCGTTCATTGCCCCGCCACCCGGACGGATCGCCCATCAGCGCCGCGTACGGCGGATTGGCGAACAGCAGCGTCCAGGACGCGTCGAACACCGCGGCCGGCGTCCCCGCCAGCCGGTCGAGCAGCCGCTGCACACTGGGCGTCACATGCGTGGGCACGGTGTCCCCGCCCGGCGCCAGCAGCCCGGCCAGCCGGAACAGATGCGCCCGCTCGGTGCCCGACAGCCGCAGCGCCCGCGCCAGCGCCTCGACGACCTGGGGCGAAGGGTTGGACGCCCGCCCCTGTTCGAGCCGGGTGACGTAGTCGACGGAGATGCCGGCCAGCATGGCCAGCTCCTCGCGACGCAGCCCCGCCGCCCGCCGTTGCCCGCCGGCGGGCAGCCCGGCCGCCTCCGGGGACACCCGGTCCCGCCAGCGGCGTACCGTACAGCCGAATTCCGCTGTCGCCATGACCCCCAGTGTGCCGCGCCCGCCGCCCGGCTACCTGGTACTGCTGGTCCCATGAAGCGGGGACTCCTGGCTGCCCCCGCTTCACCGGCGCAGCCTGGACCCATGACCACGACACTGATCACCGGGGCCAACAAGGGCCTCGGCCTGGAGACCGCTCGCCGCCTCACCGACGCGGGACACACCGTCTACCTCGGCAGCCGGGACGCCGCACGCGGGCGCCGGGCGGCCGACGCGGTCGGCGCCCGCCTGCTCGTCCTCGACGTCACCGACGACGCCTCCGTCGCGGCGGCGGCCGAGGCCGTCGAGGCGGACGGCTCCGGCCTGGACGTACTGATCAACAACGCCGGCATCGAGGGCCGCGGCCCCGGCAACAGCGTCATCGGCGCCGCGGACGTCACGGCGGACATGATGCGGGAGGTGTTCGAGACGAACGTCTTCGGCACGGTCCGCGTCACCCACGCCTTCCTGCCCCTGCTGCGCCGCTCACCCGCCCCGGTGATCGTCAACGTCAGCAGCGGCCTCGCCTCGCTGACCGGCATGACCACCCCGGGCACACCGGCGTACGGCTACCCGGGCGTCGCCTACCCGGCCTCGAAGACGGCCGTCAACACGGTCACCGTGCAGTTCGCCAAGGCGTTCCCGGAGATGCGGATCAACGCGGTCGAGCCCGGCTTCACCAAGACGGACCTCAACGGCAACACCGGGATCCAGACCGTGGAGGAGGGCGCCGAGATCATCGTACGGATGGCGCGGGTGGGGGCGGACGGTCCCACGGGCGGCTACTTCACCGCCGAGGGCCCGCTGCCCTGGTGAGCCGAGGGCGGCCCGTCTGCCGGTTGCTCCGGTGCGCCGGCGGGCCGGTCAGCGGCGTGCCCGCCACTTGCTCAGCAGGCGCTGGGCCTGGGCGCGGCGCCGGGGGTCGGCGGCGGCGCGGCGCGCCTGGTCGATGGTGCGCCGGCCCTGCGGGCTCCTGGCGAACCGCTTGATGCGCTCCATGACTCCGGGCATGACGTTCCCTCCCGGCCCGGCCGGCCACCACGGCCGCCGTGCCTTCGCTCGGTGTGCGCCCGCCTTTTCGCGTGCGCTCCCCGCTCCGGCTACCCCGCATCGGCCGCCCGGCACCTGCCGGGGTGGCCGATGCGCCGGAGGGGCACCGTTTCGGGTGCCATAGAGCGCGCGGTTACGGGAACCCGGGGGTCCTACCGGCGATGTGCGCAGCGGCGTCCACGACCCGTTGCCGCCGTCGCAACCGTTCGCAGCAAGGAGCCACCCGTGGGACACGGCGGAGACGTCATTCACGAACTGACCACCGACCATCGCGAAGTGGAGGAGATGTTCGCCAAATTCGAGGCACTTCCGGCCGGGGACAGCCGCCGCAAGGAGCTGGCCGACCAGGCCACGATCGAACTCGTGCGCCATTCCGTGGCCGAGGAGATGCACCTCTACCCTGCGGTGCGCAAGTACCTCCCCGACGGCGACTCCCTCGCCGACAAGGAGATCGAGGACCACAGCACGGCCGAGCGCACCATGAAGGAGCTGGAGGGCTGTCAGGCCGACGACCCCCGCTTCGACCAGTTGATGACCTCCCTGATGAGCGAGATCCGCGAGCATGTCGCCGACGAGGAGAACAACCTCTTCCCGCGGCTGCGCCAGGCGGCCGACGCGGAGGACCTCGAGAAGCTCGGCGAGAAGGTCCGTACGGCCAAGAAGACGGCCCCGACCCGGCCGCACCCCGCCTCCCCGGACAAGCCGCCGGCCAACAAGCTGCTGGCCCCCGGCGCCGGCATGGTCGACCGGGTCCGCGACGCCCTGTCGGGCCGCGGCAAGAGCAGCTGAAGGGGCGGCTGCCGGCGGCCCGCGCGGCCACCTCGCGACCGGTCCGGGACGGACACCGTCCCGGACCGGTCGTGTCGTAACCGAACCGGACCGGACCGGACCGGACCGATCGTCTCGGTCGCGTCGTACGCGGTCCGTCACCGTCTCCCCGGTGAGGCGGTGGTCCGCCGGGGCCCGTGGCCGGGGTCCGGCTCCGCGGCGGCGGCGCCCGCGGACACGACCGGAGCGGGCCGGGAGCGCCGCCCCGTACCGCGCACCCGGGGCGCGAGGTGGCGCACCGCGGCCCACTGCACCCCGGCGCACACCGCGACGACGAGGACGGCCGCCGCCGCGTCGAACCAGAAGTGGTTGCCGGTGACGACCACCACCACCAGGGTGAGGACCGGATGCGCGACGGCCGCCCAGCGCGCCCGCCCGCGCCCCGCCAGGACGACGGCCGCCGCGACGAGCACCGCCCACGCCACATGCACGGAGGGCACCGCCGCGAGTTCGTCGGCGACGACGCTCCCCGGGCCGCCCCCGTACACGGACTGCCCGTACACGGCCGCGGTGTCCACGAAACCGAGCCGCGGCACCAGGCGCGGCGGGGCCACGGCGATCAGTTGCAGGAGCAGCGAGGCGACGGTCACCAGCACCACGCAGGTCCGCAGCCGACGGTAGGCGGTGCGGTGCCGCCAGAACAGCCACACCAGCACCGCGGCCATGGCGCCGAAGTGCAGCACCGCGTAGTACCAGTTGGCGGCCTGCACCAGCCATGGGCGGGGGAGCACGGCCCGCTGCCAGGAGACCTCGTCGGGCAGGCCGAGCGACTCCTCCCAGGAGTGGACGCGCACCGCCCGCGCGGTGGCCGTGGCGAGGTCCCCGGCCGCCATCCGGGTGGGGATCTGCCAGACCACGAACACCGCGCACACGACCCCGGCCTCGCGGCACAGCACCGGCACGAGCGGCCACCGCCAGCGCCAGCACGGCAGCCCCGCCGCGCACAGCAGCACGGGGGCCGCGCAGACGGCGACCCAGGCGAGCACGGTCCGGTCCGCGAGGTCCGCGAGATCCACCGGGTCCAACCGATGCTCCTTCCGCGAGGACAGGGACGGAGAAGCCCTGAGGTTCCCGCCCCCACGGGCGGGAAACGGGAAGCGCCGCGACCTCACTCCGTCGCGGCGGCACGCACCCCGAGCGGCGGGACGGGAGGGGACCGGAGTTGCCGGAACGGCAAAACGCGTGGTCGGCGCCGCCGCGCGTGCCGCAGGATCGTCCCGCGCGCCGACCCGTCCGTACGCGCGCGGTTCCGCCGAGTCCCGACCCGTCCGTACGCCCGCCGTTCCGCCGAGCCCCCGGGAGACCCCGTGCCACCTTCGCCCGCCACCACCGCCACCGCCCTCACCCACCGCCTGGTGCCCGCGCCCGCCGGGCGGATCCATCTGGCCGAGCAGGGCAGCGGGCCGCTGGTCCTGCTCGTGCACGGCTTCCCGGAGTCCTGGTACTCCTGGCGCCACCAGCTCCCCGCCCTCGCCGCCGCCGGGTACCGCGTCGCGGCCCTCGACGTACGCGGCTACGGGCGCTCCTCGCGGCCCGCGGCGGTGGAGGCGTACCGCATGCGTGAGCTGGTCGAGGACTGCGTCGCGGTCGTGGAGGCCCTGGGCGAGCGGACGGCGGTGGTCGTCGGGCACGACTGGGGCGCGAACATCGCCGCCGGCTGCGCACTGCTGCGGCCCGAGGTGTTCCGCGCCGTCGCGATGCTCAGCGTCCCCTACGCCCCGTTCGGCGGTCCCCGGCCCACCGAGGTCTTCGCACGGATCGGCGGCGAGGACGAGTTCTACGTCTCCTACTTCCAGGAGCCCGGCCGCGCCGAGGCGGAGATCGAGCCCGACGTGCGGGGCTGGCTGGCCGGCGTCTACGCCGCGCTGTCCGCCGACACGATGCCCGCCCCCGGCGCACCCGACCCGCACTTCGTCTCGCGCGGCGGGAGGATGCGCGACCGGTTCCCCGCCGGGCGGCTGCCGTCCTGGCTCACCGAGGACGAACTCGACGTCTACGCGGGCGAGTTCGAGCGGACCGGGCTGACCGGGGCGCTCAACCGCTACCGGAACATGGACCGCGACTGGGCCGACCTCACCGCCCACCACGGCGCCGCCCTCACCCAGCCGTCCTTCTTCGCGGGCGGGGCGCTGGACGCGTCCACCACCTGGATGAGCGACGCGATCGAGGCGTTCCCGCACACCCTGCCCGGGCTGGTCTCCTCGCACCTGCTGGAGGGCTGCGGCCACTGGATCCAGCAGGAGCGTCCGGAGGAGGTCAACCGGCTGCTCACGGAGTGGCTGGCCGCACTGCCGGACGCCTGACGGACCGGGGCGCCCCGCCGACGGGTGCGGCGTCCGGGGCACGGCTCCGCGTGCTCCGAACGGCGCCACGTACCGCGCCGACCGGCGCGTACTGCCGTCTCCCCGCGAGCCGCCGGACCAGCATGGTGCCATGCCGGACCGTGAGCCCCGCCCCCGCACGCCCGCCGCCGAGGCCGTACGACGGGTACGGCCCCGCCGGCCCACGGAGGTCACGCTGTTCAGCGGCGTGTACGGACTCGTCATGGCCGGTGCCATGGCGGCCGCGCTGGACAGCCCCGGCGAGGCGCCCGACCCCGGCTCCGACGCGCTGTGGGTGCTGCTCACCGCCGTGGCCTCCGCGGCGGCGCACGGCTACGCCCATGTCGTCGCCCACCGTGCCTCGTCCGGCGGCAGGGGCGCCCGTGCCGGGCTGCGGGCGATGGCAGCGGAGTGGCCCGTGGTCGCCGCGGCCGCTCCCACCGTCGTCCTGCTGCTGTTCGCCGTGCCCCCGCTGTGGCGGGAGGAGACGGCGGTCGACACGGCGCTGGTGCTCAACGCGCTGCTGCTCACCGGCTGGGGCGTGTGGACGGCGTGGAGCGCGGGCCGGGGCAGGGGCGCGTGTCTGCGCGCCGGGGCGGCCGACCTGGTCATCGGACTGGTCATCATCCTGGCCAACGCCGTGATCAAGTAGGGGAGTTGATGCGGGGCCCGCCGTGGCCGCCAAGGCTGTACGGGGCACGAATCAGCCAACCACCGTGGCGGACCGGCCGTTGTCGCGCGGGCGGCCTCGGGATCGTACGGTGCGATCTGGCCGGAACCTGATCAGTGTGCTTCCCTGAATACAGAACCGCACCACTCCGCCCGCAACGCGGCACGCCGCAGTGCCCGTTGCGGGTTGACACATGTCCGCAACCGCTCGGCCCGCGCAGGAGCCGGCGACGAGAGCGAGCACGGGGGGCGATGAAGACGTCAGCGAGCGACGTGGAGTTCGACGTGGTGAACCTGTCCGGTTCGACGGCCGTGGACCTTGACGACCTGCCCGACAGTGCGCTCGGGGAGTCCCTGCGGCGGGTGTTGAGAGATGTCGTCGACGGTACGTTCCCCGTGGTGGCCGCGTTCGACTCGGCGATCTGACCGCGCGGACGGCGTCCGCCGGACGCGGAGAGCAGGGGTGGCACGTGACGGAGGTACGGCCCTTCCAGGAGTGGGTTCTGAAATGCGCTCAGCCGTGCAACTTGGCCTGTGATCACTGCTACGTCTACGAGTTGCGCGACACCAGCTGGCGCAGCAAGCCACGGGTCATGGCGGAGGAGACGGCGAACCGGCTCGCCGAGAGAATAGCGGAGCACGCGCGGAACCACGGCCTGGATTCGGTCAGGATCGTGCTGCACGGCGGCGAACCACTCCTCGCCGGCCGGCGTCGAATCGAACATCTGCTGTCAGTGCTCAGGAGTGAACTACGGGGCGTCGCCCACTGTGATATCTCTCTGCAGAGCAATGGAACACTGCTCAGTCCGCACTGGTTGGAGCTGTTCCGCCGGTACGGGGTATCGGTCGGAGTCAGTCTCGACGGCGACCGGGAGGCCAACGACCGCCACCGGCGTTCCAGGAACGGACGGAGCAGTCACGCGGCCGTTCAGAGGGGGCTGGAACTGCTGAAGAGGCCGGAGAACCGCGCCCTCTACCGCGGCCTTCTCTGCACCGTCGACCTCGCCAACGATCCCGGATCCGTCTACGAGGCGCTCCTCGTCCACGCTCCGCGGCGAGTCGACTTCCTGTTGCCGCACGCCACTTGGGAGTATCCGCCCCCCGGGCACGATCCACGGCGCACGCCCTACGCGCGCTGGCTCGTCGAGATCTTCGAACGCTGGTACTCCGCACCGCGCCGCGAGACCGGGATCCGTCTCTTCGAGAACATCATGGATCTTTCTCTCGGCGGTGAAGTACGCTCCTCCAGCGTGGGACTGGCCGCCTCCGACGTCATCGTCGTGGAGAGCGACGGATCGGTCGAGTTACCCGATTCGCTCAAGGCCGCGTACGAGGGAGCCGCCGCCACCGGTATGAACGTGTTCGACCACGACTTCGACGCGGTGGCCCGTTGCCCGGCCGTCGTGGACGCACGGGACGAGGGGCCGGAGGCACTCGCCGAGGAATGCCTGGGCTGTTCCGTCGTACGGATCTGCGGCGGGGGACTGCGGACCCACCGCTTCCATCCCCGTACGGGTTTCGCCAACCCCAGTGTCTACTCGGCCGATCTACGGGTGCTCATCACGCACATCCGTGACCGGGTGACGGCCGACGCCGCCGCTCTGCTGGGGAGGGCGTCGTGAGCGATCCCCGGGCCCTGCGCATGGCGGCGGAGGACTTCGCGGCCCTCGCGGGCTGCCGCCCCACCGCCTCCGCGCTCACCGTCCTGCGGGACGGACAGGTCAGCAGACGGCTGCTGATGCTGAAGAGTGTGGCGGACGTGGCCCGGCGCGAACTGCCCGGCCTGTGGCGGGAGTCCGGGGCGGCCGAAGGCTGGGAGATGTGCACCCGGGCCCGCGCGGCCGACGTGGCCGCCTTCGAAGGGTTCCTGCTCCATCCGCATCTGGGCGTCTGGCTCGCCCGCTGCCTGCGCGCCCTGGCGGGCGCCGGTCCCGCGACGGGGCTCGCCGTGGACCTCGCCCGGTTCGGCTCCTTCGGAGCCGCGGCCGCGTTACGCACCGGCCTGCGCCCGCGCCTGACGCTCCGGGCGCCGGACGGACTGCTGTGGCTGCCCACATTCGGCACCGTGCGCGTCCCGCGGGGGACTCGGACGGTCCCGCTCGACGGCCGGCACGTCGAACTGCCGGGACACACGCTCACGCTGGACGCGCCCCAGGACGAATGGTCCGCCACCGCAGGTCCCTTGCTCGCCCCGCGCCGGGTCGACGTCGCCGCGCGCGGTACCGAACCCCCGCTGTCCGTCGTGTTGGAGGACAGCGATGTCTACCGGGACGCCCACGGACACCCGGTGCAGGGCCGTCAGACACCCCGCCAACTCGCCTTTTGGCGCGCCTCGTTGGGGGAGTCGTGGCAACTGCTCACCGACACTGTCCCCGAACGGGCGGCCGCCTGCGCCGCGCTCTGGTCGGCCGTGGTCCCGCTGCGTCCGGGCCACGACCGGCACGGCCGCAGTTCCTCGGCACGGGAGGCCTACGGGGCGGTCGCCGCCGCCCCCGAGCGCGATCCCGCGCGTCTGGCGGAGACCGTGGTGCACGAGACGGCGCACATCGCTTTCGCGGCCCTGGCCGACCTGGCCGACCTCGTCGCCCCGCACGACCGCAGCCGTCACCGGGTCGGCTGGCGCCCGGACCTTCGGCCCCTCGGCGCCGTGCTGACCGGGACCTATGCCCACCTCGCGGTGCTCGAGTTCTGGCGGCGCAGGGCCGAGGGACTGCGGGGCGCGGCCGCGCGGGAGGCCGGGGCACGGCTGCACCGACACGGCGTGCGCGTGGCCGGTGCGCTGGCGACGCTGGAGGGCCGACCGGCCCTGACGCCCCTGGGTGCACGGTTCGTGGAACACATGAGTGACGAGGCCGCGCGGTGCGGCTTCCCCGTGAACGGATTTCCGGTCGTTCACCCGGGCGGAGGTCCACTGGGCGATTCACTCGTCCGGGCGAGCCCGGCCGAGCCCCCGGTGCCGGAGAAACGGCGGGGTGCGGCCCCGCCGACACCGGCGGAGACCGGCCGTCACGGCGCTGTCGGGACCGATGAGAAGGCGTCAGCCAAGGAGATGAGGAGGGGGGCATGGGCGGAACCTACGGCGGGGTGGTGCCGCGAGAGCGCGACGGACACCCCTTATTGTGCGTAAGTGGCAGCATTTCTTCTTATCTAGCCCGTATTTCGATGAACAACCGATTCGGTGTGACCGGCGGCAGTGGGGTTGGCGGCAGCTCCTCATCCACCGCCTGGCACACCCCAAGGTCGCCCACGCCCTGGGAACGTGCCATGCAACTGGAGTCACCGTGAGCCACTTCTACCTGAGTCATGTCCGTAGGGTCGACGAAGAGTGGGTCGCGGCATTCTTCCGTGATCTGAGCGCGGCGGTGGGAGCTCGTATCGGGCGGCCCCCCGAAACGGTGGGCACCCGCGGGGATCCGCACTCCCTCGACGTGCCCCTCGACGCCCTGAGCCGTTCCACGGTCCTGGTCCCCCTGCTCTCACCGCGCTACTTCAGTCAGTCTTACTGCGCCGCCGAGTGGAACTACTTCCAGCAGCGGCTCGACGTGCACTGGTCCCGGACCGGCCGCCGCGCCGACGCCGTCGTTCCCGTCCTCTGGGAACCGGAACCGGACCACGCGCCCCCCACCGCCCTGCCCTACCCACCCCTGAAGGTGCCCTCGGAGGCCTACCGGCGGGACGGAGTGCTGCACCTGCTGCGTCTGCGGACGCGGTACCAGGAGGAGTACACGGGTGTGCTCCAGGCGCTGGCGGAGCGCATCGCCGCCCACGCCGAACGGCTGCCGGAGGTGCACGGCTTCCGTGCCGCGTCGGCCGGTGCCGGGGTCCGCCCCGTCACCCGGACGGGCCGCAGAACGGTCGACTTCGTCATGGCCGCCATGCCCCGCCAGGACCTGCCCGCCGACCGGCACGCACAACAGTTCTACGGCAACCGCGCCCTGGACTGGTCGCCCTACGCCCCCGACGACAAGGGCGCACTCGCCTCCCTCGTCACGGACGTCGCCACGGCCCTCGACTTCGCCCCGGACGTCCTCACACTGGACGACAGCGCCGTCGACCGGGTCGGCGAGGACCCCGACCGGCTGGTGGTGCTCCTGGTGGACGCCTGGGTCGCCAGGGTCCGCGAGAAACAACGGCTGTTCGCCGCGGTCGACGGCCGCCCCGGCCGGTCCACCACCGTGCTGGAGCCGCGCAGCGAGGACGACACGGAGTCCGCCGCCCAGGCCGCCGAACTCGACGAGGCCGTCGACCGCATGCTCCCGCTGCTGCGGCGCAGCTTCGCCGAATACCAGCGGTGGAGCCTGCCCGACGCCGACCGTTTCACCTCCGCGCTCCGCAAGGCCCTCATCCGCCTGCAGAACGACGCCATGAAGTCCGTGGAGGCCGACCGGGCCCCGGCCGCGCCGGCCACCGGCCTCGCCCCCTTTCCCCTGCTCGGAAGGCGCTCCTCATGAAGTTCGACTCGGGTGACGCCGGCACCGCGGAGTCCGGCACCATCGTCACCTTCTACTCGTTCAAGGGCGGCACCGGCCGCACGATGTCCCTGGCGAACGTGGCGTGGATCCTGGCCAGCAACGGCAAACGTGTGCTCGTCATGGACTGGGACCTCGAAGCACCGGGCCTGCACCGCTACTTCACCCCCTTCCTGGGGGACCCCGACCTCGCCTCCACCGAGGGCCTGATCGACCTCGTCCGCAAGTTCGAGCTGCGCGTTCCGCGCACGACCGACGAGGACCTGCGGGAGTACGCCCGCGTCGAGCGCTACGCCACGACGCTGACGTCCACCTTCCCCGACGGCGGCTACATCGACTTCGTCTCCTCGGGCAAGCAGACCGAGGAGTACTCGGAGACGATCAACACCTACGACTGGCGCGGCTTCTACGAACGCCGCGACGGGGCGGCCTTCCTCCACGCACTGCGCGAGGACATGCGCCGCAACTACGACTACGTCCTGATCGACAGCCGCACCGGCTTCGGCGACACCTCCGGCATCACGACCATGATGCTCCCGGACGTCCTCGTCAACTGCTTCACCCTCAACACCCAGTCGGTGGACGGCGGCGCGGACATCGCCCGGGACGTCAAGCGCGGCGCCCCGCACGTGAAGATCATCCCGGTGCCCATGCGGGTCGACTACGCCGAGCAGGAGAAGCTCGAGGCCAGCCGCGACCACGCCCGCCGGCGTTTCCAGGAGTTCCTCAAGGACACCCCGCGCGCCGCCGACCCCGACAGCTACTGGGGCGCGGTCGAGATCCCCTACCGCTCCTACTTCGCCTACGAGGAGGTCCTGGCCACCGTCGCCGACACCCCCCGGCAGCCGGCCTCCCTCCTCGCCGCCTACGAACGCCTCACCGCCGCCGTCACCGACGGCGCGATCACCGCGTTGCAGGCCCCCGACGAGCAGACGCGCAGGCAGATGCTCGCCCGCTTCCAGCGCGTACGGATGCCCGGCGGCGGGCTCGTGCCCCGGGTCCGGCTGGACTTCGCGGTACGTGACGGCGCCTGGGCGGAGTGGCTCGCCGCCCAGATGCAGGCGGCCGGGATCGCCGTGACCCTGCGGGCCAGCAGCCCGTCCGTCCCGCTGGCGGTGCGCCCCGCCGACAGCGCCGACGTGGTCATCGCGCTCCTCTCGCCCGACTTCGCGACCACCCCCGTCGCGGACGAGATCCGGGCCCTGGCCGCCGCACCCGAAGGGCCGCGCATCCTCGGCCTGCGCACCCGGGAGTACACCCCGGAGCCGGCCCTGCGAGGACTGCCCGGGTTCGTCCTGGTCGACGTGGCCGCCGCACAGGCGCTCAACCAGGTCTTCGCCCTCCTCGAACTGGACCCGCCCGCCGAGGTCGCCCCCGAGGGCCCCGCCTATCCGGGCCTGGTCCCGAAGGCGTTCAACGTCCCTCCGCGCAACAACTCCTTCACCGGACGCGACCTGCACCTGGACCGGCTGCGGAACGAACTGGGGACGGAGGCGCTGCGGCAGGACACTCCCGTGGGCAGGGTCTTCCTGTACGGCCTCGGCGGCATCGGCAAGACCCAGATCGCCCAGGAGTACGTGCACCGCTACGGCGCACAGTACGACGTGGTCCACTGGATCCCGGCCGAACAGCCCGAAACCATCCCGCCGTTGCTCGCGGAACTCGGCACCGAACTGGGGCTGCGCGGCGAGTCGGTCGACGAGCTCGTCCAGGCCACTCTCGCCGCTCTCAGGACCGGACTGGCCGGCCGGTGGCTCCTGGTGTTCGACAACATCGAGAGCCAGGGCCCGGACCTGGCCGACGCCTCCGTGGAGCAGTACATCCCCGCCGACGGCCCCGGACACGTCATCGTCACCGCGCGCCGCTCGCCCATCGGACAGGGCCAGAGCTCCATGGAGATCGACGCCTTCAACCGGTCGGAGAGCGTCGCCCTGCTGCGCCGCCGGGTGGACGGGCTGGAGGTCCAGGACGCCAACCGGATCGCCGACACCCTCGGCGACTTCCCGATGGCCATGGAGATGGCGGCGGCGTGGCTGCGCCAGACCGGCATGCCGCTGGACACCTACCTGGACCTCGTCGGCAGCCGCGTCAGCGCGGTCCTCAGCCGCGACGAGGGCACCGGAGGCGGCCCGCAGCAGTCGCTCACCGCGGTCTGGCGGCTCTCCGTCGACCGGCTCGCCCAGAACCGCCCCGCGGCCGTACGCCTGCTCGAACTCTGCTCCTTCCTCTCGCCCGAACCCATCGCGCATTCCCTGCTCTACAGCGACGGCATGCGCAACTACCTGGCCGAAGTCACCGGGGACACCTCGGTGTTCGACCCGATGGTGATGGGTTACCTGATCCGCGACCTCGGCCGGTACGCCCTGGCCACGGTGGACCAGCGCAACCGCTTCATCCAGGTGCACCGACTGCTCCAGGCCGCCGTACGGGAGTGGCTGGAGGAGGACCCGGCACGGTACGAGCAGATCCGCCACCGCGCCCAACTGGTGCTGGCGGGCGCCCTTCCCTCGGCCGCGCTCCCGGAGGAGAGCCCGCAGGTGCGCCAGCGCATGGCCGAACTGCTGCCCCACCTGGACCCCTCGGGTGCCGTCTCCAGCACCGACCCGCGCGTGTGCGAGTGGGTGATCCGGCAGGTCCGCAACCAGTGGCTCATCGGTGACCACCGGGCCGCCGCCGCCCTGGGCCGCCGCGCCCTCAAGGCCTGGACGGAGTCGGAGACCCTGGGCCGGGACCACCCCCTCACCCTCCGGGTGGCCGCCCAGGCGGCCAACCCCCTGCGCTCGCTGGGACTGTTCCAGGAGGCGTACGACCTCGACGAGGACACGCTGCGGCGACAGCGGGAACAACTGGGCCGGGACAACGGCCACACCCTGGTGACGGCCCGCAACTACGGGGCCGACCTGCGGGGTCTCGGCCGCTACCGGGAGGCCTACGAGTCCGACCAGGAGACCTACGACCTCTGCCGGAATCACCCCGATTTCGGCGAGGAGAACGAGGCCACCCTGCGCGCCGGCAACAACCTGGCCGTGTCGCTCAACCTGGCGGGACGGCCCGCGGAGGGACTCGCCCTCGCGAGGGAGATCCACGAACGGAGTCGGACCGTTCTGGGCCAGCGGAACCGGCGCACCCTGAACGCGCGCAGCGGTGTGGCGCTGGACCTGCGCGAGATGGGCGAGTACCAGGCGTCCCTGGACGAACTGACCGCCCTGCGCAGGCAGTTCGCCGACCTACAAGACGAGTCGAACGACGTTCTGCGCACCGACGCCTCGCTCGCGGTGACCCAGCGCAGGCTCGGGAACCACACCGCCGCCGAGGCGCTGACCCGCACGACGCTCAACTCGTTCCAGAAGCGGTACGGCGAACTCCACCCCGACACCATGTCGTGCGGCGCCAACCTCGCCTGCGACCTGCTCGCCCTGTCCGAGACCAACCCCGAACGCCGGGCCGAGGCACTCGAACTGGGCAAGCGCAGCGTGCAGCTCTACCAGAGCCGGCTCGGCGCCGACCACCCCTTCACGCTGGCCGCGGCCACCAACCTGGTGGCGATCCTGTGTCACCAGGGCGAGGCGACGGAGGCGTTGAAGCTCGGTGACGACACGTTGCGGCAGTTGGTCGCGCGGCTGGGTGAGCAGCACCCCGCCACCGTCGCCTGCCGGGCCAACCGGGCCGGGGCGCTCTCCGCGCTGGGGCGGCACCGGGAGGCGACGGCGGAGGACGAGAAGGTCCACGAGGCCTATGCCGAGCTGTACGGCCCGGACCATCCGCGGGTGCTGTGCGCGCGGTACAACACCGCGCTGGAGCGGGTCCTCGCCGGGGACGAGGAGGCGGAGACCGCCCTGCGGGAGGCCGGGGAGGCCACGGAGCGCAAGCTCGGGCCCCGCCATCCCACCTGCCGCGCGATGGTGAACCGCCGGCGGATCGACTTCGACCTGGAGATGCCGCCGATCTGATGCCGTGAGCGGTATCGGAGTTGTAGGTTCCGCGGGCCCCGGCCGACCGGCCGGGGCCCGCGGGCTGTCCGGGGAGGGCCCGCGGGCCGTGCGGGAGTGGTCCGCCGACTGTCCCGCGCAACGCGCCGTCTCCGCCCGGTCGACGCGCGTCAATTCTGGCGTGACGTCGCGTACTTGCGGACGAAGCGGCGGACCGTGCGGTTCATCTCCTCCTCGCGCCAGGCCGGCAGGCCGTCCAGGCGGGTGTGGGCGCCGGCCGTGCCCAGCAGGTCACCGTCGACGACGAACAGGAACAGCACGCCCACCGGGAACTCGGCGTCCAGTGCGCGCACCAGGTCGCTGTCCGGCGGATGCGGGACGATCACCACCACCGGGCCGAAGTCCCGCTCGTGCTCGCGCAGGGTCTCCTCGTCGTAGACGTCGACGTCCTCCAGCAGGTCCCGGATGCCCTCCACCAGGCCGTCCAGCACACCCGTGCCCGCGGTGATCGGCACCACGAAGTGGTCCCAGGCCAGCGGCTGTTCGGTCGCCCGGTGGACGTAACGGCGCGCGGTGTCGGTGGAGCGGGCGGGCAGCACCGCCACCCGGGGGCCCGTACCGCACAGCGTCTCGCGCATTCGGGCGGCCTCCGTGCCCGGCACCCGGGCGTGGGTCACGCTCAGCTCGATCAGCTCCCGGGAGTCCCCGGGCCCGGGCAGCGGCAGGAGTTCGGTCAGGGCCGCCCGCAACGGGTCGGCGTCCGCCTCCTGTTCACTCGGCCGCTCGGCGAGCAGCCCGGAGGCGAGCCGGTGCTGCTTCAGCGGCGACAGCCCGGCCAGCGGCACCCCCAGAGTCGCGCTGGCCCGGTCCAGGCTGCGGTCGGGCACCTCGCGCAGATGCCGTACCACCTGGTGGTGCACCCGGGAGTCGTTCAGCCCGGCCCGCATCAGCTCCAACTGCGGTGCGATGTCCCGCCGTACGGCCTCCAGATCGCCGCGTTCCGGCCACTCGACGGTCTGCCGGCGGGTCGGATTGAGGGAATTGAGCCCGCTGCGCTCCAGCGCCTTCAGGTCCACCTCCGGGAGCATCAGCAGGATCACCGGGAAGCCGTCGGTGCGGTTGCGCAGCTCCGCCATGGCGAGCTCGTTCTGCACGTGTTCGGACTTCAGGGCGTGCACCGAGACGATGAGCAGCATGCCGTGCGCGCTGCCCATGCCGTCGGATATCGCCTCCATCCACTCCTGCCCGGGCACCAGTGACTCCCGGTCCACGACGACCGGGGCGCAGCCCTCCGCGCGCAGCAGTTCCTCCATGGCACGCCGTGCGGGCCAGCAACTGCACGGGCAGTCCAGGGGCTCGCTGCGGCTGAGGAAGACATGGGGACCGGGCATGGTGCTCCTCGCTGAACTGGGGACGGGGCGACGACGGCGGCCGGCGGCTCGCGGCGCGTGTCGTCAGGGGACGGGTGGGCCGAAGGGGTCGGTCGCCTCCGTCGACCGGGGGCCCTCAGCGGGTCGGAGCCGGAACCAGCGGGTGCGGCCCGGTCCGACGGTGAGGGTGAAGACATCGTCGGCGACCGCGTGCACGGTCTCGGGTTCGGCGGTGGCGGCCGGGTGGGGGGCCGGTGCGTCGTGGGCGATCTCGATCAGTTCGGTCGGCGGCTCCGGGGCCGGCCGGGGGAGCCGGGCGACGACGGGGGTGTCCGCCGTGTTGGTGAGGCACAGCACCGTCTGCCCGGCATGGGTGCGCAGGACGGCGGTGAGCCGCGGGTCTCCGGTCGGATGTGGTGCGAACGTCTCACCGCGCAGGGCCAGTTGGGTGGCCCGCGCGGCCAGGAGGGTTCGCAGTGCCGTCGCCTCGGGCGTCTGAGCGTCCAGCACCGCGAGCGGGACCTCGTGGCATCCGGGCAGGGCCAGCAGCAGGCGGGCCTCGGCGTACGGGGCGTCGGGCGGCAGTGCCCAGGGGGGTACCGGGTGAGAGGCGTCCGCCGGGGTCGCGGGCGGGGCGCCGACCACCAGGTGGCAGTGGGTGTCCGCGGCGCCAGGACCGTTCGCCTCCGGACCGCTCCCCTCCGCCCTCCCCACCAACGCCGCCTCGGGGAACGCGTCCAGCAGATGGCGCAGGCGGATCAGCAGGGCCTCGGGCCAGCGGGCGGCGTCGCGCAGCCGCAGGCCGTCGAACCGCTCCTCCAGCAGGTCGTACGCCCGCCGCAGCAGCGCCCCGTGCGCGGCGGTGTCGTCCGGCGGGTGCAGATCGGCGAGCACGCGCAGCCCCTGCGCCCGCGCCTCCTCGACCAGTGCGGTGGTCTCCGGCGCCCCCGGCTCGCGGGAGGCGGGCAGACAGACGTGGCCCACGCCCCAGCGGCGGGCCCGCACCGGCAGCAGGGGGTTGTCCGCGAGCAGTGCGACCCCCACGCCGTCCCGCAGCCACGCCGGGCCGGTGCCGTCCGGGGCGGGGGGCACGGGGGCGGGGGTGAACAGATGGGTGCGGCCGTCCTCGGACCGGATCTCGACCTCGCCGCCGTGCCCCGTCAGCAGCAGCCGTCCGCCCGGCGCGGGGCACACCTCCTGGACCGAGAAGGGCACCGGCGCTCCCGTGACCGGCCCGCCGTCCGGCCACGGCAGCCGCAGCAGCCGGGGCCCGCCGTCCGCCGCGACGACCAGCCCGGTCGCGGGCGACACCGCGAGCGAGGTCGCCGGGGCCGGCAGCACCGCCAGGACGACGGAGTCGTCCTCCGGGCCGTGCCCGCCGGTCCCGTCGTCCTCCCCGTGCGGCCGCCAGGTGTGCACCCGGCCGTCCGCCGTGGCCCACACCACCGCGCCCGAGGCGGGGTCGCCGCTCAGCGCGGTGACCGGCTGCCCGGTGCCCCACAGCGTCGTCGGCGTGCCGGTGCCGGAGGCCGGGCGGTGGACGACGAGGTCGCCGCGCGCGTCGGCCACCGCCACCACCCCCGCCCGGACCGAGCACCACAGGCCCACCACCCGGGCGGAGTGCGTGAGCGTCGCCAGGTCGCGGCGCGGGTCGCCGTCGGCCGCGAGGACCACGTCGGTCCCCGACGCCAGGCACAGCACGGTCTGCCGGGCCAGCCGCGACCAGCCCAGCGCCGTCGGCTCCGCCATGGCCGCCGGGAGGCGGTGCAGTACGGCGTCGGCGGAGCCGTCCAGCGCCGTCGACACCACGTGCAGTCCGCTGTCCGTCACCGCGGCGGTGGCGGCGGGGCCCGCGTCCGCCACGGCCAACAGCTCTGGTGCGCCCGGCAGTTCGAGCGGCAGTACGGTCTCGCCGTCGTCGACCGACAGGGCGGTGTGCCCGTCGGCGGTGACCGCCGTGGCCCCGCGCCCGGCCGCCCGGACGCAGACCAGGGTGGAGCCCAGCTCCGCCTGCGCGTGCAGCACCGTGCCGTCGGGGCGGGCCTCGGCGATCACGCCGAGGCGCAGCGCTGCCCGCTCGTCGTCGTACAGGTCCAGCTCGTGCCAGCCGGCTCCCGGCAGCGCGCCGCGCAGCCGCAGCCGGACCCGGGCGGCGCCGCTCGCCGGGCAGACCAGGGCATCGGGCTCCGGCGGCCGGGTCAGGACCAGGCCGTCCGCCACCGGCCGTACGCCGATGTCGACCTCGCTGTGGACGAGGGACCGCACCGCCCGCACCCGGTCGGCGCCGGTGCGGGCGGCCACGCCGGTGGGCGGCTCCATGCCCAGCCGCTCCGCCGCCATCACCTGCAGCCGCCAGGCCGGCCAGGAGCCGTGCACGTCCTCGGGGAGCCGGGGCAGGAAACGCAGCACCCAGCGGCTGGCGTCGGCCGCCCCGCCGCCGTCGGCGAGTACCTGCCGGAACAGCGGTGCCAGCGCCTCCTCGACCTCCGCCTCGGCCGGCCGCGGCCCGATCGTCGCCCGCCACAGCAGCTCCTCGAACGCGCGGACGAGGGGCGGGGCGCCGCGGTGGGCGGTGCGGGTGTACTCGCGGACCGAGCCGAGCAGGCTCAGGTCCCGCGCGGACAGCTCCTGCCGCAGCTCGGCGCCGACCTCCGGGTGCAGCACCAGCGCCCGGCTGTCGGCCGCCTCCACCAGCGGCGAGAACCACAGCCTCGCCTCGAGGCCGATGCCGCTGCGCGGCAGGAACCGCAGCCGGGCGCCGCGCACGAAGTACGGTTCGGCCTGCGCCGCCAGGCACAGCGAGCGCGCCAGCAGCACCACGTCGGGCTGGTCGCGGCGCTGCTCGGCGATGAGCCGGAAGGCGGTGCTGCGCTCGGGCGCCGCCGTCACGACCCGCGCCCCGATCTGCGCCGGCCGCCCCGGAGGCCGGACCGCCCCGTCCGCACCGGGATGCCGCGGTCCAGGGTGAACAGCGTGACCAACTGCCGGATGGCGGCGGGGTACTCCCGTACGGGGTGCGGGGTGAGACAGACGACGGGCGTGCCCGCGCGGCACAGCCGGCGCAGATACGGCAGCCACTGGGCCGGGGTGGCGTGGTTGCGTCCCGGTAGCGGCGGCCGCAGCCTGCCGAGGTCGGACATCAGCAGCACCGGCTGTCCGTGCGGCGGGACGGGGTGCGGCTCCCAGGTGCGGCCGCCGTCGCGGCTCGCGCCCCGTCGGAGCCGGAAGTCGAGCACGGTCAGCCGGTCGGGTGGCACCACCCGGGCGGCGAGGGCGGCGAGCCAGGCCTGGTCGTCGCGGAAGGGCCGCATCGACTCGCCCCGGTCGAGCAGCAGGTGCACCCCGGCCCTGGTGGTCGCCCGCTGCCGGTAGGGGACCCGGGGACGGCCGAGGGGACCGCCGGCCAGGCTGCGGACCACCAGCTCCAGAAGCCGGTCGTGGTCGACGGTGTGCCCGCCGCGGTACGTGCTGGCCACGGCGAGGAAGACGGCGCGCTCGGTCCGCGGATCCCACGGCGGGGCCGGCCGGGGCGGGGCGGTGACCCAGGGGACGTCGAGGATGTCCGGGGGGTCGTCGGGCCCCGGCACGTCCCCCGGGTCGGCGAGGTCCCGCAGGGCGGGCTCGCCGTCGGGCCCGGTGGGGTCCGGCGGGGGGAGCGGTGCCCGGAGCATGAGCAGGGAGGCGCCGGTGGCCCGAGGGGGAGCGGGGTACGGCTCGGGGGCGGAACCGGCGGGTCCGGACCGGCGCGCGGTTACGGCGGCCGTGGCGCCGGTCCCCGTCCCCGCCTCCTCGCCGGCTCCGTTCAGCGGTGTCGGTCCGGCCCGGCGGGACGGGGCCGCCGGACGCTCCGTACCCCCCGTCCGTGACACCCCGTCGGCGTGCAGCGCACGCACCGGGCGGCGCGCACCGCCCCGGCCGCCGTCCTCGGCAGCGTGCGGCCCGTCGGCCGCCGCCGGCCTGCGTCCCGGGCGCCCGCCCACGTGCGAGTCGGCGCCCGGTGCGGTCCCCGCCGGCAGCCCCATCGCCTCGGCGAGCCGCGCCACGCCGTCCGCGTCCTGGACGCCCAGCAGACGGGCAGCCCGCAGCAGATCCCCCACCTGGGTCCGGCGACGGCTCATGCGTACGGCAGGACGTCGGGGGAGCCCTTGACCATGGCGAGACCCGCCACCGCACGCCACTCCGGGGAGTCGGCGGTGAGCCCCAGCTGCTGACAGGCCCGCAGGGTGTCGAGGAACTCCGCGGTGCTCGCCACCGGCCGCGCGGCGGAGGACTCGGCGTCGAACATCTCGGCCAACTCGTCGGCGAGCAGCGGGTCGTAGGCGGCACCCATGTGCAACTGGGCGACCCGCAGCAGGTGTTCGCGGTCCGGCGGCTCCAGGACCAGCGGGATGCAGCGGCGCCGGAAGGCGGCGGACAGCTCCCGCTCCTCGTTGCTGGTGATGACCACGAGCGGTGCGTCGATCCCCTCGGCTGCCGTCACCAGGCGGCGGCCGGGGCCCTCGAAGCGCAGGTTGTTCAGCGGGTCGAGGAGCGCGTCCGGCACGTCCGGGTCGGCCTTGTCGATCTCGTCGATCAGCACCACGGCCGGGCGCCCGCGCAGCGCCGGGTCCGGCTCGGCACCGGGATCGGCACCGTCGGTGGGAGCGTCGAAGGCCGGGTCGACGGAGGGGTCCAGGGCCTTCCACAGCACGCCGGGACGGAAGTACGCCGGCGAGTCGGGGGCGGCCAGCTTCCCCGAGTAGGCGTCGTTGAGCTGCCGGAAGGCCTCCTCGCGCCAGAGCAGGTCGTGCGGTTCGGTACGGGCGGTGACGACCTCGGCGTAGTAGCGCAGGCCCATCAGCCGGGCCACGTTGGGCGCGAGCGTGGACTTGCCCGAGCCGGGCGGGCCCAGCACCAGCAGCGGACGGCCGGTCGCCAGGGCGATGTTGACCGCGAGGACCGTACGCTCGTCGAAGAGGTAGACCTCGTCGTCCGGCCGGGCCACGCCGCGCGGCGGCAGGAGGGGTAACGGGCTGTCGTGCGGGGTCCCGCCGGGCTCGTCGGGGTCGAAAAGCTTGACGTAGCCCACTGGTTCCCCCTGGTCCGGACTGCCGCGAACGCTCCCTCGACGAGGGTAGCCGACACCCCTGTCAGTGCTGAAGATTGCCTCCGCGGGCCCGGCCCGGGCGCACCACCCGCACGCCGGGGAACACCGCCCCCTGCCTGGGCACACCGCCCGGCCGGGGGGCGGCGTGCGCCCCGGCGCGCGCGGACGGGCGCGCTCCCGGTGACACCAGATCGACCTGGCTGAGCCACGGCATGTCGTACAGACCCTCCGGTATCGGACCCTCCGGCCACGGGTCGACGGTGAGGAACATGACCGTGGAGGAGACGAGGGCCGAGAGGTCGGTCAGGGCCGGGCAGCGCACCACCCGCAGGGCGCGCAGGGAGGGGCAGGCGTCCAGCGGGGGGAGCGCGGTGCGGGCGGGGTCGTCGGCGAGGACCAGGGTGCGCAGTCCGGGCAGGTGCGGCAGCATCTCGTCCAGGCCCTCCACCGCTCCCTCGCACCACAGTTCGGGACATCCGGCCCCGGTCAGCGCCCGCAGTTCCCCGGCCGAGCGGACGACGGCACGCCGCGCCGGGGCGGGTGCCACCGGCCGTGCCGCGGGCAGCCGGCGGAGCGGGCGGTGGCCGTCGGTCAGGATGCCGCGCGGCTCCTTGCGGTCCCGCGCCGCCCGCAATTCGCCCAGCAGAGCCTCCAGTTCGGAGGAGCCGGAGCGGGCCAGCAGGCGTGCGGCGTCCGCGGGTTCGACGCCGGCGAGGTGGTGGGCCGCCAGGAACGTACGGACCGCCGGGTCGGAGAAGGCGACCGTGTCGGGCCCGGGTTGGTAGAGCGTGCCCGTACGGTCCGCGAGGGCGGCGAGGAGCCGGTCGGGCGCCGGAGCGGCACCGGCCGCGCGGGTGCCGCGATCGCGCAGCGCGTCCAGCGCCGTGCGCAGCGGGATACGGGCGCCGTCCATGTCGAGGGTGGCGACGGCCAGGCTGCCGCAGGCCGTGCGCAGCACGCTGTCGGGCACCGCCGCCCCGTCCTCCCGGACCGGGGGCACCCCGCCGGGCTCCGGCCGGGCCCGGCGCCACCCGGCGGAGATCCCGGCCCGCAGCAGCTGGTGGCGCGGGGGAGGCCCCGGCGGGGTGTGCGCGCGGGAGGCCCGCCAGATCGCCGCGGTGGCCGCCGGGCGCCCCGCGACGCCGGACAGCACCGGGTCCTCGTCCAGCCGCCGGGTCAGCGCGCCCGACAGCCGCCGCTCGCCGTCGGCGAGGGTGTCGAGCAGGGCCCGGACGCCCGCGGGGGCCAGCGCGCGCAGCCGGACGGTGCGGAACTCCGAACCCAGCCGCTCCCAGGGCACGGTGGCCCCGTTGGTGGCGATGACGCACGGGGCCTCGGGGTGGGCGCGCAGCAGGCGCAGCAGGGACTCCCAGACGGCGGTGCGGTTGCGTGAGGGCACCGCGTCGAGGTCGTCGACGGCCACGAAGGCGTGCCCGGCGCGCAGTTGGCGGGCCGCCCAGCCGGCGGGCTCCCGGGCGGCGGCGCCCGGGGCGAGGGCCGGCACCAGCCCGTCCAGGTCCGGGAGCGCCCCCGAGCGCGCGGAGAGCACGAACGGGATCCGGCAGCCCCAGGGCGCCCGGTCGGCGCCGGCCGCGGTGTGCGGGACGGCGTCCAGGGCCTGCCCGGCCAGCCGGGCCAGTTCGGTGCTGTGGCCCGCGCCCAGCGGCCCGACCAGGAGCAGCCGCCGGCCCAGTTCGGGCAGCAGTTCGGCGGGCACGGTCTCGTCCGTGCCGTCGCCCGCCACCAGGGTGCGCGGGATCCGGGGCGCGGGCACGGCCGGTGCCAGGTGTTTGCGGAACTCCTCGGTGAACACGGCGTCGTCCACGGCGAGGGCGCGGGGCGGCTCACCCGCCGACCGGTCCCGCAGTGCGGGCGCCGTCGTACCGCTCCTGACCGCCTCGTTCATGTGTGCGACGATCGTCGCGAGGACCTCGTCCAGGGCCGCGCGGTACCGGGGCGCCTGCATCGTGAGCAGGGCGAGCCCCAGCGAGCGGTACTCCGGCGGCTGTCCGGCCGTGAAGACGTCGGCCGCCGCCACCGGTTCCGGCAGCCGCTGCGGGACCGGCTCCCACAGCAGCGGCAGCGCCGTGCGGGGCGCGGTGCCGGTACGGGCCTGGCCCAGCGTCTGGCGGTGCGCGAGGACCGCCCAGTCCTGGTCGGCGGGGCCCTCGCTGAAGTAGGCGGGGCTGCACAGGGCCAGCACGACGTCGGCGGTGGCCACGCCGGGCGACTCGGCAGGCGGCGTGTGCCGCGCGTCCTGCGGGGCCGGCGCCGGGACACGGGTGAACCGCGGGCCCTTGGAGGCGTCCAGCCGTCTGCGCAGCTCGTACAGGAAACGGGCGACCCAGGCCTCGTCCCGGCCGCGCAAATAGCTGACGGCATAGCGGTACACGGACACCACTTCCCCCGTAGATCGGCAGGCGCACCGGCTTCACGTACCAGTCTGGCACTGCGGCGGGCGACGGGCGTGGCAGAATCCGGCGCAGCAACTGATGGTCCGTCAGGACCGCTCGAAGAAATGTACGGTGCCATGCTCGATGTGTCCGAAGGGGCGGCGCCGCCCCTGGGGAAGAAACAGGAGAACCTCCTCGCCGCGATCCTGCGGGGGGTTCCGGTCCTGGGACACGACAACGAGGCCAGACCGCTGGCCGAGGGGGACGCCCGGCGCCTGCTGCGCGACACCCCCGGCCCCGCCCTCGCCCCGTCGGCCGAGGAGACCGCCGAACTCAACCGGACCCGACCCCGGGTGCTGAACGCGGTGATCGGGCCGGAGGCCCGGCGCACCGGCTACGTCCAGGGCCTGCCCCGGCACGGGGTGCGGCCGCTGCTGCGGGCGGCCGGGGCGGCGGCCCGCGCCCCGCTGGTCCTGCGGGTGGTCTACGGCGCCAGCACGCAGGTCCCGCTGCGGGCGCTGAGTTACGTGCTGCCGGCCGTCCGCATGGCCGCCCGGCTCGCCGCCGCCGGCCACCGCGGCTGCCACGTCCAGGTGGTCCTCGCCGGCACCCTGGGCGGCCGGCTCAACGCGCTCGCCGAGGAGACCGTGGCCGAGCAGACCGCACTGCTCGGCCACTGCCTGCGACGCCTGCTGTCCTTCGTGGGCCCGGTCGACCACAGCGTCTACGGCACCTCGGCGCCACCCCCGGTGCTGGGCGCGCTCACCGACCTCGTGGCCGCACTCCCGCCCGACCGGCGCGCCCTCGTCCTCGACAGGCTGGACGGCAAGGGCGGCGCCGTCCACGCGGAGCAGACCCTGCGGTACGCGGCGGCGCACGTCCTCGTGCACGACCGCCCGCACGACCGGGCACCCGTACCGCTCACCCTGACGCACGGCACCCCCGCCCCCGCCGACCCCGCGGTGATCGACGTCGGCAGCCTCCAGGAACGCCACTTCCACGACGTACGCCGCTGGTTCGCGCGTTCCACCGGGGCCGAGGAACCCGGCGCGCTGGTCCTCACCCGCCACTCCGTGCCGCCGTACACCATGGCCCGGGGCGGCGACCTCGCCCTGCGCGACTTCCTCGACGGCCGGGACCACGAGGGCGACCCCCTCGCCGCGGCGGCCCGGCACGACCTGCGCCACCTGTGGGACCTGCTCCCGCCGGGCCCCCTGCGCCAGCTCCTCGACGCCCCCGTGGGCGCCGCCCGCTGACCGGGCCCGCCGCCCCTCCGGGACGCCCACCTGGGGGAATGGAACCCCCGTTCCGGGGCAGTCGGCCCGGCGGCGCGGTCGCACACCGGCCGCGCGCCCGCACAGCCGACACCCCACGGAGGTCACGGTGACAGAAGGCATCTGGCAGTACGCCCCCACGGCCGGGCACACCCCGGACGACGATCTGTCCGGCTACCGCGTCGAGGCGACCGACGGCCACATCGGCAAGGTCGACAAGCACTCCGCCGACGTCGACTCGCAGTACCTCGTGGTCGACACCGGCGTCTGGATCTTCGGGAAGAAGGTGCTGCTGCCCGCGGGCGTGGTCACGAGCATCCGCAACGAGGACCGCACCGTGCACGTCGGCCGCACCAAGGAGCAGATCAAGGCCGCCCCCGAGTTCGACGAGGACAAGCACCTCGGCGACCCCCGCTACCGCGACCAGCTCGGCGGCCACTACGGCTCCGGGCACTGAGCCGGGGCCCCCGGGGCGGGGCGGGCACACCGGGCGCGGGCCGGGCGACCCCGGCGCCCGGCGGAGGCCGACGAGACGTGGGGGCGCGGCGGAGGGAGACTGGTGCGCATGGGCACCACCGCACTCGTCGTCATCGACATGATCAACACCTACGATCACGACGACGCCGACCTGCTCCTGCCGTCGGTGAAGACGGTCGTGCCGGTCGTCGCCGGACTGCTCGACCGGGCCCGCGCCGCCGGTGCGCCCGTGATCTACGTCAACGACAACTTCGGCGAGTGGCGCTCGCACCACGGCGAACTCCTCGACAAGGCGCTCGCCGGGCCGCACGCCGACCTCGTCGAGCCGGTGCGGCCCGACGACGCCTCGCTCTTCGTCGTCAAGGCCCGCCACTCGATCTTCTTCGAGACCCCGCTCGGCTATCTGCTGAACCAGCAGGGCATCGACCGGCTCGTGCTCTGCGGCCAGGTCACCGAGCAGTGCGTGCTGTATTCGGCGCTGGACGCGCACATCCGTCATCTGGAGGTGGTCGTTCCGCGTGACGCGGTCGCCCACATCCACGAGGACCTCGCGCGGGCGGCGCTGCGGATGATGGAGCGGAACATGGGGGCGAAGGTGTGTGACAGCGCGGGGCTGTGGGGCGAGGGGACGTGACGGGGCACGGTCCCCGCGCCCCGTCACGGGCGCGGGGACCGCGCTCGCCCCTCCTTACGCCCGCTTCAGCCGCAGCGTCACCAGCTCGAACGGCCCCAGCGGCAGGACGAGCCGGCCGTCCTCCGACCGCGGCGCCGGCGCGTCCGGCAGCGCCCGCTCCAGCAGGTCGGTGACCGTCGCCGACGCCACCTCGAAGTCCGGCGTGAGCGTCGCCGTGGCGCGGCCGCCGTGGGCCTCGTGGAAGCGGACCACCACGTCACCGCTGCCGTCGTCGGCCAGCTTGACCGCGGTGACGACCACCGCGTCCTCCGCGACCGACACCAGCGGCGCCACCGGACCCGCGCCCGTCACCCGCCGCTCCGGCAGGTTGACCCGCCAGCCCTCGCGCACCGCGTCCCCGATCTCCGCGCCCGGCACCAGCGCGTGCCGGAAGCGGTGCACACCCTGGTCGGTCTCCGGGTCGGGAAAGCGCGGGGCGCGCAGCAGCGACACGCGGACCGTGGTGGTGGCACCGCGCCCGCCGTCCCGCCGTACCGCACGGGACACGTCGTGCCCGTACGTCGAGTCGGTGACGACCGCCACGCCCCACCCGGGCTCCGCCACGTGCACGAACCGGTGGTTGCACGCCTCGAACTTGGCCGCCTCCCAGCTGGTGTTGGTGTGCGTCGGCCGGTGGAAGTGCCCGAACTGCGTCTCGGACGCGTACCGTTCGGCGTGCACGTCGAGCGGGAAGGCCAGCTTGAGGAACTTCTCCGTCTCGTGCCAGTCCACCTCCGTGTCCACCACCAGGCGCCGCTCGCCCGGCGCCAGCGACAGCACCTGGACGACCCGGGAGCCGCCGAAGGACCGTACGACCCGCACGGACGCCCCGTCCGCGCCCGCGCTCACCTCCTCCACGTCGGTCAGGTCGGTGACCGTGTTGCGGTAGAACTCGTCCACGTCCCACGCGTCCCACATGTTGGGGAAGTCGGGGTGCAGCTGCAGCAGGTTGGCCGGCCGGCCCGGGGCGACCGTCTCCCGGTCCGCCGCCAGGTCGTACACGGAGGGCACCAGGCCGCGCGCGTCCACCTCGATCCGCAGCAGCCCGTTGTCCAGCACGAACCCGCCCTCGGCGCGCGGCTGAAGCGCCGTGCTCCCGTCGGCGGTGACCGCGCCGGCGCCGCCCGCCGGGATGCCGCGGCGGGCGTGCGGGGCCGCGTTGAACACCAGCTCCGCGTCACCGCTGCCGGCCAGTGCCGTCTGCGCCGCCTCGATGATCGCGGTCAGCTCGCGCTCCAGCCGCTCGTACGTGGCGCGTGCCTCGCGATGCACCCAGGCGATGGACGAGCCGGGCAGGATGTCGTGGAACTGGTGCAGCAGCACCGTCTTCCAGATCCGGTCCAACTCCTCGTGGGGGTAGGCGCATCCGGTGCGCACGGCCGCCGTCGCCGCCCACAGTTCCGCCTCGCGCAGCAGGTGCTCGCTGCGCCGGTTGCCCTGCTTGGTGCGCGCCTGGCTGGTGAGCGTCGCCCGGTGCAGCTCCAGGTACAACTCGCCCACCCACACGGGGGGTTCGGAGTACTCGGCCTCCGCCTTGCGGAAGAACGTCTCCGGCGTCTCCCAGGCGACGGTCGCCGAGCCCTCCAGGTTCCGCATCCGGGCCGCCTTGGCGACCATCTCGCGGGTGGTGCCGCCGCCCCCGTCACCCCAGCCGGTGGGGGCGAGCGAGTGCCGGGCGGCCCCCTTGTCCTTGAAGTTGCGGGCCGCGTGGGCGATCTCGCTGCCGCGCATCGAGCAGTTGTAGGTGTCGACGGGCGGGAAGTGGGTGAAGATCCGGGTGCCGTCGATGCCCTCCCACTGGAAGGTGTGGTGGGGGAACTTGTTCGTCCGCGACCAGGAGATCTTCTGCGTGAGCAGCCATTTCGACCCGGCCGCCTTGATGATCTGCGGCAGCCCGGCGGCGAAGCCGAAGGTGTCCGGCAGCCACGCCTCCTCGTTCTCGATGCCGAACTCGTCGAGGAAGAACCGCTTGCCGTGCACGAACTGCCGGGCCATCGCCTCCGAACCGGGCATGTTGGTGTCCGACTCCACCCACATCCCGCCGGCCGGCACGAACCGGCCGTCCGCCACCGCCTTCTTCACCCGTGCCCACACCTCGGGCCGGTGCTCCTTCACCCAGGCCCACTGCTGCGCCTGCGACATGGCGAAGACGAAGTCCGGCTCCTCCTCCAGGAGCGAGGTCATGTTGGCCGTCGTACGGGCCACCTTGCGCACCGTCTCGCGCAGGGGCCACAGCCACGCCGAGTCGATGTGCGCGTGGCCGACCGCGCTGATGCGGTGCGCGGAGGGCACGGCGGGGGAGGAGAGCACCTCGGTGAGCCGCTCCCGGGCCCGCCCGGCCGTGCCGTTCACGTCCTGGAGGTCGACGGCGTCCAGGGCCTTCTCGACCGCGCGCAGGATGTCCCAGCGGCGGGCGGACTCCACCGGCAGCTCGGCCATCAGCTCGCCGAGCACCTCCAGGTCGAGCACCAGCTGCCACACCGTCTCGTCGAAGACGGCGAGATCCATCCGGGTCAGCGTGTACTGCGGCTCGCTGCCCGCCGTCTCCTTGTCGCCGAGCCGCGTGGGCAGGAAGGGGTGGTAGTCGAGGATGACGGGGTTGGAGGCGGCCTCGACGTGCAGGCGCACCTCCTCGCCGCCGGCGACGGGCGCACCGACGCGCACCCACTGGTTGCGGGGGTTGAGCCCCTTCACCGGCGTGCCGTCGGGCCGGTACACCAGGCCCTCGCACTGGAAGCCGGGCATGTTCTCGTCGAAGCCGAGGTCGAGCAGGGCCTCCACGGTCCGCCCGGCCCACGCCTCGGGGACGGTGCCGGTCACCCGGAACCAGCTGGTGCCCCAGGGCGCCCCCCAGCGGGCGCCCACCTCGATCGGCTCCGGCTCGGCGGCGAGCCCTTCGGCCACCGGTACCGGCTCGCCGGGCGCGTGCCACACCGCCACCTCGAGCGGTACGGACTCGGGATACACGGCGGGACGGATGCGTTCCTCGAGGACACGCTTGAGGCGGGCTTCCACGAGGCTGCGGTCGTCATGCATGCGTGTTGCTCTCCATGGGTCTGGACAAACAAGTGCGGGTCACCAGGTGTGGGTGACGTGGGCCGGGGACGATGTGGTGTAGACCTCCCCCACCGTACGCACCTCGAACCGTGCCCTCCGCTCCCCCTCCGCCGGTGCGAGCCCGGGCACGAAGAACGCGTGCTGGCAGGTGCCGCCGAGGAACCGCCGGGTGCCGTCGGGCAGCACCCGGTGCAGGGCGTACTGCCGCACCTGCCCGCGCGCCGGCCGCCAGGCGAACCGCAGGTCGCCGCCCGAGGCCGCGGTGATCCGCAGTCCGGTGGGCGGCTTGGGCCGGGCGGCGGGCCGGTCACCGTGCCGTACGGCGAGGCCGCCCAGCCGCCAGACGAGCGGTGACCCGTCGGCCGCGGTGAGCCGGACGCCGAGCGCGTGCACCGTCCCGGAGTGCCCGGGCAGCCGTACGGTGGCGGTCCGCCAGCCGCCCGCGGCCCGCCGGTGGTGCCGTACCGGCAGATACGTGTACGGGGGTGCCGCCCCGGCCGCCGGCTCGGCGGTGGCCACCGCCAGCTCCACACCGGTCGCCGCCCCGCCGTCGTCCCGGTAGGTCAGCTCGACGACCGTGCCGCCGCGCAGCGGCAGCCGCGTCGCGTACAGATCGAGGGTGACGGGCGCGGTGAGCGTCCCGGAGACCAGGACGCTGCTGCCGCCCCGCCAGGCGTCCGCGAAGTCGAAGGCGACCGCGGGGCGCTGCCCGTCGGTGCGCACCACCCAGCGCCGGGACGGCAGCCGGTCCTGGAGCCCCAGGTGGTTCCAGGGCGCGTCCGAGGCGACCCGGCCCTCCTCGTACCAGCGCAGTCCATGCCCGGTGTTGAAGGTGCTCGCGAACGGCACCGAGGTCACCGTCGAGCGGTCGGCGACGGACAGCGCCGGGGCACGCCAGGGGTCCGTGGTGTCCGGGTGGGCCGGGTCGAGGGAACGGCCGGTCCAGAAGCGGTCGTCGGCGGCGTGGAAGTCTGCCGGGGTGTGCCCGGCGGGCAGGTGGTTGCGGGTCCACTCGGGCCGGTAGAAGCCGAGCGAGGTGACGTGCGGGGCGTCCGACGGGACGATCGCGTCCCAGTTCACCGAGCGGTTCCAGCCGCTGGACTCGACGTCCACCCCGGCCCACAACTCGTAGCGGTCCCGGCCCAGCCGCTCGGCGAGCTGCCCGGAGGAGGCGAGGGAGGACGCCGACCAGCGGAAGTCCACGAACATGTCGTCGGCCGTCTCGAAAAACGCCTCGTTGCTGCTGTTCAGTGTCCCCTGCCAGCTCACCGAGCCGTTCACCGTCATGGCGTCGTACCAGGTCACCCGCTGCCCCCGGGCCGCCGCGCGGGCCTTCAACTCCGTGACGAAGCCGAGCATGGCGGCACCGAGCGCGGCGTCCCCGCCGCCGGTCTCGGCGTTGACGAACCAGCCGTCGAAGCCGTACGCGGCGGCCACCGCGACCAGTCGCTCGGCGAGCGGGTGGTGCCCGTCGGCATCCGTCCGCACCAGGTCGCGGGTCCACCGCAGTTGTCCGCCGTAGGCGACGGGCGGCAGGAAGACGTTGCCGAGGACGCGCACGCCGTGGCGGTGGGCGGCGTCCACGATCGGCGCGTTCGGCGCGAGGATCAGCCCCTCGCCCGCCGAGCCGCCCCAGAACACCAGCTCGTCGAGGTACGCCCAGTGGGTGAGCGCGTAAGTGTCGGCGGTGGCGGAGCCCTGCGAGGGGTTGCCCGAGGTGGGCCCGAAGGAGACCAGGGACTGGATGCGGGCCTGCCCGGCGCGGGCGGTGCCGTTGACCGGGGCGGGGGTGAAACGGGGCGCGAGCGGCACGGTGGAGGCGTTGAACGCCAGGTCGGGGTCGTCGTCGGCGCTCCAGTCGCGGAGGCTCCGCCAGGTGATCCCGGCGCCGGGCTCGCCGGAGGGCAGCGAGTCCGGGAACCAGTACGAGGCGAGGGGCGGGGTGGCGGCGGGGAGGGTACCGGAGGCCATGGGGGCGTCGGCGGCTGCCGGGACCGACGGTAGTGGCAGCAGGGCGGTGGTCGCGGTGGCGGCACCGGTGAGCAGGACGGTGCGTCTGGTGGGGGTCACGGGCGGTTCCTCCTCGGGGGTGGGGGAGTACCTCATGGGGCTCTACGGCTGGGGGAGCACCTCGTCGGGCGTGACGACCTCGGTGATGCCGCGCGCGGCGAGATGGTCCGCGTCGTCCGCACGGCTGTCGAGCACGGTGGTCGGGCGGGCGCCGTCGGCGGTCAGCCGGAAGAACGCCTCGAACACGGCACCGCCCGGCGCGCACCGGGAACGGGCGGCGGGATCGGCCGGGACGACCAGGGCCGTGGTGCGCGGCTTCGGGGCGTACGTGTGCTCCCGGACCGCGCGGGCGAACACCTCCGCGCTCGGCTTCGGCCGCCGGTCGTTGGTCAACAGGCCGAGCCCGTACTCGAGTTCGGGGAAGTCGGCGAGGTCCCGGGAGACGTCGTGCGAGCACCACCAGGTGACGCCCCACAGCCCGGGGCAGTCCAGGGCGGCGGCGATCGTCGCCTCCGTGAAGGCCGCCGCGTGCTCGGCGGGGACGAGCGGGGCGGGTGCGCCGACCTCCTGGAGCCACACCGGCCGCCGCACGTCGTCGGCCCACGCCTTGCTCAGCTCGATGAGATAGGCGGCGTGGTGCTCGGTGGGCACCGAGGCGCGGCCGTGGCGCTGGGCGGTGCCGTCGAAGACCCAGGAGTGCACGGCGGTCATGGCGCCGTGCCGGGCCGCCTGGGCGGGGGTGAACGGCATGTCGTCCTGGTACCAGGTGGCGTCGTACTCGGCGTGCAGATGCAGCGCCCCGGGGGCGCCCTCCGCGCAGGCGGCGAGCATGCGCGTCAGCCAGGCGTCGATCTGCTCGGAGGTGGCGCGGTCCGGGTCGGGGTGCGGTCCGGCGGAGAACTGGTTGACCTCGTTGCCCAGCGTCATGCCGAGGAAGCCCGGCCGGCCGGCGAGGGCGGCGGCGAGGGTGCGCAGATAGGCCGCCTGGCCGTCGAGCACCTCGGGGTCGGTGAACAGGTTGCGCCGGTGCCAGGTGCGGGTCCAGGCCGGGAGGTAGTCGAAGCTGCTCAAGTGCCCCTGCAAACCGTCCACGTTGACGTCGAGTCCGCGCTCGGTGGCCGCGTCCACCAGCCGTACCAGGTCCTCGACGGCACGGGGGCGGATCAGGGTGCGGTTGGGCTGGAAGTAGGGCCAGAGCGGGAACACCCGGATGTGGTCGGCGCCGAGCGCCGCGACGGAGTCCAGGTCCGCCCGTACGGAGTCCAGGTCGAAGTCGAGCCAGTGGTGGAACCACCCTTCACTCGGGGTGTAGTTGACGCCGAAGCGCACGGCAGCAGGCACAGGCATACGTGTCCTTGGACGCGGGGGAGGCGGAAGGAGTGCGCGGAGGTGGGAGGTCAGCCCTTGACGGCGCCCTCGCCGACGCCGCGGAAGAAGTACCGCTGGAGACAGGCGAACAGGACGATCAGCGGGGCCACGGCGATGATGGTGCCGGCCGCGACGAGGCGTTCGTCGTTGGCGAAGGTGCCGTGCAGATAGTTCAGGCCGATGGTCAGGGTGAACTTGGACGGATCGCTGAGCACGATGAGCGGCCAGAGGAAGTCGTCCCAGGAGAACATGAACGCGAAGATCGCGACGACGGCCAGGGTGCCCCGCACCGAGGGCAGCGCCACCCGCCAGAACCGCTGCCAGACGTTGGCGCCGTCGACGTATGCCGCCTCCTCGATCTCGAACGGCAGGTTGAGGAAGGCGTTGCGCATCAGCAGCACGTTGAGCGCACCGATGGAGCCGGGCAGGACGACGCCGAGGAGCGTGTTGTTCAGGTTGAGTTCCCGCATGGTCGTGAACTGGGCGATGATGATGCCCTCCGCGGGCACGAGCATGGCCAGGATGAACACCAGCGTGGCGGCCCGTCGGCCCCGGTAGCGCAGCCGGGCCAGCGCGTAGCCCGCGAGCGCCGAACCGACGCAGTTGGTGACGACGTTGGCGGCGGCCACCTTCAGGGAGTTCAGGACGTAGTCCCAGACCGGGATGGTGTCCGCGACCCGCGCGTAGTTGTGCAGGGTGGGATCGCCGGGCAAAAACTTCGGCGGGGAGGTGAAGATGTCCTCCGTCGGCCCCTTGAGGGACGTGGACAGCTGCCACAGGAACGGGCCGATGGTCAGCGCCAGTACGGCGAGCAGCAGCACGTAGCGCAGGGCCAGTTCCCAGCCGCGGACCCGGCGGCCGTGCTCGTCGGTGATCCGGCGGCGCTCACGGACCGGGGCGGGCGGCTTCTCGACGGTGCTCATGTCTCCTCCCTCCGGTCGGCGCGCAGCACCAGCAGCATCAGGACGACGGCGACGACGAAGACGACCAGTGAGAGGGCGGAGGCGTAGCCGACCCGGCCGGTGAGGCCCGTGCCGGTGCGCTGCACCAGCATGACCAGGGTGGTGTCCTCGCCCGCCGGGCCGCCGTTGGGGCCCGCCATCAGATACACCTCGGAGAACACCTTGAAGGCGGCGACCGAGGAGAGCGCGCCCACCAGCACCATCGTGGAGCGCAGGGCAGGCACCGTGACGGTGAGGAAGCGGCGCACCGCGCCCGCGCCGTCCACCGCGGCGGCCTCGTGCAGTTCGCGCGGCACGTTGGCGAGCGCCGCGAGATAGATGATCATGTAGTAGCCGAGGCCCTTCCACACGGTGACCGTCATCGCGCTGAGCAGCAGCAGCCACTGGTCGCTGAGGAAGCCGACCTTGCCCACCCCGACCGTTTCGAGGAGCGAGTTGACCAGTCCGCGCTCGTCCAGCAGCCACACCCAGATCAGCCCCACCACGACGATCGAGGCGACGACCGGGGTGTAGAAGGCGGACCGGAAGAAGGCGATGCCGGGGATGTTCCGCTGGACCAGCAGCGCGAGCAGCAACGGCAGGATCACCAGTGCCGGTACGACACCGAGGACGTACAGCGTGCTGTTGCGCAGCCCGATCCAGAACATGTCGTCGTGCAGCAGCTCACGGAAGTTGGCGAGCCCGACGAAGTGTCCGGGGACCAGGGTGCGGCGGTCGGTGAAGGAGTTGAGCACCGTGGAGACGAACGGGTACAGGATGAAGACGGCGGTGACGAGCAGCCCGGGTGCGGCGAACAGCCAGGGGCTGGTGGCCAGTTGGCGCCGCACCCGGACCGCCGGGCGCGGTGTCCGGCCGTCCGGACCGCCGGGGCGGGCCAGCCGGCCCAGGCGCCCCAGCGGACCCGGACGGCGGTCCGGGCGCCGGGGGCGGATGACGGTGGAGGTGGCCATCGGGTGCCTCAGCCCTGCTGCTGGAGCAGCCGGTCGCAGGCCTTCACGGCGTCGTCCAGTGCCTCCTTGGGGCTCTGCTTGCCCTGCAGCGCCCTGGCCACCGAGTTGCCCAGCTCCGTCTTCATCTGGTCGCTGAACAGCACCGGCGTGTAGTTCACCGCGGTCTTCAGCGACTTGGCGGAGGCCACCCGCACCCGCGTTACGTCGGTGCCGTCCTCCTTGGTGAAGTACGGGTCCTCCAGGGAGCCCGCGGTGCTGGGGAAGATGGCGACCTTCTTGGCGAACGACATCTGGTGCTCGGCGTCGGTGACGTAGTGCGCGAAGGCCACCGAGGCCGGCGTGTGCTCGGTCTTCGAGTTCACCATCACGCCCATCACGTACATGTTGACGTGGCCGGTGCTGGTGATCTGGTCGGTGATGCCGATGTTCTTGTACAAGTGCGGCGCCTGCTTCTTGAAGTTGCCGAGGTCCAGGGCGCTGCCGGGGTTCATGGCGACGGCCTCGGTGAGGAACTTCCGGCCCGACGACTCGGGGGTGGCGGTCAGGGCCTGCGAGTCGAGGGCCTTGGCGTCGTACAGCTCCTTGTACTTGGTGAGGAGTTCGACTCCCTTGGCGTCGTTGAAGGTGAACCCGGTGCCCTCCTTGTTCATCAGCGGGACCCCGTACCGGCCGAAGTCCTCGATGGTGGGCACGTTGGCGAGGGTGGCGACCTTGCCGTCGGTCTTGTCGGAGATCTTCAGCGCGTCGGCGAAGAGTTCGTCGTACGTCTTCGGCGGCTGGTCCGGGTCGAGGCCGGCCTTCTCGAACAGCGCCTTGTTGTAGAAGAGCGGGCCGGTGTTGAGGTACCAGGGGAAGGCGTACGTGCCGTTCATGCCCGGGATCTGGTGGCTCGCCCAGGCGCCGGACAGGTACTCCTTCTTGTACTTCGACGCGGCCTTGTCCAGGTCGAGCGCGAGACCGGCCTTGGCGAGCGGGGCGACCAGGTCGGGGGAGACGTTGACGACATCGGGCAGGGTGCCGCCGGCCGCGTCCGCGCTGATCTTGTCGGCGTAGCCCTCGGCGGGCTGGTCCACCCACTTCACATGGGTGCCCGGGTACTTCTTCTCGAAGTCGGAGATCAGTCCCTCGAAGTACGACTTGAAGTTGGCCCGGAGGTTCCAGGTCTGGAACGTGATGTCGCCCTCGACCTTTCCGGAGGCGTCGGTCGAACCGCCTGAGTCGTCCCCGGAGCCGCAGGCACTCAGCGGCAGGACGACGGCGACGGCGGCAGCGGCGGCGAGGGCTCTGCGGGAGAGGGGCACGGTGACACGGCTCCCTTGCGGTGTCGGAAAAGGTGACGGCAGCGACCCTGCCGCGCACCGCCGAGCCGCGTCAATGGATTAGGCCGAGCTAAATGCATTAGTAGCCCGTCCACGCAGGTCAGCGGTTTGCGGGTGCGCCCTTGCGGGAGATCGCTAATGCGCTTTAGCCTTGATCGCTGAAGCGCATTAGTTCCGCCGGGGTGTTGTATGTTGCGCGGCAGGTTCTCCGAACCGTTCTCCGAAAAGTTCTCCGACCCGGGCGAGAGGGAGTGGCACCGATGCCGGCCAGACGGTCACCGGCGCGCCGGCCGACGATGAAGGACATCGCGCGGCGCGCGGGGGTCTCCGAGAGCGCGGTCTCCTTCGCGCTCAACGGACGCCCCGGAGTCTCGGAGGTCACCCGCGAACGGGTGCGCCGGGTCGCGGAGCAGCTCGGCTGGCGGCCCAGTACGGCCGCCCGTCAGCTCTCCGGGGAGGGCGCGGCCACCGTCGGCTTCGTCGTGGCCCGCCCCGCCGACACACTCGGCGTCGACTCGTTCTTCCTGCAGCTCATCTCGGGCATCCAGGAGGTCCTGGCCGAGCGTCATCTCGGGCTGCTGTTCCAGGTGGTGGAGAGCGTCGAGGACGAGTGCGCGGTCTACCGCCGCTGGTGGGCCGAGCACCGGGTGGACGGCGTGCTGGTGGTCGACCCGCGCGCCGACGACCCCCGGCCCGACCTCCTCGGCGAACTCGGCCTGCCCGCCGTGGTGATCGGCGGCGGCCCCGACGCCCGCCGGCCGGGCACCTCCACGGTGTGGGCCGACGACGCGGGCGCGATGGCCGCGCTGGTGGACCGGCTGTACGCGCTCGGGCACCGGCGCATCGTGCACATCGCCGGGCTGCCCCAGCTCGCCCACACCGAGCGCCGGATGCGGGCCCTGCGCACCGAGGCCGCGCGGCACGGCCCGGCGGCCGAGGTCCACTCCGTCACCACCGACTACTCCGACGCGGAGAGCGCCGCCGCCACCCGCCGCGTGCTGGCCGCCGCGGCGCCCCCGACCGCGCTCGTCTACGACAACGACGTGATGGCCGTCGCCGGGCTCGCCGCCGCCACGGAACGGGGCTTCGCCGTGCCGGCGGACCTCTCGGTGGTGTCCTGGGAGGACTCCGCCCTCTGCCGACTGGTCAAGCCCTGGCTGTCGGCCCTGTCCCGCGACACCGTCGGCTTCGGCCGCACCGCCGCGGGCGAGCTGATGGCCCTGCTGGACGGCGGCCCGGCGCGGACGGTGCAGGTGCCGGTGCCACGCCTGATCGAACGGGACAGCACGAGTGAGGCGCGCGGGGCGTGAGGCGTGTGAGGGCTGAGCGGGTGTGCGGCCCGGCCGCGGGGCCGACATGAGTCACCGCCGGCGGCCCCCCCCCGGACATGACTTCGTCCAGGACCCGCCCCCCGTAGCGGGTCCTGGCAAGGGCACCACCATGACCGGCGCGGACGCCGTGCGCCATGCGTAGAAGTGCGTATGGGCGCCGGACGGCGGGGCCTGGCAGAGTCGGGGGACGAGGCAACGCGGGCGGTTCGGGGCCTCAGGCGCCGGGGGCGGGCACCGGCAGCAGACCGAGGCGCTGCGCCCTGAGGACGGTGTCGACGCGGTCCCGGGTGCCGAGCTTGCGGTACAGGTTCTCGACGTGCTTGTGCACGGTACGGGGGGAGATGCCGAGCCGGCGGCCGATCGCGTCCGCGGTCAGCGCCTCGGCGAGCAGCAGCAGGACGGTGACCTCGCGGGGGGTGAGGCGGCACTCGGCGGTCAGGTCCTCGAGGGCGGGGGAGCGGTCCTCGTGGGCGGCGGTCCGGTTCTCGTACGCGGCGGCGCGTGACGGCCGTCCGGCGTCCGTGGGCTGCTCGCCCCCGACCGTGGTCGCGCGCCAGCGGCCCAGCAGTCTGCGCTGCTCCTCGACCGCCGCGAGCAGGGGCTGGATCTGCTCCGCGAGCCGCAGCTCGTCCTCGGTGAAGTCCGCGCCCGGGCGGTAGAGGAGGCAGCCGGTGACGGGGGCGGCCGGCCGGGGCAGGGGAATGCCCAGGACGTGGTCGGCGTCCATGACCCGGCCGAGCATGTCCGCCGTCGGCGAGGCGGACCAGGCACGCCCGGCGGCCCGGTGCGCGGTCACCGGCGTCCGGTCCGCGCCGGTCCCGTAGTGCTGCGCGAAGGGGTACCCCTCGCGCAGCAGTGTCAGGGCGTCCACGCCGAGCGACTCGGGCGGCAGGGCGGCCGGGAGGCCGATCTCCCCTTCCGTGCCGTCCCACTCGCCGAGCTTGTAGATCAGGGATTCGCCACCGCACAGCCCGGGCAGTGTCCCGGCCACCAGGGGCCACATCTGGTCGGGATCGCGCTCGTGCAGCGCCGCCACCGCCAGCGACAGCATGCGCTCGTAGGCACCGCCCGGCACGCCTGACATCCGCCCTCTCGCCTTCTCACCCGCACATTCGCCCACCAACCTAAGCGACGGCGCGGGGACGGGGCGAAACGGTGTGCGGGGGAGCCGCGTCTTCACCCGGCCTCGCGCCCGCACAAGGTGCTGTGGTTCAGCTCACCTCCCAGGGTGGCAAGCGGTGGAACAAACCCGCGTCCACGGCCGTTCCTACCTACGTGACTGCGGAGGGAACAGTGTCCCCGGGCCTCACCCTCCGCCCATGGGGAAGATCGTTCGGCTGAAGCCCCATGGAGCCATTCGCCGCGAGGCGACCGCCCTCCGTATGTCACCCTGAACGAGCCCCGGCCGGCCTCCCCCGTCCGGCCGGGGCTCTTTTTTCTGCCCGGAGGCGGGGTACCCGTCGCGGAATGTCGACGAAGCGGCGCGCAAGGGCAGAGGCGCGGGGCGTGTCCCTCTGCGGCTCCGCCGCGCGGGCGCGACCAGCCACGACCTCCCCGCAGCCGCCCACGCACCATTCGTGGCAGCCCCGTAGGCGAGCAACACCCGACGTGAACCTCCTCGGCTCCGGCCGACCGGGTCCGGACGGCCGACTGATCGTGCTCGTCCCCGGCCTCGGCGCCCCCGGCTACCTCCTGCGCACCACCCGCCGCTGCGCCGCCCACGGCCCCGTACGGCTGCTGGACCTCCCCGGCTACGACGACCCCGGGGGCCCCGTCTGCCCCTCGGCCCTGGCACCGCTCGCCGCCACGGTGGCCCGGTGGCTGACCGGCACCGCCGGGCCGCCCGTCGTGCTCGCCGGGCACTCCACCGGCGCCCAGGTCGCGCTCCGCGCGGCCACGCTGGCTCCGGAGCGGGTGCACGCCCTGGTGCTGCTGGCCCCCACCTTCCCGCCCGCGCTCAGGCGCCCGCTGCCGCTTGCGCGCGCGTTCGCCCGTACCGCCTGGTGGGAGTCGCCCGCCGTGCTGCCCACGCTGCTGCCCTCCTACGCCCGGGCCGGCGTCCCCCGCCTCGTGCGGTACCTCCGCTCGGCCCAGGCCGACGCCCCCGAGGACACCCTGCCCACGGTCACCCACCCGGTCACCGTGGCCGGTGGCGAGCACGACGCGCTCAGTCCGCCCGACTGGATCCGCACCCTGGCCGACCGCGCCCCGCACGGCACGCCCGTCCTCCTCCCCGGCGCCCACGCCTTCCCGCACGCCGACCCGCACACCACGGCCGCCCTGCTGACCCGCGCGGCGGGTGGCCGGGCGGACGACTGGTGAGCGCCGCCCCGGGTACCCCACCCCCCTCACGGAGCCGAAGCACGCGCGACACCAGGGAGCGGGCCATGGGCCGGAACGGACCACCGCGGGCGGACGACGACACCGCCCGCCTGCGCGCCACCGCCGCGGACGTCTTCGGCTGGGACCGCCTCCACCCCGCCCAGCTCACCGCCATGGAGGCGGTGCTGGCCGGTACCGACACCCTCGTCGTGATGCCGACCGGCTCCGGGAAGTCCGCGATCTACCAGGTGCCCGGCGTCCTCCTGGACGGCCCGGTCGTGGTCGTCTCGCCGCTGCTGGCGCTGCAGCGCGACCAGATCGCGGGACTGCCGGCGGGCACCGGCGCCGTCGCCGTCAACTCCGACCTCACCGCCGCGCGGACCGAGGAGGCCTGGCAGGCGGTCGAACGGGGCGAGGCCCGCTTCGTCTACGTCTCCCCGGAGCAGCTCGCCAAGGACGACGTCCTCGACCGGCTCGCCGCCGTCCGCCCCGCGCTCCTCGTCGTCGACGAGGCCCAGTGCGTCACCTCCTGGGGCCACGACTTCCGCCCCGACTACCTGCGCCTGGAGCGGGCCGCGCGGCGGATCGGCCGGCCGCCGCTGCTGGCGCTCACGGCGACCGCCGCGCCGCCCGTGCGCCGCGAGATCGTCGAACGCCTCGGCATGGAGCGGCCGCGCGAACTGGTCACCGACTTCGACCGGCCCAACATCCGGCTGGAGGTCACCCGCCACCGGGACGAGGACGACCGCCGCCGGGCCGTCGTCGAACAGGCCGCCGCCCAGCCCAAGCCCGGGCTCGTCTACGCCGCCACCCGCAAGGACACCGAGCGCTGCGCTGAGGAGCTGGCCGCGCTCGGCCTGAGTGCCGAGGCGTACCACGCCGGGCTGAAGGCCGCCGAACGCGCCCGTATCCACGACGCGTTCCTCTCCGGCGAGGCCGACGTCGTCGTGGCGACCTCCGCCTTCGGCATGGGCATCGACAAGGAGGACGTGCGGTTCGTGCTGCACGCGGCGCTGCCGGGGTCCCTGGACGCGTACTACCAGGAGATCGGCCGCTGCGGCCGCGACGGACGGCCCGCCCTGGCCGCGCTGCACTACCGGCCGCAGGACACCGGCATGCAGACGTACTTCGCCGGCCGCGCCCCCGGCCACGACACCCTCGCCGAGGTCGCCGACGCCGTCCACGAGCACGGCGGGGACCCCGCGGACCTGGGCGAACTGCGCGCGGACACGGGGCTGTCCAGGAACCGCGTCACCACCGCCGTGAACCTCCTCGAGGAGGCCGGCACGGTCACCACCGGCGCCGACGGCGAGGTGGTCCCCGACCCCGGCACCCCGCCCGACGCCGCCGTGGCCCGGGCCGAGGAGACGGCCGAGGCCCACCGGCGCACCGACAGGTCCCGCGTCGCCATGGCCCGCGCCTACGCCGAGACCACCGGGTGCCGACGCCGCTTCCTGCTCGGCTACTTCGGCGAGGAGTACCAGGCGCCGTGCGGCGACTGCGACGTCTGCGAGGCGGCCGAGCGGGAGGGAACCGACGCCGAGGAGCCGCCCGCGTCCCACCCCGCCGCGGCCCAGTACCCGGTCGGCGCCCAGGTGCGGCACGAGCGGTGGGGCGAGGGCACGGTCCTCAGCGAGGAGGGTGACCGCATCACGGTCCTCTTCGACACCCACGGCTACCGCACGCTCTCCCTGGAGACGCTGGCCGACCGCGACGACCTCCTGGAAGTCGTACGGCACCCGGGCGGGGAAAAGCCTCCCGCCTCGTGACACGGGGGCGGGGCAAAAGCCCCGGGTCCACGAGCGGACCGGGATCTCGCTTCCGGCCCCAGGGATCGGAAATCGGCCAATGGTGATACTGGTCCGGACCTGATGTTGACATGGGCACGTCCCCTGTCCATGCTCCTCTTCATCGGCCCCGCCCGTCCGTACGCAGCCCCACTCGCACGCTCCCTGCCGCCGGACGGGCCCGCCGACTCCCCGCATCCCTCCGCGATGCGCTTCCGATCCCCACCGGCTCCGGCCGTCGGACCAGAGGAGGACAACGTTGTCAACACGCCGCCGCACGGCACGACTCGTCGCACTGGGAGCCGTCCTCGGCTCACTGGCGCTGGGCGCCGCCCCCACCGCTTCCGCACGGACCGCCCCCGCCTCCGCCGCCCGGGTCGGGGCTGAACAGCAGCGCGCCGCCCTGGAGTTCTGGACGCCCGAACGTCTGGCCCACGCCGTCGACCTCGACGCGACCGCCCCGGCCACCGCGGCACGGCACGACCCCGCCCGCGCCCCCGAGCGCCGTGGGGCGCACCCGAGCTCGGTCCCCGCCGCGCAGCCACTGAGCGGCCCCGTCCCGGCCGCCGCCGACACCGCGCCGCACCTCGCGGCGAGCGCACCGCAGCGCTGGACCGGCGGCGGCCTGATCTCCACCACCGCGGGCAAGGTGTTCTTCAGCAACCCCAAGAACGGCGGCACGTACGCGTGCAGTGGGGACGCGGTGAACAGCGGCAACAAGTCCGTGGTGGCCACGGCGGGGCACTGTGTCGTGGACACGGACGGCACCGCGTACACGAACTGGGTCTTCATCCCCGGCTACGACCACGGCAACCGCCCCTTCGGCACCTTCGCCGCGACCTCGCTGCACTGGGAGCCGCAGCGCATCGGCGACTCCGACGCGGCGTGGGACGCGGCCTTCGTCACCGTCGGCACCGTGAACGGCCGCAGACTGGTGGACACGGTCGGCGGCCAGGGCATCGGCTTCGACCAGGCGACCGGACAGTACGTGCGGTCCTTCGGTTACGGCGGCTCCGCGGCCGAGGGGGGCGGTGAGCAGATGAACTGGTGCGCCGGCACCGGGGTCTTCCAGGGCGGACACGCCGGCGGCGGCGTCTGGGGCATCGACTGCGTGCAGACGGGCGGCTCCAGCGGCGGCCCCTTCCTGGCCGCTTTCGACGCGGGCAGCGGCGGCGGCATGCAGATCGGGAACATCAGCATCAGCGTCGGCGACCACGAGTACCACCCGTACTACGGCAAGGAGGCCGCGGGCGCCTACACCGCGGCGGCTTCCTGAGCCCGCCGTACCCGCCCGGTGCCGCGCCCGGTCACCCGCCGGGCGCGGCACCGCGGCCGTGTCAGGCGTCGCCCATGACCAGGCCCTCGATGGTGTGCAGCTGCGTCACCGGCGTCAGTTCGTCCACGACCGCGCAGTCGAGGTGCCGGCGCACCCGCTCGGGAAGCGCGTCCCAGTAGGCGCGGGTGACGGCCGCGTCGTGCCGGTCGCCGTTGGTCGCCTCCGGTCCGTCGACGCCGAGGACCAGCACCGGGCGGGACTTCGCGGAGTGGTTGGCGGTGCCCCGGTGAATGGTCAGCGCCGTGCGCGCGGAGATGTCACCGCGCCGCGGGTACTTGCGCACGGCCCGCTCCAGATACCGGTCATAGTCCTTCTTGGGCGGGAACATGCCGTGCGCGAACTCCTCGCTGTCGTCCCACTGGGTGCCCGGGGCGATCTCGAAGGGGCCCATGTCCTCCTCGGTGTCCACCGTGGTCACGTTGAAGGCCAGCGAGGTGAGGCGGCGCTCGCAGCGGGTCTCCTCGGGCATGGGGAAGTCACGATGCCAGGGCTGGTTGACGGCACCCTCCAGCGGGACGTCGAAGCCGAGCTCCACGACGCGGTAGTCGGGGCCGAGCGTCGCGGTGCAGACGGAACGCACCCAGGGATGGTCGACCAGTTCCACGAAGCCCCTGATCTGCTCCGGGTGGATCTCGACGTAGTACCGGTTCGGTCCGCGTCCCACCGCGCCGCCGGGCCGCGAGCGGGCCTCCTCGAACGCCTTGGCCACGTCCTCGCCCAGGCGGTCCGCCCACTCGGGCGTGAAGGCGCCCTTGCGCGCGGTGATGCCGTCCGAGTAGAGGGCCGCCACGTCCGCGGACACGTCGATGTCCAGGGCGGCGGCGTCGATGCCCGGGAACACCGGGGAGCCGGGGGTGACGGACACGTTCATGGGGCGCCTCCTCGCGCTGTGCTCGTCCGCCCATGGTGCGACGTTGATTGCGACGTTGCAATAGGGGGCGGAAAGATCTTCTCCGATGTCACCGGGGCGTGCGAGGATGTCGGTCGTGAGCAGTCGTCTGAAGGATGTCGCCGCCCTCGCGGGAGTGTCGACGCGCACGGTCTCCAACGTCGTCAGCGGCTCGGCCTCCGTGGCGGAGGAGACCCGCGCACGCGTCCAGGCCGCGCTGGACGAGCTGGGCTACCGGCCGAACGTCGCCGCCCGCAATCTGCGCGCCGGCCGGACCGGCCTGATCGGGCTGGCCATTCCCGAGCTGCACTCACCGTACTTCGGCGCGCTCGCCGGCCTGATCGTCCAGGCCGCCCAGCAGCGCGCGTGGACCGTCGTCATCGACCAGACCTTCGGCGACCCGGAGGCCGAGAGCAGACTGCTGGACGGCGGCGGCGACCGTCTGGTGGACGGCCTCATCATCAGCCCCTGGGCACTCGGCCCCGAGGAGGTGACCGGCCGCTCCCGGAACGTGCCCGTCGTCCTCCTGGGCGAACGACGGCCGCACGGGCTCGCCGACCGTGTCGCCGTCGACAACGTCCTCGCGGCCGACGAGGCCACCACGCATCTGCTCGAAGCCGGGCGCCGGCGCATCGCGGCGATCGGCCCCCAACCGCACCTGCGCAACGAGACGGCCCGGCAGCGTCTCGAGGGTTACCGCAACGCCTTCCGGCGCGCCGGGCTCGTCCCGGATCCCGCTCTCGAACAGCCCGTGACGACGCTGCACCGCGAGGACGGCGCACGGGCGATGACCGCCCTGCTGGACGCCGGCGCCCGGCCGGACGCCGTCTTCGCGTTCACCGACGAACTCGCCCTCGGCGCGATGCACGTGGCGCACGCACGAGGACTGGACATCCCGGGTGACGTGGCCTTCGCCGGCTTCGACGACATCGAGGACGGCCGCTACGCCAACCCGCCGCTGACGACGGTGGCTCCGGACAAAGGGCAGATCGCCGAGCGGGCCCTGCAATGCCTCGCCGACCGCGTCTACAGCCCGGCCACGGCGGTGCCGCCCCTGGACGTGGTGATCCCGCACCGCCTCGTGGTCCGCGCGAGCAGCGGCGCATAGACGAGCGAGCCCCGCGCACCGGCGCCGACTTCCCCGCGCGCCCTCTCCCGTCCCGCCCCGCGGGGAAGGAGAGGATGGGCACGCAGCGATTCCCCCGGCGGTGACGGAGTGTGACACCCATGCGAGCGGTGGCCCGGTTCGACGAGTACCAGCGACGCCACCGCTGGGTGGGGCTGCCGCTCGCCGTGGTCTACAAGTTCTTCGACGACCAGGCCACCTATCTCGCCGCCCTCCTCGCCTACTACACCTTCCTCTCCCTCTTCCCGATCCTGCTGATCCTCGTCGCCGTCCTCGGCACCCTGCTCAGCAACAACCCGGGGCTCCAGCAGAGCGTCCTCGACTCCGCGCTCGGTGAGTTCCCCGTCCTCGGCGACCAGATCGGCGAGAACATCCACTCCTTCCACGGCAACGGCCTCGCCCTCGCCGTCGGCGTCGCGGGCAGCCTCTACGGCGCGCTCGGCGTCGCCCAGGGCGCGCAGCACGCGCTGAACAAGATCTGGGCGGTGCCGCGGCACGCCCGCCCCGATCCGTTCCGCTCCCGGCTCAAGGGCGCCCTGTTCCTGTCGGTACTGGCGCTCGGCCTGTGTCTGACGACGCTGCTGTCCACCGCCGTCTCCGCCGTCAACGTCTTCGGCACCCATCCCGCCACCGGCATCCGGGTGAGCGCCGGCATCGCCGCCGTCGTCCTCAACGCGGCGCTGCTCCAGCTCAGTTACCGGGTTCTGACGCACTGCAAGCTGCCGCTGCGGCACATGCACGGCGCGGCGCTCGGCGGGGCCTGCGCCTGGCAGGCCTTGCAGTGGGCCGGTTCGTACTACGTCCAGGACGTGCTGCGCGGCGCGACCGCCACGTACGGCATGTTCGGGATCGTCCTCGGCCTGCTGGCGTGGATCTACCTCGGCGCCCTGGTCTTCCTGATGACGGCGGAGGTGAGCGCGGTGCGCGTGCTGCGGCTGTGGCCGCGCAGCCTGCTCACGCCGTTCACCGACCGGGTGCGGCTGACCAGGGGCGACCGCCGCGCCTACCGGGCGTACGCCAGGACCGAGGCGTTCAAGGGCTTCGAGCGCGTCGACGTGCGCTTCGGCACCCCGCCGCCGCCCTGGCCCGAGCCCCGGGACGGACAGCGGCCCGGTGACGAATCACCGTAGTCGCTTGGCACGTCAATTTGCAGTGTGCAATGCTCTGTTGGGGCTGCCGGTGGCCGACGGGCGGCCCGGTGCTCAGGAGTGACCTGTACCAGCGGCGGGGCGCTGGGCCCGCCGTGACGGCCACCGGCAGTTCCTCATCCGCTCAGCGGGTTCACGGGTACGACACGATCGTGGACGGCACCGTGGACGTCCCCGACGTGGGCGAACCCGTGTCGTTGATGACCCGCTCGTACTGTCCCGCACCGCCGAGCGAGACCACCAGCAGGTCGTGGAACTTCACCCCCGGCGTGTTCGGGGCGGCGAAGCCGTGGTGCTGCACGATGGTGGGGTCGACGTTGTAGTAGCAGTAACTGCCGAGCCCCCAGCCCTCGTGACTGGTGACCCGGTCGCCGACCTTGTAGGCGGCGTACCCCTTGATCGAGCCGTTCTGGATCGCGGCCTGGTTCGGGGCGTCGTACGCCTTCTCGTTCTGGAAGAAGATCGTGCGCCCGCGCTGCCCGTTCCACTGCACGTCGTACTTGTTGAAGTGCTCCACGAACAGACCCGTGGCCAGCACGTCGTCACCGTTGACGACGAGCCCGTAGTCGGCCCGGTTGGTCTCCCAGCCGACCCCCGTGCCGTGGTCGGCGCGCCAGATCCAGGTGTGGTCGACGATGGTGTGCCGGCTGTTGATCACCATGCTGGTGGTGGCCCTGCCCGCGCCCGCGCCGCCGATGCGCACGAACACGTCCTGCACGGTGGTCGGGTTGGCGGAGTGGTCCTTCGACGCCCCGTTCGGCCCGACCTCCAGCAGGGTGGCCGAGTTGACCGGGCCCGCGTCGATGAGGAAGCCCGCGAGGCGTACGCCGTCGACGTCGGCCACCTTCACGGCGGTGGCGCCGCCCGTCGGGATGAGCGTGGCGTACCCGAGGCCCAGGACGACGGTGTTGGCGCGGTCCACCCGGATCGGCTGGTCCACGTGGTAGATGCCGGGCGTGAGCAGCAGGTGGAGGCCCTGTGCGAGCGCCTGGTTGAGGGTGGCCGCACTGTCGCCGGGGTGGGCGACGTAGAACTGCGACAGCGGCAGCGAGGTGCCGCGGGGGGTGCCGTTGCCCCAGGTGACACCGCGGGCGTTGGTCCGCTTCTCCGGCAGGAAGACGCGGTACTCAGCTCCGCTGAGGTACAGGAACGGCTTCTCGCGGGAGACGGGGGTCGTGTCGAGCGTGGTGTACGGCGGGTCGGGGAAGCTCTGGGCGGGGGCGCCCTCGACGCCCGAGAACACCATGTTCCAGACGCCGTTGAGCCAGCTGCCGATCGCGCTGTCCCGGGTGTACCACTGCTGCTGGGAGTACGGTCCCACCTGGCCGTCGATCCGCGAGTCGGCGATGTAGCCGCCGCTCGCCCAGCCGTACCCGGTGGGCTCCAGGTCCAGGCCGCCGCGGACGTGCATGCGCCGGAAGGGGGCCGCCTGAGCCACGGCCCACCGGTTGGTGCCGCTCACCGGGACGAGGGCGAGGTTCTCCGCCGAACGCCAGAAGTTCTGCGTGGCGTTGCCGTCGAACCAGCCGGCGTCGACCGTCACGTCACCGTTGATGGTGGTGTCGTCGGGGGAGAGGCCGAGACCGGCGATGGAGGTGTAGAAACCGATCTGCGCGTTGAGCCCGTGGTACGTGCCGGGCTTGAACAGCAGAGCATAGCGGCCGGTGTCGAACTGCGCCTTCTCCTGCTTCTGGAACACCTCGTCCAGCTTGGCCTGGATGTCGGGCGTCGAGGGGTCGAAGACCAGCACGTTCGGGCCCAGGTCGCCGCCGGCCGCGAGCCGGCGGGAGCGCGGGCGGGGCCGCGGGTGCGGGCGCCGGTGGCCGGCGGGCGCGGCGGACGCGGGCGTGGACAGGGCGAGCAGGGCCGGTGTCGCGGCCACCGCGGCGGCGGCCCCGAGGACGGCCCTGCGGCCCATCTCGCGCGGGCCGGAGGACGCGGGGGAGGGGGTGGGATCGGAAGGGGGCGTGGCGTCCGGAGAGGACGAAGGGCGCATGGGGCGGCTCTCCTGCCGGGATAGGGTCCGATGGCTTAAGGAACTGAACGACGAGGGGGAGTTGAGAGCGCTCTCGTGCCGTGCATGCTTCATCTGGCGTGTTCCGTGCGTCAAGAGCCGGGCGGCAAGTTTTCTCGCCGGCGGGCGAGGCAGCGTCACATAGCCCTGTTCTGGCGCCGGTTGCCCGCTTTCGCGACGATCGTCACCGGACCGGCGTCCTTCACCGTGTCTTCAACAAGTGTGTGTCGCAGGTGTTGCCGCGGCTCTTGACGTGTACGCGTAGCGGGGTTTAACTCACGTCCTAAATTAAGCCGTGACCGTGTATCACCGGCGCCCCCACCTCCCCGAGGGAGAACCCGCATGCGTTCCTCTCGCACCCCCCGCACCCTGCTCACCGCCCTCGCCACCCTCGCCGCGGCGGCCCTGCTGTCCCCCGCACCGGCCCTCGCCGCCCCCGCCCACCAGGCCGCCGCGACCGCCAACTGGGACACCGACCGCGCCGCGGCCGCCTACGCCGCCACCCCCTCCGCAGCCACCGCCTCCGGCAGCGAGAACGCCGGCACCGCCCCCGGCCTCGCCTTCGACGGCAACCCCTCCACCCGCTGGTCCAGCGACTTCGCCGACGACGCCTGGATCCGCCTCGACCTCGGCACCACCCTGCGCATCGACACCGTCGTCCTCGACTGGGAGGCCGCCTACGGCAAGAGATACGCCCTGGAGGTGTCGAAGAACGGCACCGACTGGACGCCCTTCTACACCGAGACCGCCGGCACCGGCGGCACCGTCACCGCGCACACCTACCCGCAGGAGGTCACCGGCCGCTACGTGCGCATGCGCGGCATCGAACGTGCCACCCCGTACGGCTACTCGCTCTACTCGTTCAAGGTCTACGGCGGCGAGCCCGCGCCCGCCTCCACCGCCCGCACCAACCTCGCCCTGCACCACCCCGCGTACTCCAACTTCTACCAGCACGCGGGCAATTCGCCCTCCTACGTCACCGACGGCGGCATCCCCGCCAACCTCAAGGACGACGCCACCCGCTGGTCCAGCGACTGGAACGCCGACCGCTGGGTCTCCGTCGACCTCGGCGCCACCTCCACCATCGACACCGTCGACCTGTACTGGGAGGCCGCCTACGCCGTCGACTACCGGATCCAGGTCTCCGACGACAACCGCACCTGGCGCACGGTGTACCAGCCCGCCGCCGCCGACGTCGCCGCCCGCCGCGCCAACGTCACGTCGCCCGGCGACGCGGTCGGACTGCACGACACCGTGAAGCTGCCGCAGCCGGTCACCGGACGCTACGTCCGCATGCTCGGCGTGGAACGCCGCTCCTTCTACAACCCGGCGCCCGCCACCGCCCAGTTCGGCTACTCCCTCTACGAGTTCCAGGTCTGGGGCACCGGCGGCAGCGCCTCGGCCGCCTACCCGGCGCTGCCCGCGGAGCAGTCGGGCGGCTACCGCACCACGTTCTTCGACGACTTCACCACCTCCTCCCTGGACCGCTCCAAGTGGCGGGTGGTGCGCACCGGCACCGAGATGGGCCCGGTCAACGGCGAGTCGCAGGCCTACGTCGACTCCCCCGACAACATCCGCACCGAGAACGGCAACCTGGTGCTGCGCGCCAAGTACTGCAAGGGCTGCACCAAGGCGGGCGGCGGCACCTACGACTTCACCTCCGGACGCATCGACACCAACACCACGTTCGACTTCACCTACGGCAAGGTCAGCGCCCGTATGAAGCTGCCCGTCGGCGACGGCTTCTGGCCCGCGTTCTGGCTGCTCGGCAGCAACGTCGACGACCCCTCGGTCTCCTGGCCGGCCTCCGGCGAGACCGACATCATGGAGAACATCGGCTACGGCGACTGGACCAGCTCCGCCCTGCACGGCCCGGGCTACTCGGCCGACGGCAACATCGGCGCCCGGCAGACGTATCCGAACGGCGGCACCGCCGACCAGTGGCACGCCTACGCGGTCGAGTGGACCCCGACCGCCATGCGTTTCCTTGTCGACGACCGCCTCGTGCAGGAGACCACCCGCAACGTCCTGGAATCGACGCGCGGCAAGTGGGTCTTCGACCACAACCAGTACGTCATCCTCAACCTGGCGCTCGGCGGCGCGTACCCGGCCGGCTGGAACAAGGTGACCAGCCCCTACTGGGGGCTGCCGCAGTCCAGCGTGGACCGGATCGCGGCCGGGAACGTGCAGGCGGAGGTGGACTGGGTGCGCGTCGAACAGAAGGGGTGACGCGTCGAGCAGGAGGGGTGACGACCGGCCGCCCCGGACCCCGCCCGGCACGGCGGGTCCGGGGCGGCCACGGCCCCTGGGCCGGTTACTCCTCCGCGGCGTACCGCCGCATCCGCTCGTTGTGCCAGGCGATGGCCCGGCGCAGCTCCGGCTCGTGCAGCCCGGTGCGGCAGCCGAGCTGGTCCATGGTGAGCGTCGGCGGACCGGTGGTCAGTACGCGCGTTATCTTGGCGGCCCACAGCTCCTCCTCCACGTAGGGCCGCCGCAAGTACTGCTTGCGCAGCACCTCGAAGTGGTCGTCGCCGCAGGCCGTCAGGGCCCGCAGCCCGTCGTAGCCGTCGTTCGTCGGGTGCACGGACGACGAGTCCGGCACGTAGCCGCGCTTGGCCTCTTCCTGCGGGAAGGTCGCCGCGCACAGATCGCACAGCTCCAGCGGGAGGATCCTGGCCGGCCGGGCACCTTTCCTGCGCTTCCACATGGTTCCTCCAGGTCTCGTCTCAGGCGGCCTTCTGCGAGGCGGCCGCGTCGGGGCGGAGGTCCGCCAGGGTGAGCCGGTGCGCCGGTGGATCCGGCAGCACGACATGGTGCGTGGCATGCAGATCGGGGCCGACGTGCAGCAGTTCGCCCGGCTCCATCAGCCGCCACTGCGGGTTGTCGTCCATGCGTTCGCTGGCGACGACCACGGCGGGGGAGTCCGCCAGGTGCGCGGAGTGGACGCGCAGATGGCCGTCGCTGCCGCTGTGGTCGAGGTGCCGGGTGCCGTGGTGGCCGCCGGCGTGCCGGCGCAGCGTGTAGAGCCGGTGGGTCTCGGGGTAGCGCAGCGCCCACAGCTCGTGCGGCGTGGTGAGGATCAGGTTGAGGGCGTAGACGGGCAGGTTCTCCGCGATCCAGCCGACAGCGCTCTCGATGCCCGCGGCGACGTCGCCGCCGTTGCGGCGGATCTCCCGGGTGACCAGGGCGAAGCACCGCTCGGAGTCGGTGTCGCCCCTGACGAGCGCACGGTCCTCGCCCAGATGCTCGTCGAGCCGGTCCAGGCCCTCGACCACGCCGTTGTGGGCGAACAGCCGCCCGTCCTGCTCGAAGGGGTGGGTGTTGCGGATGTCCAGGCTGCCGGTCGAGGCGAACCGGACGTGGGCGAGGAAGGTCTCCGACTCCACGTTCCGGGCCTCCTGCGTGAACGCCCGGTCCTCGTAGGCGGCCAGCGGCGCCTTGTGCACCTCGGGGGTGCCGTCGGCGGTGAAGTACCCGAGGCCGGTGCCGTCGGGATCGTCGTGGCTCTGTTCGCTGAGGCTGTCGGGGGCGTCCAGCAGCCAGAACGTGGCGCGGGTGCGCCGGGGCGCGCTGCTGAGGCCGAACAGACGGCACATCGGTCTCCTCCTTCGGCTCGGGTCGGACCCGTCGCATCGGGTCAGTGGCGGCCCGGGGTGCGGGGGTTCTTGGTCTCCGCGCCGTGGGCGAAGCCGCCCGCGTCGTCGGCGTCGCGGTGCGGCTCGTGCTGCTTGTCCAGCCGCGCCAGGACCCGGCGCAGGTCCTGCATCAGCAGGTCGGCCAGGTCGTGGCTGAACCCGTTGCGCACCACGATCCGCAGCACCGCCAGATCGGTACGGTCCTTCGGGAAGGTGTACGCGGGCACCAGCCAGCCGCGTTCGCGCAGCCCGGCGGAGACGTCGAAGACGCTGAAGTGCTCGACGCCGTCCCGCATCCGGAACGCGAACACCGGGATGTCGCTGCCGTCGGTGAGCAGGTCGAACGGACCGAGCCCGGCGATCTCGCGCGCGAGCCCCGTCGCGACGTCACGGCAGGTCTGCTGCACCCGCCGGTAGCCCTCGAAGCCCAGGCGCAGAAAATTGTAGTACTGGGCGACGATCTGGGCGCCCGGCCGGGAGAAGTTGAGCGCGAACGTCGGCATGTCGCCGCCGAGGTAGTTCACGTGGAACACCAGGTCGTCCGGGAGGGCCTCCTCGTTCCGCCACAGCGCCCAGCCGACGCCGGGCATGACCAGGCCGTACTTGTGGCCGGAGGTGTTGATGGAGGCGACCCGCGGCAGCCGGAAGTCCCACTCAAGATCCGGGTCGAGGAACGGGGCGATCATGCCGCCGGAGGCGCCGTCGACATGGATGGGAATGTCCAGTCCGGTACGGGACTGCAACTCGTCCAGGGCGGCGGCGATGTCGGCGACCGGCTCGTAGGAACCGTCGAAGGTGGAGCCGAGGACCGCGACGACACCGATGGTGTTCTCGTCGCACAGTTCGACCGCCTTCTCCGGCGTGAGGTGGAACCGGTCGCCCTCCATCGGCACGTACCGGGGCTCCACCTCGAAGTAGTCGGCGAACTTCTCCCAGCAGATCTGCACGTTGATGCCCATGACCAGGTTGGGCCGGTCGGCCGGCTTCCCCTCGGCCCGGCGCCGCCGCTGCCAGCGCCGCTTCAGCGCCAGGCCGCCGAGCATCGCCGCCTCGCTCGACCCGGTCGTCGAGCAGCCCATCGCCCGGTGGGGGTGCTCGGCGTGCCACAGCCGGGCGAGCATGTGCACGCAGCGCGTCTCGAGTTCGGCGGTCTGCGGGTACTCGTCCTTGTCGATCATGTTCTTCTCGGCGCACTCGTCCATCAGCCGCCGGGCCTGGGGCTCCGCCCAGGTCGACACGAACGTCGCCAGGTTCTGCCGGGCGTTGCCGTCGAGCATCAGCTCGTCGTGGATCACCTGGTAGGCGGTGTCCGGCTCCATCTCGCCGTCCGGCAGCGCGTACCGGGGCACGCGCAGGGGCTCCCGGCTGAAGACCGGATTGATCTCCAGGTCCCGGCTCTCGTGGCCGTCGTCACCATGGTGCTGCACGGGCATGCGCGGTCCGCCTCTCCTCCGGTCACCGGGGCACCGGTTTCGCTCTCCCCCTGCGGGAGTTCCCGCCGCCCGCCCCGCGAACCGCCCACGGCCGGACGAAAGAGGCCCGGCCGCCCTCGCCGGACTCCCGGTGACGGGCGGCGCGCGCTGCCCGGATCACCCGGACGGCGGCCTTGATCGCGGCCCCGGGCCGCCCGGCGGGGTCTCCTGGAAGGTGCGTCGTCCCAGGAGGTGGTGACCATGCACGAGATGCGCGTCGGTCCGGAACCCGGCAGCGGAAGACCGGTGTGGCACGTGGTGACCGGGCAGCGGGGCACCAGCCTGTGCGGAGCGGACGTCCCGGACGGCTCGGGACCGTCCCGGGACGAGACGGACCACCACTGCCTGCCCTGCATGACCCGCTTCCAGCAGCTCCTGGAGGCGGGACGGTGAACCCGGCCGCACCGGGGCCGCGGCTCTTCGTGCGGCCCCGCGCCGTGTGTCCGGCGGGAGACCGGGCAGGCGCTCGGGGTGCGCCCGGTGATCACCGCGGCGCCGCGTTCGCCCGGCGGTACGGGAATGAAACCGCCGAAGCGAGCAGAACGGTACCTGCAGGGCACGTAGTGGAAAGGCAGCAGCGTGAGTGACGCGAGGCCTGACGGACAGTCCCCTCCCCGGAACCGGACCAAGCTGCCGGGAACCGTCGCGGCGCTGCCGCGGCAGGTCCGGGAGGAGCTGACCTCCAGGCTCCGCCGCAACCGGCGGGCCTTCAGCGCCGAGGACGTCCAGGTCGTCGAGGCACCCCTGCTCAAGCGGGCCGTCGGCGCCTCGGCGCTCGGCAACTGCATGGAGTGGTTCGACTTCGGCGTCTACAGCTACCTCGCCGCCACCCTCGGCAAGGTGTTCTTCCCCGGCGCCTCGCCCGGCGCCCAGCTGATCTCGTCCTTCGCCACGTTCGCGGCCGCCTTCGTCGTACGCCCGCTCGGCGGCCTCGTCTTCGGCCCGCTCGGCGACCGCGTCGGCCGGCAGAAGGTGCTCGCCACCACCATGATCATGATGGCGATCGGCACGTTCGTCATCGGGCTCATCCCCAGCTACTCCACCATCGGCATCGCCGCGCCCGTCCTGCTGCTGCTCGCCCGGATGCTACAGGGCTTCTCCACCGGCGGCGAGTACGGCGGCGCCACCACCTTCGTCGCCGAGTACTCGCCGGACCGCCGCCGGGGCTTCCTCTCCAGCTGGCTCGACTTCGGCACCTTCGTCGGCTACGCGCTCGGCTCCGCGCTGGTCACCGTGCTGAACCTGGCGCTCACCGATGCCGAGATGCTCGCCTGGGGCTGGCGCATCCCGTTCCTGATCGCCGGGCCGCTCGGCGTGATCGGCCTGTACATGCGGCTCAAGCTGGAGGAGTCCCCGGCCTTCCAGCAGCAGCTCGACGAGCACGAGAAGAGCCTCGCCCAGGAGTCGGCGGGCACGGAGTTCAAGACCATCGTCAAGGAACACTGGCGGCCCCTGCTGATCTGCATGGGCCTGGTGCTCCTCTACAACGTCACCAACTACATGGTCACCGGCTTCCTGCCGACCTACCAGACCGAGACCCTGAACCGCTCCAGCGGCTCCGCCGACGTGCTCGTGCTGATCGGCATGGTGTGGATCGTCCTGCTGATCACCTTCCTCGGCCGGCTCAGCGACCGGGTCGGGCGGCGGCCCGTCTACGCCGTCGCGGCCGCCGCGATGATCGTCCTCGCCGTCCCGTCGTTCCTGCTGATCAAGAGGGAGGGGACGTGGGCGCCGATCGGCGGCGTCCTGATCCTGTCCACGCTGCTCGCCGGGTTCGCCGCGCCGAGCGCCGCGACGCTGCCCGCGCTGTTCCCGACCGCCGTGCGCTACGCGGCCATGGGCATCGGCTTCAACGTCGCCGTGTCCGCGTTCGGCGGGACGACGCCGCTGGTCACCGAGGCGCTGATCAACGCCACGGGGAACGACATGATGCCCGCGTACTACCTGATCCTCGCCGGTGTCATCGGGCTGGTGACCGTGAAGTTCCTGCCCGAGAGCGCGCAGGTGCCGTTGCACGGCTCGCAGCCGATGGTGGGCTCGACGCAGGAGCGGAGCGAGCTGATCCGGACGTCGAAGGACCTGTACCGGGCGGAGCAGGGGGCGGGGGCGCGCTGAGACCGGCGCTCGGGTCCCCCCGGCGCGCGGCTCCACCGTGGCCGCCGTGGCACGCACGGTGACGTGGCCGAGGCCACGTCCGGGGCGTGGTCCGCGCCATATCGCGGGGCGGGACGGCGGGGATATCTTTCCCGCGTCCTCCCCTCCGCCTCCGCGATCGGAACGGCCCCGTCGTGTCCGCAGACCTCTCCCCGCTCATCGCCGCGACCTCGCAGTGGCTGACGCTCACCTACCCGTCGGCGGGCAGCGCGCTGGACTCCGCCCTCGCCGAGGTCCAGGCCCGGCAGGCGGTGACCGTCGCCGCGTGGCTGTGCTACCCGACCGCCGTCGACGCCGAGCTGGCCGCGATGGCCGGCTCCGGGGGCTCCGCCCGGCTCGACTGGGTCACGGGTGCGGAACCCCTCGACGAGGACGAGGAGGGGCTCGGCCTCGCCTGGCGCACCTGGGTGGACGAGGTGGTGGCGAGCTGGGCCACCTGCCTGCTCAGCGACCCGGCGCTCGCCGAGGGGGCGGTCGCCGCGGTCACGGCGGGGGAGCACGCGGGCGGGCTCCCGCTCGACTTCCGCCGCCTTCTCGCGCCGGACACCCGGGACGTCCGCGCGGCGGCGCTGCTCCGCCATCCGGACCTGGTGGCGCCGGTCGCCGATCTGCACCGGGCGCGGCTGCTCGACCACCTCGGACTGGACGAGGCCCTGCCGGCCTGACAACCGAACGCCGGTGGCGTCCCGGCCGTCAGGAGGACGGCGTCGGTGAGGCCGGCGGCGCGGTGGTCGTGGGCGGCGGCGTGGTGGTGTGCGGCGGCGCGGTCGTCGGTGGTGGCGTGGTCCTGGGCGGTGTGGGCTCCGGGCTGCTCGGCGGCAGCGTGGACGGTTCGATCACCTGCGTGGGCACCGTCAGGGTCGTCGAGCCGGCCTTCCGGAAGGTCAGGGTGAGCTTCAGGAAGTCGCCCGCCCGCAGCCGTTCGCCGATGTTCCGCAGCTCCAGGTGCGGCTTCCCGGCGTACAGCATCCCGGTCGTGTGCGGGGCCACCGTGATCCCGTCCGGCAGCTCGTGCCCCGCGCCGTCGACCAGGGCCACCGACCCGGCCCGGTCGCTCTTCGCCGAGACGAGGGTGTCCTTCGCGTCGCCCTCGTTGCGCACGTACAGATACACCGGCACGTCCGAGCCGGCCCGCCAGGAGCCGCCCCCCGGATGGGCCGCGTGGACGTAGCGGATCGCCAACGGCCCGAGGTCGGCGTTGGCGCCCGGCGCCGAGTAGGGCGGCTTCTGCGCGCCCTCGCTTCCCGCGCAGCCGCCCGTCAGCAGCACCGAAGCGGCCACGGTGAGCGGCGCGATGCCGCGGAACAGTGAGCGCACCCTCATTCGACCTCCCGCGTGACTGTGCGCCGGGAGTACCCGCTGCGTCCCCTCCGCAACACGCGGACCTGCGCCGTCCCTCCACCAGCCGCGCCGTACCTCGCGCCCCGCCCGCCGACCGGGCGCGTCACCCCAGGTGGCGGGTGGGAGGAGTGCCGCTCGGGGAGACCCGCGGGGTGGGCCCCGGTGTCGCCGGGACCCAGAGGGGGGCGTTCTCGGACTGCTCCACCCGGGAGCCGTCGGGCCGGTAGCCGTCGCGCGGGCCGACGGGGGCGCGGGAGGCGACCGTCCACAGCAGGACGACCGCGGTGGCCGCACCGAGCAGCCGGGCGATCCGGCGGCGCCTGGCCCGCGCGTCGAGGTCGCGCCAGGCCGGGCCGGCCCGCCACTCCTCCGGCTGCCACAACTCGCCGACGGCATCGGCCGGTTCCCACCCGCCCCCGTCGGGGCCGCCGGTGACCGCAGCCGCGCCGCCGGAGCCGTCGCGGCCGGCGTGGGTCCCGACCCGCGCGCCCTCCGCCCGCTCCAGGGCCGACGGCTCGCGCGGCGCCGATTCCGCGATCGCCCGCTCGTCGTCGTGGGCGAAGCGCGTCCACACCCCTTCCGGTATGGCGGCCCCGCCGTCCTCGTTCTCCGGGGAACCCTCGCCCCCCGGCCCCTGAAGGGTCACGATCCGCTGCTCCCTGCCTCGTACACCCCCGCCCTCGGCCGCCGCTCCGCGGAGCCGCCGGTTACGTGGGGTTCCGAAATTTTTGCACAGACCAAAGAACCCGGGAACCGGTGCGCGGCCACCCGACCGCGCCCGACGGGGTGGCCGTCCCGAATCCGCCGTTTACCGGGCGCACGGGCGGGTCACCCACAGGTGACGAACCACGCGTGACGTGTGAAACCAGGTGTGCCCGAAGGAGTACGACATGGCATTGGTCGCCGATTTCGTCTTGCAACGGCTGCGGGAATGGGGGATCGAGCGGGTCTACGGTTATCCCGGCGACGGCATCAACGGCCTGCTCGGCGCGTTCGACCGGGCGGAGGGGCACCCCGAGTTCATCCAGACGCGCCACGAGGAGATGGCCGCGTTCATGGCCTGCGCGCACGCCAAGTTCACCGGCGAGGTGGGCTGCTGCGCCGCCACCTCGGGCCCCGGCGCCGTCCACCTCCTCAACGGTCTCTACGACGCCAAGCTGGACCACCAGCCGGTCGTCGCCGTCGTCGGCCAGCAGAAGCGGCTCTCCCTGGGCTCCCACTACCAGCAGGAGATCGCGCTGGAGACGCTGTTCGCGGACGTCTCCGAGTACTGCCAGATGATCACGCACCCGGGTCAGGCCCGGCACGTGATCGACCGGGCGTTCAAGACCGCCCTCACCACCCGCTCGGTGGCCACCATCATCGTCCCGGACGACATCCAGGAGGAGGACGCCCAGCCCTCGCCGCCGAAGATGCACGGCGCGGTCTTCTCCAGCGTCGGCTGGAGCCAGCCGCGGATGCTGCCCGACGAGGGGGAGCTGCGCAAGGCGGCCGACATCCTCAACACGGGCGAGAAGGTCGCCATGATCATCGGCCAGGGTGCCGCCAAGGCCGCGAGCGAGGTCGTGGAGGCGGCCGAACTGCTCGGCGCCGGCGTCGCCAAGGCGCTGCTCGGCCGCGAGGTGCTGCCCGACGACATCCCGTTCGTCACCGGCCCCATCGGCCTGCTCGGCACCAAGGCCAGCGACAAGATGATCCAGAACTGCGACACCCTGTTCATGGTCGGCACCAGCTTCCCGTACGCGGAGTGGCTGCCCGACGAGGGCCAGGCCAAGGGCGTCGAGATCGACATCGACGGACGCATGATCGGCATCCGCTACCCGATGGACGCCCATCTCGTCGGTGACTCCAAGGAGACGCTCAAGGCCCTGCTGCCGCTTCTGCGGCGCAAGGAGGACCGCAGTTGGCGCCAGGAGATCGAGAAGGACGTCAAGGAGTGGAACGACCTGTGCGAGAAGCGGGCCGGCCAGCACTTCGAAGGGAAGATCAACCCCGAGGCGGTCGCCAGTGAACTCTCGCCGCGCCTGCCCGAGAACTGCATCCTGACCGCCGACTCCGGCTCCGGCACCAACTGGTGGGCCCGCCACCTCAAGCTCCGCAAGGGCATGCAGGCCTCGCTCTCCGGCACCCTGGCGACGATGGGCCCCGGCACGCCGTACGCCATCGCGGCCCGGTTCGCCTACCCGGACCGGCCGGTGATCGCCTTCGTCGGGGACGGCGCGTTCCAGATGAACGGCATGAACGAGATGATCACCATCAAGCGGTACCTGGACCGGCTCGCCGGGCCCGCGCCGTTCATCTTCTGCATCTTCAACAACCAGGACCTCAACCAGGTCACCTGGGAGCAGCGCGCCATGGCCGGGGACCCCAAGTTCCCGGGCTCGCAGTACATCCCGGACGTCCCCTACGCCCAGTACGCCGAACTCCTCGGCCTCAAGGGCATCTACTGCGACCAGCCGAAGAAGATCGGCAAGGCCTGGGACGAGGCGCTGGCCAGTGACCGGCCGGTGGTCCTGGAGTTCAAGGTCGACCAGGAGATCGCGCCGATCCCGCCGCACATCATGCTCGCCCAGGGCAAGAAGGCCGCGAAGGCCGCCGTGCACGACCCGGAGAAGGTCGGCATCGCCGCCAAGGGCATGCGGCAGAAGCTCTCCGAGGTCGCCGAGCACCTGCCCGGACGCCACCATGACGGGGAGTGACCCGGCCCCCGGCACCGGCTCACCGGCCGACCGCCCGGTCGACGCCGTCGACGTGCACGCCTTCGAGGTGCCCGTCGACGGCCCCGACGGCAGCGAGCAGGACGGCACCCTGGACTGGGACTCCACCACCATGGTCCTGGTCCGGGTGCACGCCGGCGGCCGCACCGGCATCGGCTACACCTACGGGGACACCTCGGTCGCCTCGTTCGTCGAGTCCAAGCTGGCCCCGGTGGTGCGGGGCGGCTCCGCCGTCGCACCGGCCGCGCTGTGGCACGAGATGGGCGTGCGGATGCGCAACGCGGGCCGCCCCGGCGTCGGTGCCATGGCGCTCTCCGCCGTCGACGTGGCGCTGTGGGACCTCAAGGCGCGGCTGCTGGACCTGCCGCTCGTCCACCTCCTGCCCGCCTACCACGACCGGGTGCCGGTCTACGGGAGCGGCGGCTTCACCAACTACTCCCTCGACCGGCTCACCGACCAGCTCGGCGGCTGGGTCGAACAGGGCATCCCCCGGGTGAAGTTGAAGACCTCCCGCGACCCGGAGCAGGACCCCCGGCGGCTGACCGCGGTCCGCCGGGCGGTCGGCGACGAGGCGGAGGTCTTCACCGACGCCAACGGCGCACTGGGGCGCAAACAGGCCCTGTACTGGGCGCACCGGTTCCACGAGGAGTGGGACGTGCGCTGGTTCGAGGAGCCCGTCAGCTCCGCCGACCTGGAGGGCCTGCGCCTGCTGCGCGAGCGGGGACCGGCCCGGCTGGAGATCGCCGCGGGCGAATACGCCTACACCCCGCAGGACTTCGTCAACCTCGTGAACGGCCGCGCGGTGGACTGCCTCCAGGCCGACGTCACCCGCTGTGGCGGCATCACCGGGGTGCTGGAGATCGCCGGCCTCTCGGCCGCCGAACACCTCGACCTGTCCGCCCACTGCGCCCCTGCCGTCTCCGCCCACGTCTTCTGCGCGGTGCGCCGGCTGCGGCACCTGGAGTACTTCCACGACCACGTGCGCGTCGAGAGCCTGCTCCTCGACGGCACCCTGTCCCCGGCCGGCGGCGCCCTGCGCCCCGACCCCGCCCGCCCCGGGCTCGGCCTCGACGTCAAGTGGGCCGACGCGGAGCCCTACCGCGTGTACGGAACGCGCCCGGCGTGACCGGGCAGGCAAAGGAGAGCTGACACCAGATGGCGACCACAGCACGCCGCTCGACGCGCGACGTCCCCGCGAAGACCCACCCGGACATCGCTGGCGCGCCCCGGGGCCGGGAGACCGTCGACGTGGGCAGACTGGAGCGCGCGCTGCGCAAGGCGGTCGACGGCGAGGTCCGCTTCGACACCGCTTCCCTCGGCCTGTACGCCCAGGACGCCTCCAACTTCCGCCAGGTGCCGATCGGCGTCGTCGTCCCGCGCACCCTGGACGACGTCGTCGCCGCGCACAAGATCTGCCACCGCTTCGGCGCCCCCGTCCTCAACCGCGGCGGCGGCACCAGCCTGTCCGGCGAGACGGTCAACGAGGCCGTCGTCATCGACCACTCCAAGTACCTCACCGCCATCGGCGAGATCGACCCCGACAAGCGGCTGGTCACCTGCGAGCCGGGCGTCATCAACGAGGAACTCAACCGGCACACCGGGAAGTACGACCTGGTCTTCGGACCCGACCCCTCCTCGCACTCGCGGTGCGTCATCGGCGGCAACATCGGCAACAACTCCTGCGGCATCCACTCCGTCCAGTCGCAGCTCTACGGCCCCGGACCGCGCACCAGCGACAACGTGCACGCCCTGGAGGTCGTCACCTACGACGGCGCACGCTTCTGGGTCGGCGTGAACGAGGAGGACCAACTCGACGAGATCATCGCCGCGGGCGGCCGCAAGGGCGAGATCTACGCCGCCCTGCGCGCTCTGCGCGACAAGTACGCCGACGCCATCCGGGCCGGGTTCCACTCCGTGGAGGAGGTGCCGCGCCGGGTCTCCGGCTACAACCTCGACGAACTCCTGCCCGAACGCGGCTTCAACGTCGCCCGCGCCCTGGTCGGCACCGAGAGCACCTGCGCCACCGCGCTCCGGGCCGTCCTCATGCTCACCCCCGCCCTGCTCCAGCGCACCACCGTGGTCGTGGAGTACGACGACCTGGCCGGGGCGTCCGAGCACTGCACCGAGATCATCGAGGGCTTCGAACCGATCGGCCTCGAAGGACTCGACCATCAGCTGATCAAGGACCAGCAGCTGAAGAACATGAACGCCGAGGACATCAAGGAGCTGCCGCATTCCGAGGGCGGGGCCTGGCTCGTCGTCCAGTTCGGCGCGGACACCACCGAGGACTCCGTCGCCCAGGCGGACCGCTTCGTCGCCTGGCTCACCGGTGAGAAGGGCTACGACCGCGACCGCGTCCGGATCGCCAAGAGCACCCAGGAGGGCGGCACCAGCGAGCACCTGTGGGCCATCCGCGAGAGCGGCCTCGGCTCCACCGCCTTCCCGCCCGACGGCCAGGACCACTGGCCCGGCTGGGAGGACTCCGCGGTGCCGCCCACCCGCATCGCCGAGTACGTGCGCAAGCTGCGCGAGGTCATGGACCGGCACGGCATCACCGGCGCCATGTACGGCCACTTCGGCCAGGGCTGCATCCACTGCCGGCTCAGCTTCGACCTGCGCACCGCCGACGGCCTGGCCACCTACCGCGCCTTCATGGAGGAGGCCGGCGACCTGGTGGCGTCGATGGGCGGTTCCGTCTCCGGCGAGCACGGCGACGGTCAGCAGCGCGCCGAACTCCTGGAAAAGCAGTACGGGCCCGAACTCGTCCAAGCCATGAGGGAGTTCAAGACCATCTGGGACCCGGGCTGGAAGATGAACCCGGGCAAGGTCGTCGACCCCTACCGGATGGACGAGAACCTCAAGCTCGGCACCGACTACAACCCGCCGCGTCCCCAGGTGAAGTTCGCCTACCCGGACGACGGCGGCGACTTCGCGCACGCCACCGTGCGCTGCGTCGGCATCGGCAAGTGCCGGGTGCCGCAGGCGGAGAACACGATGTGCCCCAGCTTCCAGGTGACCCGCGAGGAGAAGCACTCCACCCGGGGCCGCGCCCGGCTGCTGTACGAGATGCTCGAAGGCGACGTCGTCACCGACGGCTGGCAGTCCGAGGAGGTCAAGGACGCCCTCGACCTCTGCCTCGCCTGCAAGGGCTGCACCAACGACTGCCCCGTCAACGTGGACATGCCCACGTACAAGGCGGAGTTCCTGCACCACCACTACAAGTCCGCCCGCCGCCAACGTCCCCGGTACGCCTACGCCTTCGGGTTCATCGACCAGGCCGCCCGGATCGCCTCCCGCGTCCCCGAGGTCGCCAACCTCGTCACCCACACCCCGGGCCTCGCCCGCCTGGCCAAGCTGGTCGCGGGCATCGACGGCAAGCGCCCCCTGCCGCGCTTCGCCCCGATGACGCTCCAGGAGTGGTTCGCCCGGCGCGGTGGCACGGCCAACCCGGGCGGCCGGCCCGTCGTCCTCTTCCCCGACACGTTCAACAACCACTTCCACACCGGGGTGGGCGTGGCCTGCGTCGAGGCGATCGAGGCCGCGGGGTGGCGGGTCGTCATGCCCGAGCAGCACGTCTGCTGCGGACGTCCGCTGTACGACTACGGGTTCCTGGACGCCGCCGAACGCTATCTGCACCGGGTGCTCGACGTACTGCGGCCCCATCTGCGGGCGGGCACGCCCATCGTCGGCATGGAACCGAGCTGTCTGGCCGTGTTCAAGGACGAACTGCCCAAGCTGCTCCCGCACGACGACGACGCCCGCCGGCTCACCCGCAACGCGTACCACTTCGCCGAGTTCTTCCAGAAGTTCGACGTCACGCCGCCCCGGCTGGAGGGCAAGGCCCTGCTCTGGGGCCACTGCCACCAGCGCGCCACGGGTGGCATGAGCCCCGACCAGCAACTGCTGGAGAAGATGGGCCTGGAGGTGGAGAACCTCAAGGGCGGCTGCTGCGGGCTCGCCGGGTCCTGGGGCTTCGAGGGCGGCAAGTACGACATCTCCATGGACTGCGGCGAACAGGCCCTGCTGCCCGCGGTCCGCGACGCCGACGAGGACTGTCTGGTGGTGGCGGACGGCTTCTCCTGCAAGACGCAGATCAAGGACGCGCGGACGGGGCGGCAGGCGTTGCACCTGGCCGAGGTGATGAAGGCGGCGCGGGACGGGGACGCGCGGGCGGGTTCCCGGCGCCCCGAGCGACGGGCGGCCACGGGGCGGCCGACGCCGGGGTTGCGCGTGCGCGCGGCGCGGGTGGGGGCGGTGGCCGTCGTGACGTCGGCGGCGGCCGCGGCGTGCACGTGGGCCGCCCGCCGGGGCCGCTGACGCGGGGTGGTGTTGCTCCGTCGCCTCTGGGTGCGACCCGTCGGCATGTTGACGGGGAAAATCCTGCCGGGGTCCGGCAATGCGGACCCCGGAATTCCGCGGGCATGATGACCGCAGGGGAGCACGGGGGACGGCCCGGGTGCCGCGCACCGGCAGGTGTCCGCACCCGGGCCGGCTGCGTGCGGACGCCGCCCCGCCCCGCCACCCCCGTTCAGGAGAGGAACGTGCGCGTGAGACCCCTGCGCCCCGCCGCTGTCAGCCGGCCCGCTTACCCTGTCCTGACGTATGGACAGGGGGCGAGGGAACTGAGAGCGGGGGCGGATGTGACGGGGGCCGGGGCCGGCGAGGAGCAGCTCGAGGAGTACACGCGGATCCTGGCGGAGGTCTGCGCCAGCGGCCGGCGCCTCACCCGGGACGAACTGGAGGCGCTGCGGGCGCGGGGCGAGCGCGCGGCGGTGGCCGGGTACGGGCTGCGTGCCCTGGTTCGCCGGCACCTCGCGGTCACCCGCGAACTCTGGCCCACCCTGCCCGCCACCGGCACCGACCGTCTGCTCGCGGTCGTCGAGCACGCGGTGGACGCCTTCGCCGAGGGGCACGAACGCGCCCAGAAGCTCGCGATGCGCCAGGAGGAGGCGGCCCGCCGGGAGTTCATCGACGACCTGCTCTACGGCCGCAGCGACCTCGGCCGGCTCTCGGAGCGGGCCGAGCGCTTCGGTCTGCTCTTCTCCCGCGCCCACGCCGTCGCGGTCGCCGTCGGGGACCACGCCGTGGACGACACCCACCCGGCCACCCGGCAGGTCGAGACCGCCCTCGTCGCCCGCTTCGGGGAGCGGCGCATCCTGCTCACCACCAAGGGCGGCCGGCTCATCTGCATCGCCCCGGGCGACGAGAGCGACGTCCTCGCGTACTTCGCCAAGCAGGCGTACGCGTGTCTGGAGGGCGGCCAGGTCGGCCTCGGCCGGGCCCACCCCGGCGCCGGGGGAGTGGTGCACTCCTACGAGGAGGCGCTCAACGCCCTCGACCTCGCCGAGCGCCTGGACCTGCGCGAACCCGTACTGCACGCCGCCGATCTGCTCGTCTACCCGGTACTGGCCCGCGACCGGCAGGCCATGGCCGACCTGGTGCGGCACACCCTCGGCCCGCTGGAGGGCGCGCGCGGCGGCGCCCGGCCGCTCCTCGACACGCTCACCGCGTACTTCGACTCCGGCTGCGTCGCCGCGGAGGCCGCGCGCCGGCTCAGCCTCAGCGTCCGCGCGTTCACCTACCGGCTCGACCGCATCCACAAACTCACCGGCGCCAACCCCGCCGACCCCGTGCACCGTTACACCCTGCAGACCGCGGTGATCGGCGCCCGGCTCCTCGGCTGGCCCGAGTCGGAGGTGTGAGCCTGAGGTTGAGCCGGAGGCGTGAGCCGGAACCACCGTTTCCGCCCCACTTGACCGAACCCGGCCCGTTTCCTTGCGGATCGCTGACTCCGTCTTTGCGCCCGCTGTGTGCGCCCGCCCGTACGCTCCTCTCCTGCACCCTGCGGAAAGCCGCAGGTCAGGCGCGGGTTACTCGTGAACTCCGCGTCCCCTCTCGTCATTTCTCGTACGGACGGTCATGAACAACAGACGCACGAAGCAACTCCTCGACGCCGTGGGCCCCTTGCTGACCCAGGGCGAGCAGGTCGAACTCGCCTCGCTCGCCAAGGTCGGCTCGGTCTCCGCCAAGCGCCGGGTGCTCACCACGGCGGTGGTTGGCGCCCTCACCGCCGGGGCCGTCATCGCCATCGCGCAGCCGCGCCCCATGTACTGGGTGCTCACCGACCGGCGACTGCTGTTCGTGGAGGCCGTCCAGGGCAGCGGCCGGCCCGGCAGGCTGCTGATGTCGCTGCCGCGCGAGTACGTCGCCGCCGCCCCGGCGAGCTCGGCGCTGCTCGGCCTGGGCGCCAAGACCGTCCTCACCGTGCAGGGCCAGGAGCAGGGCCTCAAGCTCACCTTCCCGCCCGCCTTCAAGGCCGACGGGCGCGACCTGGCGGGACGGCTGGAGACCGCCGCCTGATGCGCGGAGCGGCGGGGGGTGTTGTCGGCTGACGGCCGGTGGGGCTTCTCGCGCAGTTCCCCGCGCCCCTGAAGCCAGGGGGTGCCCCCAGGCTTTCAGGGGCGCGGGGCTGTGTTGATGTGCGGCTTCGCCGCGTGGGCGCGAGCAACCACGACGGGCCCGCACCCGAACACGTACCGGATCCACCCCTACCCGCACCCCTCCAGCCGCTTCCGCAGGAAGATCCGTTCCGCCTCGTTGGCGACGGCGTCGAGCGCCCGCCCGTACGCCACCGCGGCCTCGCCGCGGCGACCCGCGCGGCGGAGTAGATCCGCCCGCGTCGCGGGCAGCAGGTGGTAGCCGTCGAGCGAACCCTCCGCCTCCGGTTCCGCGAGCAGCGCGAGGCCCGCCTCCGGTCCCCGGGCCATGCCCACCGTGAAGGCCCGGTTGAGCCGGACCACCGGGGACGGCACATGGCGGACCAGTTCGCCGTACAGCGCGGCGACGTCCGCCCAGTCCGTCTCCGCCGCCGTGGCCGCCGTCGCGTGGCAGGCCGCGATCGCGGCCTGGATCTGGTACGGGCCGCGATCGCCCGCGCCGCAGCGCCGTCTCCAGCAGGGCGGTGCCCTCGTCGATCGCGGACCGGTCCCAGGCGGTGCGGTCCCGGTCCTCCAGGCCGACGGGGACCCCGGCGGCGTCGGTCGAGGTCGGCGGCCTCGACGAAGTCGGTCCCGGCGACGTACTCCTTGGTCTCCGCGAACGGCCCGTCGGTGCGCAGCACTTCGCCCTCCCGCACCCGTACGGTGACGGCGTCCGCCGGCGGCCGCAGCCGGTTGCCGTGCAGCCGCACCCCCTGGCCGCCGGGCTCCTCGGCCCAGGGGCCGACGGGGGCCGTTCCGGTGGCGTCGGCGGTGTCGTCACCGCAGACCAGCAGCATGTACTTCACGGTTTCTCCCGGTGCGGGTGGGGCGCCCGGCCGGGCGCCTCACCGTGTTCCTGTGCGTGTCCGTCACCCCACCGACGAACGGGCCACCGCCGGATCGACATCGACCACCCACATTTTTTCCGAGACGCACGCCCCATTGACGCACACGGGGCGCGACCCTACGGTCTGTCCGAGCCTGCGATCGGCGTTCGGTATCACGAACAACAGTGGGGCCGGGCGCGGAGGGGCCGTGCGATCGCGCTCGCGAACCGCTCCATCCCCGAGTTCCCCCACCACTCAAGGAGAGCCCGCGTGAGCCGCACCTCCCGACGCACCGCAACTCTCGCCCTTCCGGCCGCGGTCCTGCTCGCCCTCGTGCCGAGCGCCGCCCAGGCCTACCCCAACCCCGGCACGGTCACCGGCGACACCGTCGTCCACGACCCCACGATGATCCGCACCTCCGCCGGCCGCTATCTGCTCTACGCCACCGGCGGCGGCCTCGGTTACAAGACCTCCACCGACCGCATCGCGTTCACCGCCGGCAGTGACGCCTTCACGACCAAGCCGTCCTGGTGGTCGTCGTACGCGAGCGAGGCCTGGGCGCCCGACATCTCGTACCACGGCGGCAAGTACCTGATGTATTACGCCGTCTCGACCTTCGGCTCCAACAAGTCCGCCATCGGGCTCGCCGGTTCGAGCACCGGGCTGCCGGGCTCGTGGAGCGACTACGGGATCGTCTACACCTCCACCACGTCCAGCGACTACAACGCCATCGACCCCAACCTGTTCGTCGACGACGACGGCACGTGGTGGCTGTCCTTCGGCAGTTGGTGGACCGGCATCAAGATGATCCGGATCGACCCGTCGACCGGCAAGCAGCTCTCCACCGACACCACCCGCCGCTCGCTCGCCGCCCGCCCCACCGGGACCAAGGCCGTCGAGGCCCCCTACGTCGTCAAGCGCAACGGGTACTACTACCTCTTCGCCTCCTACGACACGTGCTGCGCGGGCACCGGCTCGACGTACAAGGTGAAGGTCGGCCGCGCCACGAGCGTCACCGGCCCGTACTACGACAAGAACGGCGTCGCCATGACGAACAACGGCGGTACGCCCGTCCTGGAGTCGCACGGCCGGTACATCGGCCCCGGCGGACAGTCGATCATGAACGACGTCGACGGCGACCTGATCGTCTACCACTACTACGACGGCAACGACAACGGCACGCCCAAGCTCGGCATCAACCTCCTGAACTGGAGCAGCGGCTGGCCCGTCGCGTACTGACGCCGGTGGCCGGGCGGGAGCCGCCCGCCCGGCCGTACCGTGCCGCTACGCGTCGCCCCCGGCGGGGACCGCCGAGCCGCGGCTCGCCGCCGCGGCCTCCGCCTCCCACTCGGTGCCCTGCGCGGTCCGGTGCCGGCGGATGCCGACGGTGGCCAGGGCGAGGACGGCCGCCGCCAGCATCCCGATGCCGCCGATGAGCGCGCAGGTGTGCAGCGCGTCGGTGAAACTCGCCCCGTAGGCGCCCAGCGCCCGGCCGGTCGACTCCGGGGTGTCGAGGCGCAGGAACGCCCCCGCCTGGATGCCGACGTGCGACACGGTGCCGTCCACCCGGCCCTGGTCCGCCGGGTTCAGTCCGGACTCCGCGAGGTGACCGGGCAGGGCGGCCAGGGTGCGGTTGGTCAGGACGACACCGAAGACGGCCGGTCCCAGCGCGCTGCCGATCTGACGCAGCGCGCTGTTGGCCGCACCGGCCGTGCTCGCCAGCCGGCGCGGCAGGCTGTCCATGGCGATCGTGGTGATCGGCGCCATCGCCAGCGCGATGCCGATGCCCAGGACCGCGATGACCAGCGCGGCGGTGCCGGTGCCGGTGTCGGCGTGGAAGAGGTTCACCAGCAGCGCCCCGATGCCGCCCACGACCAGACCGGTGACCAGTACCAGGCCGGGCGTGGTCCGGTTCATCAGCCGGCCGACCAGGGGGCCGAGCACGACGGTGAAGCCGTTGAGCGCGAGCAGCCGCAGCCCGATGTCCCACACCGAGGCGTGGTGCACGAGGCTGAAGTACTCGCTCAGCGCGAAGACCAGGCCCACCTGCGCGAACAGCGTCACCGCCATCACGACCGCGGCCCCGGAGAACGCGGCGGACCGGAACAGCCGCATGTCGAGCATCGGGCAGGGCGAGCGCAGCTCCACCCGGACGAAGGCCGCGGCGGCGACGGCCGCGACCACGAACGCGGTCACCACCTCGGCCGAACCCCAGCCGTGCGGGCCGGCCTCGATGACGCCGTACACCAGCCCGGTGATGGCGACTGCGGCCAGGAGCTGCCCGGGGACGTCCAGATGGCGCTCGCGCTCCGCGCGGGAGTCCGTCAGGAGCAGGGCGCCGGCCAGCAGCGCGAGGACGCCCGCCGCCACGGACGGCAGGAAGATCCACCGCCAGCTCGCGTACTCCAGGATGGCGCCGTTGATGACCGGGCCCAGAGTCAGGCCGAGGCCGAGGGACGCCGTCCACGCGGCGATCGCCCGCGCCCGGACCCTGTGGTCCGGGCAGACATGGCTGAGCAGCCCGAGCGTCGACGGGAGGAGAGCGGCGGTGCCCACCCCGGTCAGCGCCTGGCCGACACAGACCTGGACGACGCCCTGCGCCGTGAGACAGAGCAGACAGCCGAGCGAGAACAGTCCGAGCCCGGCCAGGTAGACCTTCTTGCGCCCGTAGAGGTCGCCGACGACACCCCACGTCAGCAGCAGGGCGGCGGTCGGCAGGATGAAGGCGTCGGTGATCCACTGGAGCGAGGTGGTGGAGGCGTCGAGCGCCTGCTGCAACTCCCCGATCGCCGCGGAGACCCCGACGACCGGCAGATAGGAGACGAACACGCCCACACACGCCAGGGCGACGGTGACCGGAACAGGAGCACGGGAAACGGTGGTCGACATGGCCGGGACCGTATACGCGCAGGCCCCGGAGTGTATGCCGTCGGTCCCGCAACCAAAGCTGAACGCCCGCGAGGGGCGAATCCGGCCACGCCCCGGGCGCCCGCTCACCCCAGACCCTGCTCCGCCCAGATCACCTTGCCCTCCCGCACGTACCGCGTCCCCCACCGCGCCGCCAGCTGCGCGACCAGGAACAGCCCCCGCCCGCCCTCGTCCGTCGTCGCCGCGTACCGCAGATGCGGCGACGTCCCGCTCGCGTCGAACACCTCGCAGATCAGACTCCGCTCGCGCAGCATCCGCACCCGGATCGGCCCGCTGCCGTAACGGATCGCGTTGGTCACCAGCTCGCTCAGGATCAGCTCCGTGGTGAAGACCAGCTCCTCCAGCCCCCACTCGGCCAGCCGCCGCGTCACCTGCGCGCGGACCACACCGACCGCCGCCGGATCGGACGGCACCTCCCACTCGGCCACGTTCTCCGCGCCCAGCGCCCGGGTGCGGGCCACGATCAGGGCCACGTCGTCGTTCTGGCCGGCCGGCAGCAGCGTTCCGAGCACCGACCGGCAGGTCGCGTCCACGGATTCCTCGCCGGTGGCCGCGAGCGCCCCGCGCAGCGCCTCGAGGCCGACGTCGATGTCCCGCTCCCGGCTCTCCACCAGGCCGTCCGTGTACAGCACCAGCCGGCTGCCCTCGGCCAGTTCCACCTCGGCCGTCTCGAAGGGCAACCCGCCGAGCCCGAGCGGGGGACCGGCCGGCACCTCCGGGAAGAACACCTCGCTGTCCGGGGCGGCCACGGCCGGCGGCGGATGCCCGGCCCGGGCCATGGTGCACACCCGCGTGACCGGGTCGTAGATGGCGTAGAGGCAGGTGGCGCCGGTGATCGCGCCCGTGTCGTCCTCCGCCTCGTCCTGGTCGATGCGGTCGACCAGCTCGTCCAAGTAGGCGAGGATCTCGTCCGGCGGAAGATCGAGCGCGGAGAAGTTGCGCACCGCCGTGCGCAGTCGGCCCATCGTGGCGGCGGCGTGCAGCCCGTGGCCGACGACGTCCCCGACGACGACCGCGACCCGCGCGCCGGACAGCGGCAGCACGTCGAACCAGTCACCGCCCACCCCCGCCTGCGCCGGCAGATAGCGGTAGGCGAGGTCCAGGGCGCTCTGCTCGGGGAAGTTGCGCGGCAGCAGACTGCGTTGCAGCGTCACCGCCATCGTGTGCTCGCGCGTGTAGCGGCGCGCGTTGTCGATGGAGACCGCGGCCCGCGCGACCAGCTCCTCGGCGAGGACCAGCTCCTCCTGGTCGAACGGCTCCGGCTGCTCCGCGCGCCAGAAGTTGACCACCCCCATCACCAGCGGGCCCACCCGCAGCGGCACGGTGATCAGCGAGTGGATGCCGTGGTCCATCACCTGCGCCGACCGCTGCGGATCCTGCGCCTGCCAGTCGGGGGCCCGGGACAGATCCGGTATCAGCAGCGCCGTGCCGGTGTTCAGGCTGCGCGCCTGCGGGGAGCTCGCGACGAACGTGATGCGCTCGCCCACCGGGTACAGCGGTGGGTCCTTGCGGACGCCGCTGAGCGCCGAGCGGCGCAGGGTGCTGCCCGCCTTCGGCTCCTGACCCTCCAGCACCTCGGGGGAGAGGTCCACGGTGACGAAGTCCGCGAACCGGGGCACGGCCGTCTCGGCCAGCTCCTCGGCGGTCCGGGTGACGTCCAGGGTGGCGCCGATCCCGACCCCGGCGTCGTACAGCAGCCGCAGCCGTTCGCGCGCCACCTCGGCCCGGCCGGACAGTGCCCGCAGTTCCGTGGTGTCGCGCAGGGTGGCGACGCTGCCGAAGGGGCCGCCGCGCAGCTGGGTGGGCCGCTGGTTGACCGCCAGCAGCCGGTCCTCCACCAGATGGACCTCGTCCGTGGCCACCCGCTGGGACGCCAGCAGCTCGGCCATGTCCGGGGCGAGGCCCAGCTCGCGGACCTGCCGGCCCTCGGCCGCGCCCGGCAGGTCGAGCAGCCGGTGCGCCTCGTCGTTGGCGAGCAGCAGCCGGCCGCCGCCGTCCACGATGATCACGCCCTCGCGCACGGCGTGCAGCACCGCGTCGTGGTGCTCGTACATCCGGGTCATCTCGGCCGGGCCCAGACCGTGCGTCTGGTGCTGCAACCGGCGGCTCACCAGTGCCGTGCCCCCCGTGGCCAGGGCCATCGCGATGCCCGCGGCGCCGAGCAGGAGGGGGAGTTGCCGGTCGGCGGCGCCGCCGATGTTCTCGGTGGTGACGCCGGCCGACACCAGGCCCTGCACCGAGCCGTCGGGGGCCGTGACGGGGACGACGGCCTGCACGAGGCGGCCGATCGTGCCGTCGATCTCCTCGGTGACGGGGTGCCCGGCCAGTGCGGGGGCGACCGTGCCGACGAACTTCTTCCCGATGCGGTCCGGCTTGGGGTGCGTGTAGCGGATCGCGTCGGTGTTCATGACGACGACGAAGTCCACGTGCGCCTTCTTGCGCACCGCCTCCGCCCTGGGCTGCAGCACCTCGGTGGGGTCCGCGCTGTGCAGCGCGTCCAGGGTCCCGGGCGCGTTGGCGAACGTCTCGGCGACGGCGAGCGAGCGGTTGCGGGCCTCGCCGGTGCTGTCGTGGCGCACCTGCAGCACCAGTGCGACGACCGCGGCGACGACCAGGAGCAGCACGATCACGGCCTGAAGGACGAACACCTGCCGGGCGACGCTGCGGCCGCCGGCGGCGGCCCACAGCCCGGCGAGCGGTCGGCGCCGGCGGGAACCGGTGCGCGGGAGCGGAGCATGCCCGTCCGCGCGACCGGCATGCGAAGCGCCGTCGCGGCGGGGCGGCTGAGTCCGAGATCGACCCGGCAGTCGGACCATGCCCCATGTCTACACTGCGCACCGCCCCGAGGCCCACCCCGCCCGGCGGCCGTGGCCCGGCCGGGGACCGGGGAAGTCGTCCTTGCCGGAACGGCAAAGATGTTTGCCCGGCGTGCCCGGCGGGCGCACGCTTCCCCACAGGTGCCGAACCCCTCGGCGCCGGGACGTCTTCAGGAGGGCTCATGCACCCCACCCCCAGCAGCGATCCGGCCGCGTTCTGGGAGGCCCGCTACCGGGACAGCGGGCGGGTCTGGAGCGGCCGCCCCAACGGTCCGCTCGTCCGCGAGGTGGAAGGGCTCCGGCCCGGCCGGGCCCTGGACCTCGGCTGCGGCGAGGGCGGCGACGCCGTCTGGCTCGCCTCCCGCGGCTGGCAGGTCACCGGCGTGGACATCTCACCCACCGCCCTGGAACGCGCCGCCGCGCACGCCGCCGAGGCGGGCGTCGGCGAGCGCACCACGTGGGAGCGGCACGAACTGGGCCGCACCTTCCCCGAGGGCACCTTCGACCTGATCAACGTGGAATATCTCCAGTCCCCGGTCGCCCTCGACCAGGACGGGGTCCTGCACCGGGCCGCCGGCGCGGTCGCCCCCGGCGGCACCCTGCTGATCGTGCTGCACGGCGGCTGGCCGTCCTGGCAGGACGAACCGCCGTTCGAGGCGGAGTTCCCCACGCTCGACGGGCTCCTCGCGCGGCTGGCGCTGCCGGAGGAGGAGTGGGTGCTCGAGACGAAGGAGACGCTGCGCAGGCCGAGCACGTCCCCGGACGGGGCGGAGGGATACCGCGAGGACCACGTGTGGCGGCTGCGGCGGGTGGGCGGGGGCGCCGCGGTGTAGGCGGTGCGGGTGAGAAGGGGGCCGCGGCGCAGGCGTGCGGGTCAGCGGGGGTGGCCCAGGGGGCATGCCGTGCCGCCCCCGGAGTCCGGCTTCCAGTGCCGGGCGCAGTACGGCACGTCGCACGCCGCGCAGAATCCCGCGTCGCCCTTCAGCCCGGCGTCGTGCACCTGGGCGAAGGTGCGCGGGAAGACGAAGGCGCTCTGGTAGCGGGCGACGTCCTCGGCCGTGACGTTCTCCCCGCAGCCGTTGGTGTAGGCCTCGCTCTCCGCGACCAGCCACCACCGGTCTGCGTCGCGCCGGGCCGCGTACCGCTGCCGCATCGCGGTGTCCCACCGCGGCCATCGGGCCGGGCTCAGTCCCGGTGGGGTGAACTCGAGGTGAGCGGCCTGGGCCTTGCACACGGCGCACACCACGTGCAGGACGAACCAGATCACCGGAAGCTGTTTCATGGCGGACGTCTCGTGATCGACGGCTGTGGCGAATCGGCACCCATCTTTGCATGGTGCAAGTGGCGTCGTCACCACGGTCACGAGGGCCGGCCGGGGTCGGTCGGGGCGGTGGTGTCCCGGACGTCCACCACGCCGGGAATCGGGGTGGCACCGGGGAAGTCGTCCCGCATCGCGTCGACGCCGTGCTGGGGGCGGGCTCCGTCGAGGAAGCTCTGGCGGTCCGCCCGGCGGGCGTCCGTGTCCAGGCCCATGGCCTCGTCCCGGTCCCGCTTCAGCGTCTCGTCGCACTCGCCGTCGCGGTTGAACGACCACATCAGCTTCGGGTCCCCGTACGGCAGTCCGGTCCCGGGGCCGTCCAGCCCGGCGGTGTGCCAGGTGTGCCACGTCTTGCCGTAGGAGTTGAGCAGCCGCTTCATGAACGCCTTCTCGGCCTTCTCGGGCAGCCCCGGGGCGACCAGCTGCCCGGAGAGCAGTTCGAAGTTGTGCGGATGCCAGTACGGACGCTCCTCCTCGGGCAGCGTCTCGAAGAGGTGTTCGGAGACGATGTACTCGATGCCGATCAGCTGGGCGTCCCGGGTGTTGCCGTCGAACAGCACGCACTGCAGCAGGTCGTCGTTGACGACCTTGCAGTAGTGGTGGGCCTCCATCTGGTGGCCGGGCTCGCCCTTGGCGCAGTGGAAGCCGACGACGTACACGTCGAAGTCCTTCAGCGGGGCGGCCGACTGCAGTGCGTGGGCCCCGGCCTCCAGGGTCGCCAGCCAGGCGCCCTTGCCCCGGCCGGCCGGGGTGAGGGGGCTCCTGCGGTCCTTGATCTTCGGGTTGAGCGTCACGGTGGTCTCCCGGGGGGCGGGGGTGTGGGCTGGGGTTCCGGCGCCCCGGGTACCCACCGTGGCGGGGATTCTCAGCCGGGGCCGTTGTCGCCGGTGCCGCCGGTGTCCTCGGTGCTGCGGCCGGAGGGCAGCAACTCGCGGATGTCGGACGGCAGTTCCTCGCCGACCTTCGTCATCAGCTCCGGGGCGAGCGCGGCGTCCAGCACCTCCAGGACGGCGGCGGCCTCGCGGAGCGCCGCGTCCTCGTCCGTGCCCGCCCGGCCGGCGATGCGGCCGGCGAAGACGGGCAGGCCGAAGCGTTCGCCGATGCCGCTCGGGCGGCCGTCGGCCGCCGCGGACGCGGTGGCCGCCCGGACGGGGGCGGCTAGCTCGGGGGTCAGCTGCGCGGCCAGGTGGCCGGCCAGGCCGGCCGGCAGACGCTCGCCGAGCGTCCGCAGTACGGCGTGCGTCGCGCGCTCGGCGGATCCCCGGTCGGGGAGCTGGGCGAGCGCCTGCACCTTGCCGATCATCTCGTCGTGTCGCATGGAACGGGTGTCCTTTCCCGGGAGGCGGCTCGTCTCGCCGGGACCGGGTACCCGTGGCACGGCGAGGGAGTCTCCGCCCCCTGGGCCCCCGGAAAACCCTGGGGGCGGAGCCCCCTCAGCCCCGGGCCACCCCGGCCCACCTCAGGGGCGCGGGGCTGTGTCGATTCGCGGCTCCGCCGCGTGGGCGCGACCAGCCACATCCGACCCGCACCCGCCCACGCACCACACCCACCCCCGGCGTCCCCGCCACCCGCCCCCGGCGTCCCCGTCGTACCGTGCAGTCGCACACACACCTCACCCCGCCCACCAGAAAGCGCATGCCAATGACCATCACCGTCGCCCTTCTCGGCACCGGCATCATGGGCGCCCCCATGGCCCGCAACCTCGCGCGGGCCGGGCTCGCCGTCCGGGCCTGGAACCGTACGCGGGACAAGGCGGAGCCCCTCGCCGCGGACGGCGTCACCGTCGCCGGCACGCCCGCCGAGGCCGTCACCGGCGCCGACGTCGTCCTCACCATGCTCTACGACGGCCCCGCCACCCTCGACGTCATGCGGCAGGCCGCGAGCGGCCTGCGCCCCCGCACCGCCTGGGTGCAGTCGACCACCGCCGGCATCGAGGCCATCGACGACCTCGCCGCCCTCGCCCGCACCCACGACCTCGTCTTCTTCGACGCCCCCGTCCTCGGCACCCGCCGGCCGGCCGAGGACGGCCGGCTCCTCGTCCTCGCGGCCGGCCCCAGCGCGCACCGACCCGCCGTCACCCCCGTGTTCGACGCCATCGGCTCCCGTACCGTGTGGACCGGCGAGGACGGCGCCGCCGGCTCCGCCACCCGGCTGAAGCTGGTCGCCAACAGCTGGGTCCTCGCGGCGACCAGCGCCGCCGGCGAGGTTCTCGCCCTGGCCCAGGCACTCGGCGTCGACCCGCAGCACTTCTTCGACGCCATCGCCGGCGGTGGCCTCGACCTGCCCTACCTCCGCGCCAAGGCGGGGCTCGTGCTGGACGGCCGGCTCACGCCCGCACAGTTCGCCGTGACGACCGCCGCCAAGGACGCCCGTCTCATCGTGCGGGCGGGCGAGCGGAACGGCGTCCGCCTCGACGTCGCCGCCGCGAGCGCCGCCCGTATGGAGCGCGCCGCCGCGCAGGGACACGGCGACGAGGACATGGCCGCCGCCTACTACGCCAGCTTCGAGCAGGGCCGGGCACCGGAGACGCCCTGACGGGCCTGCCCGCCCCCGCGTGACCGTGCGGCAGTCGATTGGCAATTCGATGGCACATGCATTTAATGTCCGTCGAAGTACCGCACATGTGTCACAGAGGAGCAGCACCCTTGTCCAGCAGCCTGTTCACGCCGTACACCCTCCGCGGTGTCACCCTGCCCAACCGGGTCTGGATGGCCCCGATGTGCCAGTACAGCGCGCCCGCGGAGGGGGCGGCCACCGGCGCCCCCACCGACTGGCACCTGCAGCACTACGGCGCCCGCGCGGTCGGCGGACCCGGGCTGATCCTGGTCGAGGCGACCGCGGTGGTGCCCGAGGGCCGCATCACGCCCTACGACCTGGGCATCTGGAACGACACCCAGGTCGAGGCGCACCGCCGCATCACGTCCTTCCTCGACGAGCACGGCGTCGTGCCGGGCATCCAGCTCGCGCACGCCGGCCGCAAGGCCAGCACCGACAAGGAGTTCCGCGGCGGCGCTCCGCTGACACGTGACACCCTCGGCTGGCAGCCGGTCGCGCCGAGCGCGCTCGCCTTCGACGAGGGCCAACCGGTGCCGCACGAGCTGACCGCCGAGGAGATCCGCGGCGTCGTCGACGCCTTCGTGGCCGCCGCCCGCCGGTCCGTCGCCGCCGGCTACCGGGTCCTGGAGGTGCACGCCGCGCACGGCTACCTCGTGCACGAATTCCTCTCGCCGCTCTCCAACCACCGCACGGACGGCTACGGCGGCTCCTTCGAGAACCGCGCCCGCCTCGCCGTGCAGATCGCCGACGCCGTCCGCGCCGCCGTCCCCGAGGAGACCGCGGTCTTCTTCCGGGTGTCGGCCACCGACTGGGCCGAGCCGGAGGGCTGGACGGCGGACGACACCGTACGGCTGGCCGCGCTGCTGAAGGAGCACGGCGTGGACCTGCTGCACGTCTCCAGCGGCGGCACCCTCCCGCACGCCCGCATCCCCGCCGAGCCCGGCTACCAGGTCCCGTTCGCGGCCCGGGTGCGCCGGGAGACGGGGCTGCCGACCGCCGCCGTCGGGCTGATCACCGAGCCCGAGCAGGCCGAGAAGATCCTCGCGGGCGGAGAGGCGGACGCGGTGGCGCTCGGCCGCGAGCTGCTGCTCAACCCGTACTGGCCGCGCCAGGCCGCCCGCGCGCTGGGCGCGGAGCACCCCTTCCCGCCGCAGTACGGCCGGGCGGAGCGCGCCCGGTACCGGACGAGCCGCGTCTGACGGCACGCGCGGCTCGCCCGCCACCGGACGAGCCGCCTCCGACGGCACGCACGGCACCGGACGAGCCGTGGTCGACGAGCACGCGACCCCTTGCCGCAGGGGGGTGTTGAGGGTCCGCCGCCGGCTCCCGCTATGTTCTTCCCGGAGCGCTTCCCCAGGGGCCTTCCCGTGCCTCCCCGCTCTCCCGGCGTTGCGAACATCCGGAGCCGACGTGCAGACGACAGACGAACGGACCGCGGTGGCGGGGCCGTCGCCCGCCCCGCCCGGGCCGGACGACGACGCCCCCGGCCGCGGTCTGCCCCGCTACTGGGCGCTGTGGCTCCTCGCGGCGGCCGTCCTCCCCGGCACGGCGCTGTTCGTCGCCGTGCGGGGCGTGGACGCGCCCGCCGTACAGGCGTGGCGGACCGTCTGCCTGGCCATCACCGTGCAGGCCCTGCCGTTCCTGCTGCTCGGCACCGCCCTGTCCGGCGCCATCAACGCCTTCGTACCGGCCCGGGTGTTCGGGCGGCTGCTGCCGAAGCGGCCCGCGCTCGCCGTGCCGGTCGCGGGCGTCGCCGGGGTGGTGCTGCCGGGCTGCGAATGCGCGTCGGTGCCGGTCGCGAACAGCCTGATCGGCCGGGGCGTCACCCCGGCCGCCGCGTTCACGTTCCTGCTCTCCGCCCCCGCGATCAACCCGGTGGTCCTCACCGCCACCGCGATCGCCTTCCCCGGCAGCCCCCTCATGGTGCTCGCCCGGCTGCTGGCCTCCCTCGTCACCGCCGCCGTCATGGGCTGGCTGTGGCTCCTGCTGGGCCGCACTCAGTGGCTGCGCCCGGCCACGCGGCACACCGGGCACCAGCCCGGGCACAGCCGTTTCACGGAGTTCCGGCGCGGTTTCCAGCACGACTTCCTGCACGCGGGCGGCTTCCTCGTGCTCGGCGCGATGGCCGCGGCCACCTTCAACGTGACCGTCCCGCGCTCCCTGCTCGACGCGTTCACCGGCTCGCCCTGGCTGTCGGTGCTGTTCCTCGCCGCGCTCGCGATCCTGCTCGCGGTGTGCTCCGAGGCCGACGCGTTCCTCGCCGCCTCGCTCACCGGGTTCCCGCCGGTGGCACGGCTGGTGTTCATGGTGGTCGGCCCGATGGTCGACCTCAAGCTGATCGCCCTCCAGGCGGGCACGTTCGGCCGGGCCTTCGCGGTCCGCTTCTCCGCCGCCACGACGGTCGTCGCCGTCGCGTCCGGCGCGCTGATCGGAGGCGTACTCCTGTGAAACGGCCCCTGCAGGTCACCCTGCTCGTCCTCAGCGGCCTCGGCCTGCTGCACACCTCGCTCTTCACCGACCTGTGCCTGCGGTACGTACGGCCGGGGATGCGCCCGCTGCTCATCGCCTCGGGCGTGCTGCTGCTCGTCCTCGGGGTGGCCGAGGCGTGGTCGCGCCGCACAGCGGGGGAGCCGACGGACGGGCGGGCGCACGGGCACGACCACTCCGCCGTCCCCCGGGTCGCCTGGCTGCTGTTCCTGCCCGCGCTGAGCCTGCTGTTCTGGGCGCCGCCCGCCCTCGGCGCCTACACCGCCGCCCGGCAGCCGCCCAAGCAGGTCTCGGCGCAGGACCACTTCGATCCGCTGCCCGCCACCTCGCCGCTGCCGCTCACCCTCACCGACTTCACCCGCCGCGTGCGCCAGGACCGCACCCGGGCCGTCGAGGGCCGCACCGTGGAGATGACCGGCCTCGTCGCCCCGGTCGCCGCGGGGAAGTGGGATCTGACCCGCATCATCATCTCCTGCTGCGCGGCCGACGCGCAGTCGGTGAAGGTGCGCGTCCACGCGCGCACCGCCCCGCCCGCCGACACCTGGGTGACGGTGACCGGGACCTGGCACCGGGACGGCACCCTGGGCACCTCCTCGGCCGCGGTCGCCCTGGACGCCCGTACGGTGACGAAGGTGCCCCGGCCGGTCAACGGCTACCAGGACGCCCTGCCGCTCCCCGCCGCGCGCTGAGCCCCCGCCGTTCTCACGGCTTGCGGCCGACCCCCACGTACAGCGGCTGGTCCCGGCGCGGGGGCAGGTCCGGGTCCGGGCGCCAGCGGGTGGCCAACTCCACGCCGGGGTCGCACAGTTCGAAGCCGTCGAAGAAGCGGGCCACCTCGGCCCGGGACCGCGCCCGGACCGGTGTCCCGCCCGCCCGGTAGATCGCGTCCACGCGGTCCCAGATCTCCGGCTGGAACTCCCCGGTGACATGCGACAGTACGAGGAAACTGCCCGCCGCCAGCGGTGCGGTGAGCGTCGCCACGATCTCGTAGGGGTCGTGCCCGTCGGCCACGAACGGCAGCAGCGCGATCAGCGACAGGCCGACCGGCCGGTCGAAGTCCAGGTGCTCCCTCGCCCGCTCCAGGATCTTCTCCGGTTCCCGCACATCGGCGTGCAGATAGGCGGTGCTGCCCTCCGGCGTGCTGTGCAGCAGCGCCTCGGCGTGCCGTAACACGATGGGATCGTTGTCGACGTAGACCACCCGCGCGTCGGGCGCGATGCCCTGCACGATCTGGTGCAGGTTGGGCTCCGTCGGTATCCCCGTGCCGACGTCCAGGAACTGACGCACCCCCCGGTGGGCCAGGAAACGGGCGGCCCGGTGCATGAACTCCCGGTTGGACCAGGCGGTCTCCTTGACGTCCGGCAGCAACTCGACGATCTTCCGGGCGGCTTCCACGTCGGCCGGGTAGTGGTCCTTGCCGTCGAGGAACCAGTCGTACATACGGGCCGAGTGCGGTGTGCCGGTGTCTATCTCGCTCGCGCTGAACCCGGTGTCGGTCATGGCGGCCTCCGCTGCGGTGTTCCGGTGTGGTCGGGGCCCGCGCGGACGCGGGCGGTTCAGCGTTACCACGGCGCCCGCCCGTACGACCAGGGAGCGCGGACGGCGCTCTCCACCCGGCCCGGCCGGTTCACTACGATGAGCCTCCCCGCCGGGGCGCGAGAACGGGCGCCGGGGCGGGTCGTGAGGGAGTGGGTGCGGTGGACGAGGAGCGCAGGGAGCCCGCCCGGCGGCGCGCCCAGGGCCAGTTGGAGGCGCAGGTGCTGGCGGCGCTGCGCACGGCGCCCGGACCGGTGACGGCGGGATGGGTGCGCGAACGGCTGGGCGCCACACTCGCCTACACCACGGTCATCACCATCCTCACCAGGCTCCAGGGCAAGCACGCGGTGACCCGGGAGCGGGTGGGCCGCTCCTTCACCTGGACCGCGGCCTCGGACGAGGCGGGGCTGGCCGCCCACCGCATGCGCCGGGTCCTGGACGGCGAGAGCGACCGCGAGGCGGTCCTGGCGAGCTTCGTCTCCGGGCTCACGGCCCAGGACGAACGGCTGCTGCGCACCCTGCTGCGGCGGACCGAGGGCGACACCGCGCCGGAGGAGCCTCCGGGGGAGCCCTCGGGCGCATCCCCGGAAGGGCGGGGGCGCTGAGCCGTGGGCGTCTTCGTCCTCCTGCCGCTCGTACTGCCGCTGACCGCCTGGCCGATCGCCCGGCTCGCCGAGCACCATCTCCACCCGCGCGCGGCCACCCGGCTGCTGACCGGTGTCGGCGTCGTCCTGGCGGTGTGCAGCACGCTCTGCCTGGCGCTGCTGGCGATCGTCGGGACCGCGCAGCTGCCCGGCAACCCGCTCCCGGACGCCTGGGCGGCGCCCGAGGTGCGGGCGGCGGTGCCGCGGGACGCGGTGGTCGGCAAGGCGGCCATCGGCGCGCTCGGCGGCGCGGTCGTGGCCTGCGCGGCCCTGCTGCTCCGCCACCACCGGGTACGGCGCCGGACGGCACGGGCGCTGCGCGGAGTGCGCGGCACCGCGGTGGCCGTCCTGCCGGACCCCGTGCCGTACGCCCACACCCTGCCCGCGCGGGGCTCGCGGCGCGGTCGCGTCCTGGTCTCCACCGGGATGCTCGCCGCCCTCGAACCCCTGGAGCGCCGGGCGCTGTTCGCGCACGAGCGGGCGCATCTCGACGGCCGCCACCACCGCTACCTGCTGCTGGCGGGACTGGCCGCACGGGCCAACCCGTTCCTGCGGCCGCTGCGTACGTCCGTGGCGTACGGCGTGGAGCGGTGGGCCGACGAGGAGGCCGCCTCCCGGGTGGGGGACCGGCGGGTGACGGCCCGGGCGGTGGCCCGGGCCGGGCTGCTCTCCGGTACGCCCGCCGCTCCGGCCGCCGCCCTGGTGTCCTTCGCGGCCGTCGGACCCGTGCCCCGCAGGGTGGCGGCCCTGTTGGAGCCGGCGCCCGCCGCGCGGCGCTGGCCGCCCACGTTCACCGCGGCCGGGCTGGCGGCCTGGGCGGCCGCGGCCGGCACGGTGGCGTCGGCGATGTCCTCCGCGGGCTCCGCCGTCACCCTGGTCGCCCTGCTGCACGCGGCCACGCCTCTGTAGGAACCCCTACGGGGACACCGCGAACGCCGGGCTCAGAGGTCGAACTCGTGCGGCGGCAGGTCCAGGGAGAAGCACGCCTCGCGCACCACGGCCTGCTCGGTCTTGTCGAAGTCGCCGTCGGCGCCGCCGATGACGATGCCGATCTGGATGACGGCCCGCGCCTCGGCGGGCTTCTTCTTGGCCTTGGCGATCTCCTGGAGCACGCTGACCTTGCCGAAGGCGAAGTCGGCGGTGAGCTTGTTCAGGTTGTCCTCGAAGCGGCGGCGCAGATCGTCGGCGGGGAAGTTCTGCAGCACCTCGTTGGTGGCGATGAGCTGGGCGACACGCTGCCGCTCGGACGGGTCCACCGTGCCGTCGGCGGCGGCGACCAGCGCGCACATCGCCATGCTGGCGTCGCGGAAGGCACCGCTCTTCAGGTCGTTCTTCTTCGCCATGAGCTGCGTCTGCATCGTCGACGCGGACTCCTTGAAGCGGTCCCACAGGGCCATGCGCACTCCTACGTGGTGAACGGTCCGGCCCGCCCGTCCGACGGACCGGCTGCCGTTGATTTCGACAGCACTGTAGAAACTACCGGCGGGGCCCACAAGTTCCGCCCGGGGAGCGGCGATCCGCCGGTTCGCGCGGTGGGCGGGCGTGCGGTACGATCATCACAACACGCCGCCGGGAGTGAACGACCGGCCGGAGTGCACGCGTTGGTGGTCCAAGGAAAGACGCCCCGCTTCCTGCGGGGAGATGCAGGTGCAAGGCCTGCCCGGCGCTCCAGTGAAGCCCCGTCCCGGGAAACCGGGGCGGGGCTTTCGCATGTGCGGACCAGGCTCTTTGCGGACCGGACCCCTTGCGGATCGGGCCCCGTGCGGATCGGAGACCTGTGCGGATCAGGCCCCCACCGTCCCGTCGATCCCTTCCCGCAGGAAGTCCGCGTGGCCGTTGTGACGCGCGTACTCCAGCAGGACGTGGACCAGCACCATCCGCAGCGACACCCGCTCGCCCCAGCGCGGCTGGTACCCGGCCAGCTCCAGCGACGCGGCCTCCCGCTCGATCCGGCGGGAGACCTCCACCTCCGCCTCCCAGGCCGCGAACGCCTCCGCGCGCGTCGACGCGCTCGCGTCGTACGCCGCCTGGAAGTCGACGGTGTCGGACCACACCATCGGCGCCTCGTGGTCCTCGAACACCCTCCGGAACCAGGCCCGTTCGACCTCCGCCAGGTGCCGCACCAGGCCGAGCAGCGTCAGCGCCGAGGGCGGCGAGGAACGCCGCCGCAGCTCCTCGTCGGTGAGCCCCTCGCACTTCATGGCGAGCGTCGCCCGGTGGTAGTCGAGGAACGTGCGCAGCGTGTCGCGCTCACTGCCGAGGTGCGGGGGGCCGATACGGCGGTCGCTGGTCACGCGGCCCATGCTCCCACGCCGCCGTCGGCCCCCGCCGGTCCGCCCGGTGGATCAGCCGGCCACCGGCGACCGCAGGGTCTCCCGGTGCGCCCTGGCCACCGCCACCAGCCTGTCCAGCGCGTCCCGGGTCTCCACCAGCTCCTCGATGTGCCGGGACAGCCGTTCCCGCTCCTGCGCCATCCGCTCCAGCGCCGCGTCGGAGTTGTCCGTGCTGGGCGCGTCCACGCACGGCAGCAGTTCGGCGACGGTCCGGCTGGAGAGCCCCGCGGTGTACATCCGCTGGATGAACGCGACCCGCTCGACCTCCTCCTCCGTGTAGTGCCGCTGCCCGCTCGCGCTGCGCACGCTCGTCAGCAGCCCCTGCTCCTCGTAGTAGCGCACCGACCGGACGCTGACCCCGGCCCGTGACGCGAGCTCCCCGATGCGCATGCCGTCCCTCCCGCTGTGACCTGTGACACAGCCCTTGCCTCTGACGTCAATGTCAGGTTTTAGCGTAGCGCCGTGCCCGAGATCCGGGCACCACGGAGCACCACGGAGCCTCGCATGACCAGCCTCTTCGACGCCTACCGACTCGGCGGACTCGCCCTGCCCAACCGGACGGTGATGGCACCCATGAGCCGCGTCCGCGCCGCGGCCGGCGGCCTGGCCACCCCCTCGATGGCCACGTACTACGCCCAGCGCGCGACCGCCGGACTCATCGTCTCCGAGGGCGTGCACCCCAGCCTGGTCGGACAGTCCAACCCGGGCACCCCGGGACTGCACACCGATGCGCAGGCCGACTCCTGGCGGCAGGTGACGGCCGCCGTGCACACTAACGGCGGCCGGATCTTCGCCCAGCTGATGCACGGCGGCCGGGTCTCCCACCCCGACACCACCGGCAGCCGGCCCGTGGGCCCCTCCGCCGTCGCCGCCACCGGCGAGGTGTTCACCCCGACGGGCCCCCAGCCCGCGCCGGTGCCCCGCGCCCTGGAGACCGACGAGGTGGCCGAGCACGCGCTGTCCTACGCCGAGGCCGCCCGCCGCGCCGTGGACGCCGGCTTCGACGGCGTCGAACTGCACGGCGCCAACGGCTATCTGATCTCCCAGTTCCTCTCCTCCAACGCCAACCTGCGCACCGACCGCTACGGCGGCTCCACCGCCCACCGCATCCGGTTCGCCGTCGAGGCCGTGGCCGCCACCGTCGACGCCGTCGGCGCCGCACGGACCGGCATCCGGCTCTCCCCGGGCGGCACCTTCTGGGGTGTCGAGGAGGAGGACGTCCCCGGGCTCTACGCCGCGCTGCTGACCGAACTCGCCCGCCTGGAACCGGCCTACATCCACCTGGAGGCCACCGCCGAGGAGGAGGTGCTGCGCGGGCTGCGCCGGGCCTGGCCCGGGACGCTCGTCATGAACCCGGTGACCCCCATGGGCGCCCGGCAGACCGGTCGCGCCGAGGCCGACCACTGGCTCGGGCTCGGTGCCGACCTCATCAGCTTCGGCCGCGGCTTCCTCGCCAACCCGGACCTGGTGGAACGCCTGCGCACCGGCGCCCCGCTCGCCCCGGCCGACGAGGCCACCTACTACATGGGCGGCGACAAGGGATATCTGACGTACCCGGCGTACCAGCACGCGGCCTGAGCGGGCCCCAGGAGGCCGTGGCGGCGCCCCCGTCCGCCGTACAACCTTCGGGCAACGCGGGATGTCTCAGTGGGTAAGCGCGGATCCAGGGACGGAAAGGTGCAATCCGCACCGCCGTCCCGCCCCGCGTACCGCACGCACGTTCCGGACACACGTTCCGGACGGCACAAGGACACACGCGCACACACGCACGGGGGAACACATGCACACGAACACGACCCGCAGGCCCCTCCGCCGGGGCACCGCCGCGGCGCTCGCCGCCGCCGGCGCGGCCGTCCTGGGACTGGCCGGCGCCGGCGCGTCGAGCGCCGCCTCCCCGGCCGCCGCCGGGACCCGGCAGCTCGCCTCCTCGGTCCTCGGCGACGACTACAAGATCACCCTGACGGCCGTGCGCTCCACGGCGGACGAGTACGCCGCCTCCGTACAGCTGCGGGTCTACACCCGCGACGGCGGCGCCTGGCAGGAGTCCGACAGCGCGGCGGTCGGCGCGCCGGACGGCTGGTTCTGGTACCCGCTCACCGGCAAGGGCGCCGTCTGCCAGTTCTCCACGTCGAGCAGCGAACCCGCGCCGATCGACGTCAGCCTGCTGATCACACCGTCGATCGGCTGCTCCGCGCCGCAGCACTTCACCCTGGAGGAAGGCACCCTGCACGCGGGCTGAGCCCGCGGGCCGCGTGTCAGGCGCCGCCGCCCACGAGCGCGTCCCCGGCCGCGAAGGCCCCGTCCTTCGCGAAGACCGAACCGGCGAAGCGTTCGCCCATACGGCGATGGGCGGTGGCGTCCGGGTGGAGCGCGTCCGGGAGCGGCAGCTCGGCGGCGTCGGCCTCGCCGTAGAGGTCTCGGCCGTCCAGGTGGTACAGATGCGGATCGTCGGCCGCCCGCTGTGCCACGATCCGGGCCAGCTCCTCGCGGATGACGTTCAGCGTCAGCTTCCCGGCCGCGCCCTCGGCCGGGTCCCCGGTCGCCCGGAACCGCAGCCGGCCGGAGGCGATGTCGGAGAAGTCCGGGACGCTGGGGCCGGGCGTGTCCTCGTGGATGGGGCACAGGATCGGCGAGATCACCAGCAGCGGTGTCGTCGGGTGCCCCTCGCGGAGCGTGTCGAGGAAGCCGTGGACGGCCGGCGTGAAGGCCCGCAGCCGCATGAGATCGGCGTTGACCAGATTGATGCCGATCTTGACGCTGAGCAGATCGGCGGGGGTGTCCCGCATGGCCCGGGCGGTGAACGGGTCCAGCAGCGCGCCGCCTCCGAGCCCCAGGTTGATCAGCTCGACCCCGCCGAGCGAGGCGGCGAGCGCGGGCCAGGTGGTGCTGGGGCTCGCCGCGTCCGAGCCGTGGCTGATCGAGCTGCCGTGGTGCAGCCACACCCGGCGGCCCCGGTCCGGCAGCGGCTCGACGGGGGCGTCGGTGCGCAGGGCGAGGAGCTCGGTGGTCTCGTTGTGCGGCAGCCAGATCTCCACGTCTTTCGGCCCGGCCGGCAGCTCCGTGAAGCGCGCGGTGCCCGGCGCGCCGGGCCGGGAGGCGAAGGTTCCGACGGCCATGTCGATGACCAGGGTGTTCCCGCCGGTCACGGTCGCCTGCCCGGACAGCTTGCCGTCGACGACCAGGTCGTAGACGCCGTCCGGCCGGGGCGGGACGCCGGCGTACTCCCGCTTGGTGGGGAGCGTGTCCAGTTCGACCGTGGTGGCCCGGGTGCGGAAGGCCAGCCGTACGCCGGAGGGCTGGGACTCGGCCATGGCCAGCTGGCCGTCGGCGACCTGGGCGCGGGCCCGGGCGGGCAGCCGGTGCGGGAGCACGCCCTGCGTGGTGTGCTCCAGCTCCAGCGCGCCGTGCACGATTTCGGTGGTGAGAGGTGTGGTGATCCAGTCGGTCATGGGATGTGCTGCCTCAACGTCTCGAGGGGGTACGGGGGGCGGCGGGAGGCCCGTTCACGCCGGGGGCCAGTTCCGCAGCAGGGCGTCGAGGGCGTCGAGGATCCGCGACCAGCTCTCCTGCGAGTCCGGGGCGCTGTGGCTGAACCCGCCGGCCGCCTCCAGGCTGACGTAGCCGTGGAAGACGCTGCCCAGCAGCCGGACCGCGTGGGTCTGGTCCGGCTCGGTGAGGTCGTAGCCGCGCAGCACCGCCCGGGACATGGCCGAATGCCGGCGGCCCGCGCTCGCGGCGGCGGCCTCCGGGTCGAGCCGGAACCGCGCCGCGTCGTAGCGGCCGGGGTGCTCCCGGGCGTAGTCGCGGTAGACGTTCGCCAGGGCGGTGAGCGCGTCCTTGCCGGCGCGTCCGGCGAGGGCGGCGGCACCGCGGTCGGCGAGCTCCTCCAGGGCGACCAGCGCGATGCGCGCCTTGAGGTCGTGCGAGTTCTTCACGTGGGAGTACAGGCTGGCGACCTTGACGTCGAACCGCCTGGCCAGCGCGGAGACCGTGACCTGGTCGAACCCCACCTCGTCGGCCAGTTCCGCGCCCGCCAGGGCCAGTCGTTCCGGGGTCAGCCCCGCTCGCACCATGACGATTTCCCTCGCGTCGACGACGTCCACCGCGAGTATGCATTTACCTAAAAGCTTTAGGCAAATCTACTTCGCTGTTAGGCCGTCGACCGGAGAGACTCCGACGCGCCCGGGCGCACCCTCCGCACCCTCCGCCGCCGCCCCGCGCGGCAGCGTGAGCACCGCGAGGAACCCGAGGACCGCGACCACGGCGAAGAAGTAGAAGCCCCACGGATGCCCGATCCCGGCCGTCACCAGGGCACCGGTGATCGAGGGGCCGACGATCGACCCGATCCGCCCGATGCCGGACGCCGACCCCAGCGCGGTGCCGCGCACGGCGGCCGGATAGAAGTGGGTCACGTAGGCATAGACCAGCACCTGCGCCGAGAAGACGAACACGCCGGTCAGGAAGACGACGGTGTCGAGCAGCAGATCGCTGTGCATCCTGACGCTCAGACAGGCCAGCATCAGCACCGAGACGCCGAACCAGCCCAGCGTGGTCCCCTTGATGCCGCGCCGGTCGGCCACGAAGCCGCCCAGGACCAGTCCGACGACACCGCCGACGTTCAGCACCAGGAGCTGTGTGACGGCCGTGGGGACGGGATAGCCGGCGTCGTTCATCAGCTTGGGCAGCCAGGTGTTGAGGCCGTAGACCAGCAGCAGCCCCATGAAGGACGCCACCCACACCCCGATCCCGGCGCGGAGGTATGCGGGCTCGAGCAGCTCGGTGAACGGTACCCGCCGCGCCCCGGTGTCCTCCCTGGCCCGCACGAAGGCCGCGGACTCCGGCAGCCGGAACCACTGGACGGCCGCGATGACGAAACCGGCTCCACCGAGGACGTAGAACAGGACCTGCCAGTTGTCGGTCACCCGCAGCGCGAGCAGCGAGGTGATCACGGCGCCGGTGTGGTAGCCGGTCATCGTCAGCGTGCTGGCCCGCGCCCGCTTCTCGGCCGGCATGTGCTCGGCCATCATCGTCAGCGACACCGGCATGCACGCGCCGAGGCCGAGACCGGCGACGAGCCGCAGCACGGCGAACACGGTGACCGAACCGGCCAGCGGCACCAGCAGCGTGAAAAGCGAGAACAGCACCACGGAGCCGATGAGCAGCAGCCGGCGGCCGAGCCGGTCGGCGAGCGGGCCGACGCAGACCGCGCCGATGGCCACGCCGACGAGGGAGAGCGTCGCGATGGTGGTCGCGTCGCCCGCCGTCATGCCCAGGTGGTGGGTCTTGAGCAGGGTCGGGATGATCGCGCCGAGGACCACGAGGTCGTAGCCCTCCAGGAGCACGGTGATCCAGCACAGGACGACCGTCCAGACGCCGGCTCGGCCGGCGGGGGCCGGGGCGGGCGACGAGGTGGCGGATGCCATGGTGAGGTACCTCCCAGGAGCGGGTGTGGGAGCGGGGGAGTGGGGCGGGGCGGGGCCCCGGGAGACGTCGGTGGGACCCCGTTCGACGGCAGGGTGGGGACCCCCATGGGGACGGGGGCGGCGGGCTCAGAACGGGTAGTCGGCGATGTCCGGCCGTACGGTGATCCACTGGGTCTCGGTGAACGCCTCGACGTTGGCCGACGCCCCGCCGAAGCGGGACCCGGTGCCGGACGCCTTGACTCCGCCGAACGGTGCCTGGGGCTCGTCGGCGACGGTCTGCTCGTTGATGTGGACCTTGCCGGACTCGATGCGGTCGGCGAGCTTCATCGCCGTGCCGACGTCCCCGAGGATGCCGACGGACAGCCCGTACTCGCAGTCGTCGACGATCCGCGCCGCCTCCTCGAGCGTCGAGAAGGACAGGACCGGGGCCACGGGGCCGAAGATCTCCTCGCGCCAGGCAGGCATGTCGGTGCTCACCCCGGTCAGCACCGTGGCCCGGTAGCCGGCGCCCACGATCTCGCCGCCCGCCGCGACCCGCGCGCCCGCGGCGACGCTGTCGGTGACGATGCCGTGCACCCGCTCCAGCTGGCGCCGGTCGATGAGCGGGCCGAGCGCCACCTCCTCCCGGGCCGGGTCACCGACCGGCAGCGCCTCCGCCTTCGCGGCGAGCGCGGCGGTGTACTCCTCCACCAGGGACTCGTGCACGATGTGGCGGCCGGTCGTCATGCAGATCTGTCCCTGGTGCAGATACGAACCGAACGCGCCCGCCGACGCGGCCTTCGCCACGTCGGCCCCCGGGAGCACGACCAGGGCGTTGTTGCCGCCCAGCTCCAGATGGGCCCGCTTCAGCAGCCGGCCCGCCCGTTCGCCGATCGCCCGCCCGACCGGCGTGGACCCGGTGAAGGAGACGACCCGCACCTCCGGCGCCTCCACCACCGCCTGGCCGACCGCCCCGTCGCCCGGCAGCAGATGCAGTACGCCGGCCGGGAGCCCGGCCTCCTCGAAGATCCGGGCGAGGACGACACCGCCGCTCACCGCCGTACGCGGGTCCGGCTTCAGCAGCACCGCGTTGCCGAGGGCGAGCGCGGGCGCCACCGAGCGCAGTCCCAGGATGAGCGGGAAGTTGAACGGCGCGATCACGCTCACCACACCCGCCGGACGGCGGCGGGCCAGCGACCAGCGCGCCTCCTCGGAGGTGAGCACCTCGCCCTGCGGATGCGTGGGCAGCGCCGCGCACTCGAAGCACTCGCCGAGCGCGAGCCCCACCTCGAAGTCCGCCTTGGACCGCACCGAACCGGCCTCCCGCACCAGCCAGTCCGCGATCTCCGCGGCGTGCTCGGTGAACAGCTCGCCCGCGCGGCGCAGCACGGCCGCCCGTGCCTGCGGGGCGGTCGCCGCCCACGCGCGCTGCGCCTCGGCGGCCCGTACGGCGGCCCGCTTCACATCGTCGGCGGAGGCCAGGCCCACCGTGCCGAGGTGGTCGCCGGTCGCGGGTTCGACGACCGGCCGCTCGCGCGGGGAGTCCTCCCAGCCGTCGCTGAGGAACTTGCCCGCCCAGACGGCGCTGTCCAGGAATGTCATGGCTTGTCTCTTTCTGCCGGTGCGATCGCGGATGGTGGGTTCGCGGAGGTCAGTCGGGTGTCGTCAGGGCCGTGTCGACCTGGAGGAGCCTGGGGTGGTCGGGCCGTTCGGCGAGGGCCGCACGCAGCTCCTCCACCCCGCCGACCTGCTGGGCCCGCACCCCGTAGCCCTCGGCGATCCGGGTGAAGTCCAGACCGGGGATGTCGAGCCCCGGCGCGTCCGGCACGCCGAGCAGCTCGCCGAACCAGCGCAGCGCCCCGTACGTCCCGTTCCGCAGCAGGACGACGGTGAGCGGCACCCGGTGCTGCGCGGCCGTCCACAGGGCGGTGATGCCGTAGTTGGCCGAGCCGTCCCCGACGACGCCGACGACCGGGCGGTCCGGCTGCGCCATCGCGACGCCGACCGCGCCGGGCAGCCCGAAGCCGAGCCCGCCGGCCGCCGGGAAGTAGTAGGAGCCGGGCCGGCGCAGGTCCATCTGGCGCCACCAGGAGGAGTTGGTCGACGTCGACTCCACGACGTACGCGGTGTCACCGGGCAGTTCGTCGCGGAGCGCGGCGAAGACCTGCTCCGGGTGCAGCAGCCCGTCCCCGGCGGTGCGCGGCTCGGGTGCGGGCCGGAACCGCTCCTGCGGGGCGCCGGGGGAGTCGAGCGTCCTGACCAGCAGTTCGATCACTGCGCCGGGGTCGGCGACCAGTGCCTCGCCCATCGGGGCGCGGGCGGCGGCGGCCGCGTCCTCGGTCACCTGGAGCAGCCGGGTGCCCTCGGGCAGATACCGGCCGGGCAGGTACTCGTGGTAGCGGAACACCGGCGCGCCGAGGACGAGCACCAGGTCATGGCCCTCGAAGGCCTCGCAGACCGGCGCGATCCCGGCGGGCAGCACACCCCGGAAGAGCGGATGGCGGTTGGGGAACGGCAGCCGGAAGAGCGACGGGGCCGCCCACACCGGGGCGCCCAGGTGCTCGGCCAGCCGGACGGCGTCGTCGAAGAGACCGGCCGCATCGATGTCGCCGCCCAGCACCAGCGCCGGCCGCTCGGCCGCCGCCACCCGCTCGGCGAGCCGGCGGGCCTGTTCCCCGCCGGGCGCCGAGGCCCGCTCCACCCGGCGGTCGAGGACCGCGGGGCCGTTCTCGTCCGCCTCGGCGTCCCAGTCGTCGTACGGCACGGAGAGATACGTCGGCCGCCGCTGGAGCCCGGCCTCGAAGACGGCCTGCGCCAGCGCGCGCGGCACGTCCTGCGCACAGGCCGGCTCCGCCGCCCAGCCGACCAGGGGTTTCATCAGCGCGGGCGCGTCGACGTTGGCCAGGTTGGCCTCCGGACCGATGGCCGGGCGCACCTGCTGCCCGGCCACCACGACCAGCGGGGTGCGGGAGGCGGCGGCGTTCGTCAGCGCGCCCATCGCGTTCCCCGAGCCGGAGGCGGCGTGCAGATTGACCAGCACGGGCCGGCCGGTCGCCTGGGCGTAGCCGTCGGCCATCCCGACCACCGCGCCCTCGTGCAGCCCGAGCACATAGCGGAACCCCTCGGGGAGCCCGGCGAGAAAGGGCAGCTCGTTGGAGCCGGGGTTGCCGAAGACGGTGGTGAGCCCCTGGCGTTGCAGGAACTCGTGGGAGACACGACGCACGGACGGCACGGACGTTCCTTTCCGGTCACTTCGGGAGTGATGCGGGACACGCTAAGCAGCCCGTGACATGAGCACCAATAGATGTTTCCGTCCGCCGATATAGAGTGCGTCGATATGGTGACCACCACCGGGAGCTTCGACCTCAACCTCGCCCGCGTCTTCGTCCTGCTGTACGAAACGGGCAGCGTCACGGTCACCGCGGACACCCTGCACGTCACCCAGCCGACCGTCAGCTACAACCTGGCCAAGCTGCGCCGGCACTTCGGCGACGAGCTGTTCCGGCGCACCGGACGCGGTCTGACCCCGACCGCGGGCGCCCGCCGGCTGTACGGGCCGCTGCAACGGGCGCTGGCCGATCTCGACGGGGCGATTCGCCCCCAGACCGAGGAGGTGGCGGACCCCGAGGCCATGGCGGGCCGCTTCACCCTCGCGCTCTCCGACCTCGGCGAGGCCACGCTGCTGCCCCGGCTCCTCGCGGCGGCCCGTCGGCGCGCGCCCCGGGTCTCCTTCAGCGTGCGGCCGCTCGACGTGGACGACGTCGAGCACCAGCTGCGCCGGGGCGAGCTGGACGCGTTCATCGCCACGCCGGTGCTGACCTCGCACCGCACCGTGCGCATCCCGCTCTTCCACGAGCGGTACGTCGCCATGGTGGCCGCCGACCATCCCCGCGTCCGGGGCGCGTCGCTGACCATGCCGGAACTGGCCGCCGAGGACCACGCGACGGTGTTCGGCCCCAGCGGGCATGTGGCCCCGCGTGCCCTGCTGGCCGCGCACGGGCTCCTGGACCGGGTCGTCGTCGACGCCACCCGGTTCTCGATGCTCCCCTATTTGCTGGAGCAGACGGATCTGATCGCCGTCGTCCCCGAGTACGTGGGCGAGGTCTTCACCGCCTCCCACCGGCTGCGGCTCGTCCGACTGCCGTTCGAGACGGAGCCGATCGAGGTGGCGCTGTACGCCCGCCACGAGTCCTCACGGAGCCCCTCGCAGCGGTGGCTGGTGCAGTTCATGACGGAGGTGCTGGGGGAGCGGGTCAGCCCCGCCCAACTCCCGCCCCACCACGGCCCACTGACTCCCGAGGGGCGTCCGGGAAGCATCGACTGATGCGGTCGGGTACGTCCCCTGTGCCCCGGTGGGCGGCTTTTGTGGGGCCGGGCTGCTGCGGCCCCGGCCGACATGCCATGATCCTCCCATGGGATCCAACGTGTATTTCGACATCACCATCAACGACCAGCCCGCGGGGCGCATCGTCTTCAAGCTGTACGACGAGGACGTGCCGAAGACCGCGAAGAACTTCCGCGAGCTGGCCACCGGTGAGCACGGGTTCGGCTACGCCGGCTCGTCCTTCCACCGCATCATTCCGCAGTTCATGCTCCAGGGCGGTGACTTCACCCGGGGCAACGGCACGGGCGGCAAGAGCATCTACGGCGAGAAGTTCGCCGACGAGAACTTCAAGAACAAGCACACCAAGCCGTACCTGCTCTCCATGGCCAACGCCGGCCCGAACACCAACGGCTCGCAGTTCTTCATCACGACGGTCGTGACGTCCTGGCTGGACGGCAAGCACGTCGTCTTCGGCGAGGTCGTCGAGGGCACGGAACTGGTCGACCAGATCGAGGCCCTGGGCAGCCAGTCCGGCGCCCCCAAGGGCAAGGTCACGATCGCGGCGTCCGGCACGGTGTGAGCGACCTGAACGGTCGCCGCTGTCGTTGCGGCAGAGGGGCTCGGGCGCTGCCCCGAGCCCCTCGGGTTTTGAGCCACCGGGAGCGGGGCGCCCGAGAGCTCGGGTGGGTGGGGTTCGTCGGCGGATGCGGGTCCGTGGCGGCTGGTCGCGCAGTTCCCCGCGCCCCTGACGGCGCGCGGCCGCGCGCGTGCGGGTCGGCGCAACTTCGGCCAAGCTGATCAGAGCGCGTGTTTTCCGCCACGGAGAGTGGCCGGTTTGCCCGAGCCAGGAGCGAGTAGGTGATGCCGTGCACGCCCGCGCGACCGGCAGATAGGAGCCCTCCATGGCGGACAGCGAGACCGATCTCTCCACGATCGATGCCGACAGCGAGGCCTTGAGGCGCCACCGCAGACTGTTCAGGGCGGTGAAACGGCGCCGGAACCCCCCGCTCCGGCGTACCGACATCACCGTCACCGACGAGTCGGCGGTCCGCCGGGCGGTCAAGGCCGCCTCCCTCGGCAACGCCATGGAATGGTTCGACTTCGGCATCTACAGCTACCTCGCCGTCACCATCGGTGAGGTGTTCTTCCCGTCCGGGAACGACACCGTCCAGCTTCTCTCCTCCTTCGCGACCTTCGCCGTCTCCTTCCTGGTCCGCCCCCTCGGCGGCATGGTGTTCGGCCCGATGGGCGACAAGATCGGCCGCAAGAAGGTCCTCGCCCTCACCATGATCATGATGGCGATCGGCACGTTCGCCATCGGCCTGATCCCGTCGTACGCCGCCATCGGCTTCTGGTCCCCCGCCCTGCTCATCCTCTTCCGCCTGGTGCAGGGCTTCTCCACCGGTGGCGAGTACGGCGGCGCCTCCACGTTCATCGCCGAGTACGCCCCCGACCGCCGCCGCGGCTACTTCGGCAGCTTCCTGGAGCTCGGCACCCTGGCCGGCTACGTCGGCGCGTCCGGCCTGGTGACGATCCTGACGGCCGTCCTCGGCAGCGACGGCATGCACTCCTGGGGCTGGCGCGTGCCGTTCCTGGTGGCCGGCCCCATCGGACTGATCGGCCTCTACCTGCGGCTCAAGCTGGACGAGACGCCCGCCTTCCAGAAGCTGGAGGACTCCTCCGCCCACCGCGCCTCCGAAGCGGCCTCCACGGTCGAGTCGACCGCGAAGGGCGACATCGCGAAGATCTTCCGCGAGTACTGGCCCACGCTCATCCTGTGCATCTGCCTCGTCGGCGCCTACAACATCTGCGACTACATGCTGCTGTCGTACATGCCGACGTACCTCTCCGACGAGATGGGCTACTCCGAGACGCACGGCCTGCTGATCCTCATCGTCACCATGGTGGTGCTGATGCTGGTCATCAACCAGGTCGGCAAGCTCTCCGACCGGGTCGGCCGGAAGCCGGTGCTGATGACCGGGATGCTCGGCTTCCTCGTGCTGTCGGTCCCGTCCTTCCTGCTGGTCCAGCAGGGCAGCCTGGCGGCGGTCTCCGGCGGCATGCTGATGCTGGGCCTGTCGCTGGTGTGCCTGCTCGGCACGATGTCCGCGGCCCTGCCGGCCCTCTTCCCGACCCAGGTGCGCTACGGCTCCCTCTCCATCGGCTACAACCTCTCCGCGTCGCTGTTCGGCGGGACGACCCCGCTGGTGATCACCGCGCTGATCTCCGTCACCGGCAGCGAGCTGATGCCCGCGTTCTACGCGGTGGCGGCGGCGCTCGTCGGCGTGATCTCGGTGGCGTGCATGAAGGAGACGGCCCGCCGCCCGCTGGCCGGCTCCCCGCCGTCGGTGGCGACGCCGGAGGAGGCGGCGGAGATGGTCGAGAGCCAGGCACAGGTGCCGAGGTTCTGACCGGGAGGGGAACCGGGTCCCCGGCGTCCCGGCCCGTCGGGCGGCCGCGGTCTCCGCTCCGTCGGGCGGCCGCGGTCTCCGCTCCGTCAGGCGGCCGCGGTCTTCTTCCGCCGCCGCCCGGCACCGGCCAGTGCCTCGACGAGTTCGTCCCGGCTCATCCGCGAGCGCCCCTCGACGCCCTGGTCGGTGGCCCGCCGGTACAGCTCGGCCTTGCTGAGCCGGCGCAGCTCGCCCTTCGTGGCGGCCCGCCCACGGTCGCCCCTCGGCGACGGGGCCCGCCGGCGCTCCTCCTTGGACGGGCCGCGCCCGCGTCCGTCCTTCGACGGGGTCCTTAGATGCTTCTCCTTCGGAGCGCCCCGGCCCTCCTCGCGGGCGCCCCCGCCCGCGCGGTCGATGCTGCTCTGGAGGGCCGTCATCAGGTCGAGGACGTTCGTGGCCTCCGGCGCCTCCTCCGTGGCCGCGACCTCCTGGCCCTCCGCCTTGGCCCGCACCAGCTCCCGCACCTTCTCCTGGTACGTGTCGTGGTAGCGCGCCGGGTCCCACGGCGCACTGAGCGTGTCGATCAGCTGCGCGGCCATGTCCAGTTCCTTGCCCGCGCCCGCCCGCTCGGCCGGCAGCTCGGGCAGTTCCGCACCCGGGTCGCGCACCTCGTCCGCCCAGTGCAGCGTCTGCAGCACCAGGACCCGCTCCTCCGCGCGCAGCGCCGTCAGATACTGCCTGCCGCGCATGACGAAGGTGGCGATGCCCACCCGACCGGTCCGCTCCAGCGCCGCCCGCAGCAGCTCGTACACCTTCAGGTACTGCTCGCCGCGCGGGGCGACGTAGTACGTACGGGCGAAGTAGACCGGTGCGATCTCGGCCAGCTCCACGAAGTCGGTGATGTCGACGGTCCGGGAGCGGCCGGGGGCGATCTCCTCGAGTTCGTCGGGCTCCACGACGACGTACTCGCCGCGCTCCACCTCGTACCCCTTGACGATGTCCTTGGTGTCGACGTCCTCGCCGGTGCGCTCGTTGACCCGCTTGTTGCGGACCCGGTCGGCGGTGCCGCGCTGCAACTGGTGGAAGTGGACGGTGTGGTCCTCGGTCGCGGTGAACAGCCCGACCGGCACGGTGACCAGCCCGAAGGTGATCACCCCGGTCCAGATCGCACGTGCCATGACCACCCGCTCCGTTCCCGTTCTGTCCCGCCCCGCCGGGCGGCGCGCCGGACGGGGCCCCCGCTGCCGACCACGCTGGCATCTCCCGCGGCGGCACGCGCGCCGGGCGCGGCGGGCGGGGGAGCGCCCGCCGGCTTCGCGGCCCCGGTCGCCTCCGGGTGGGCGCGCCCGTACGTCGTTCCGTGCGGGTGCCGCGGGGCCGGGCGCGCGGTTCCCCGCGCCCCCTAGGCCCCTGCGGGGCCCGGGGACAGGGCTTCCCGCGCCCCGAAAGCGCCCGCGGGGCCCGGGCAGGGCGATCCCGGCAGCGCGCGTCCGGCCGACCTCGGCCAATCCGGTAGGCGACGCCGCCGGCGCCTACCGGGAGCTGGAACGGCCGGACCGTTCCAGCTCCCGGTAGGCGCGGCGCGCCGCCCGTTCCGCGTCGGCGAGGGCGTCGGCCGCCGCCCCGTGTGCCTCCTCCGCGTCCCGCCGCTCCCGCTCGGCCCGCTCCAGCTCCTCGCGCGCCTCGCGCAGCGCCCGCTCGGCCTCGGACACCTGTTCCCGGGCCGCGTCGACGCGCTCCCCGGCCCGCTCCAGCTCCGCGCCGCTGTCCGCCTCCTCCGCCCGCCGGTCGCCCAGCCGCTCCTCGGCCTGCCGCGCGGCCTCCCGGGCCCGGGCGAGCCGCTGCTCCCGGGCCCGGTGCCGCTCGGCGAGCTCGTCCCGTACCGGCGCCTTCTTGGCGGACGTGCGCTTCGGGGACGGCCGCTCAGGGGCCGGGCGGTCCGCCCGCGTCCCGCCGGCGGGGAAGTCCGACGGCGGGGCGAGCCCCCGCTCCAGCCGGCCGCCGGCCCACCGCTCGGCCGCGTCCGGGTCGGCGAGCACCGCGCGCAGGGTCTCCTCGACGTCCTGCCGTACCGCGTCCGACAGCCGGTGACCGGCCTCCTCGGCGTGCCGGACGGCCTGCCCGGACAGCGCGGCGACCACGCTCCGGCGCCGCGCGGACAGCTCCTTGAGCCCGGCGGCGTCCAGCGTCCGGTACGCCTCGCGCAGCGACCGCCCCAGCTCCAGGAACCGCCGGCTCTCCTCCGGCTCGGCGCGCAGCAGCAGGTTGGCCGCCCAGGCCCCCAGGGTCGGGCGGCGCGCGGCACGGAGCGTACGGGCGTCCTCGGCGCGGCCGTCGGCCCGTGCGGCGGTGGCCAGCTCCGTGCGCCGGGCGACGAAGCCGGACGGCGGCGTGGCGTACAGCTCGTCGAGAGCCGGCTCCACCCCGCTCCGGCCGTCGCCCCCGGGGGCCGCGCCCTTGTCCCGCATGCGTCTCAGCCTCCACCGCGGCGGCCGGTCCCGCACGCCGGTGAACGTGGGATCACGGTTTCGAGAATCTTGGTGTCCGGCGACTTTGTGGGTAGACGGCTTCTGGAACGACGGTCAGAGCTCAGGAAGAGGGCGGATCGGATGGACGGGGCTGCCCGGAACGAGGACCAACTGCTGGACGACGGGCCCCTGCGGGTGTCGGCGGCCTACGAAGGCAGACCCGGCGACATCGCGCGGGCGCGTGACCTGGTCCGGGACTTCCTGACCCGGCTCCAGTCCGACCACGGCTTCCCGGTGACGGAACGCGCGATGGGCACGGCACAGCTGGTGGTCAGCGAACTGATGACGAACGCCTGCAAGTACGCGACAGGGCCCTGCCTGGTCGACCTGGGGCTGAACGCCGACCGGGTGGACATCACGGTCTGGGACAGCGCCCCGGTGCTGCCGGTGGCCAAGGCCGCCGATCCGGGCCGGGTGGGCCAGCACGGTCTGGAGATAGTGATGGCCGTCTGCCAGAGCTTCGAGGTGCACCGGGAGCCGGTGGGCAAGCGCACGATCGCCTCGATCGCCCTCACCGACGACTCCGTCGGGGACACCGGCGCCGCGTAGCCACCGGCCGCTCACAACTGCTTGCGAACCCCGGGCTCGTTCGGCAGCCGCGCATGCTGCCCCGCGAGATCCTCCTCGATGGCCCCGCGCGCCGCCCCGCGTCGCAGCACCGGCAGCACGGTCCGCTGGCGCAGGTCCTCCAGCAGAAACGCCGAGCCGGCGTAGAACGCCAGGCCGACCAGCAGCAGCGCCGCCGCGGCGTTCGCCAGTACGAGGGCGTGCGGCGCCCCGAGCTGGTACGCGGCGGCGAGCCCGGCCCGCACGATCGACACACTGAGCACGATGCCCAGCAGCCGCTTCCCCAGGAACCCGGCCACCGCGAGCGGTAGGAGCATCAGCGCGAACGCGCTCAGATAGATGCCGACCGCGGTACTGGTCGTCTGCGCGGGCGCGACGATGTGCAGCGCGCCGAGCGCGGCCCACGACGTGGCGAACAGCCCGAGCGCACCCGCCGCGCCGGTGTCCCGGGTCAGGAACGCCATGACCGCCGCGAGGAACTCCAACGGAAAGACGAACACGGCGAGCAGAATCCCGGTGCTCCGCACCTGCTCCCCGGTGATCACCCCCAGCCCGATCCCGGCGAGCAACGCCATACCGATCCCGAAGGAGAAGAACCCGAGCGGCAACGGATTCCCGTACGGCCGAACGACCACAGTGGCGGAGCTGTCGATCATGCACCCCCGAGTACCCCTTCCAGGGGCGCGGGGAACCGCGCGGAACGCTCAGCCCTCGCGGAGATCCCGCACCCGACGAATCTTCCCCACCGACCGCTCCAACGTCTCCGGTTCCACGACGGTCACCTCCGCCGACAACCCGACCCCGTCCTTGATCCCCCGGGCGATCACCTCCGCCGCCGCCTCGCGCTCCTCCGCAGCGCTCTCCGGCCGCGCCTCCACCCGCACCGCCATATGATCCAGCCGCCCCCGCCGGCTCAGCAGGAGCTGAAAGTGCGGCGCGACCCCGGGCGTGCGCAGCACGATCTCCTCGATCTGGCTGGGAAACACGTTCACACCGCGCAGGATGAGCATGTCGTCACACCGCCCGGTGATCTTCTCGATGCGGCGGAAGGCCGGACGCGCCGTCCCCGGCAGCAGCCGGGTCAGATCCCGCGTCCGGTAGCGGACGACGGGCATCGCCTCCCGCGTGAGCGAGGTGAGGATCAGCTCGCCGCCCTCGCCCTCGGGCATGACCCCGTCCGTCACCGGGTCGACGACCTCCGGCAGGAAGTGGTCCTCCCACACATGCAGCCCGTCCTTGGTCTCCACGCACTCCTGTGCGACACCGGGACCCATCACCTCCGACAGCCCGTAGATGTCCACGGCGTGCAGATCGAGCCGCTCCTCGATCTCGCGGCGCATCTCCTCGGTCCAGGGCTCGGCGCCGAAGATGCCCACGCGCAGGGAGGTGGAGCGCGGATCGATGCCCTGGCGTTCGAACTCGTCGAGCAGGGTGAGCATGTAGGACGGGGTGATCATGATGATCTCGGGCCGGAAGTCCTGGATGATCTGCACCTGGCGCGCGGTCATCCCGCCCGAGGCGGGGATCACCGTGCAGCCGGCCCGCTCGGCGCCGTAGTGCGCGCCGAGACCGCCGGTGAACAGGCCGTACCCGTAGGAGACGTGCACCTTGTGCCCCGCGCGGCCCCCGGCGGCGCGGATCGAGCGGGCGACGAGGTCCGCCCAGACGGAGAGGTCGTGCTCGGTGTAGCCGACCACCGTGGGGCGCCCGGTGGTGCCGCTGGAGGCGTGGACGCGGCGGACCTCGGACATGGGGACGGCGAACATCCCGAAGGGGTACGTGTCCCGCAGATCGGCCTTGGTGGTGAACGGGAACCGTGCGATGTCCTCCAGGGTGCGGCAGTCCTCGGGGGTGACACCGGCCGCGTCGAACTTCCTGCGGTACAGCTCCACGTGGTCGTACGCGCGGCGCAGGGTGGCCCGCAGCCGCGTGAGCTGGAGGTCGCGGAGCTCCTCCCGGGACATGCGCTCGGCCTCGTCCCGCAGCTCCGCCGGGAGCGGCAGGCCGCGCCGGGGCCCGGCGGCCGCCGGAGCCGTGGTCTCGCTGCTCATGGTGCCTCCTCCGTCCGGACGCCGGCCCCGGTGTCCTGCGGGGCGGGCGCCCGTGTGCTCCCGACCGTGCGGCTGCGGCCGCGGAACTCCGCGATCATCTCCTCGCCGCGCAGGACGCTCACGTCGTACAGACCGCTGCGGCCGTAGCGGGTGCGCTCCCGCGCGGTGGCCACCAGGACGTCGCCCTCGTGGGCCGGGGCGACGAAGTCGATGCCGGCCCCGGCCGCGACGGTCACGGGGCCGTGGCTGTTGCAGGCGCACGCGAAGGCGGTGTCGGCGAGGAGGAACAGATAGCCGCCGTGCGCGATGCCGTGTCCGTTGACCATCGACGCCGTCACCGTCATGCGCAGGACGGCGCTGCCCTCGCCGTACTCGACGACCTCGATGCCGAGCCGCCGGGAGGCCTCGTCCGCCTCGAACATCGTCCGTGCGGGGTCCGGCCCCGCCTGTACGTTTCGCGTCACCGTACCGCCACCCACTCCGTGCCGCCCGAGGCCGCCAAGCGCCTGCTCGACGCCCCGACCGACCATTCGGTACCGTGCGGCACGACCATGTAATCCAGCCATGTCCGAGGGTGTCAAGGGGCGCGGTCCGCCCCTCCGCTCTTGCCAGGAACCGGGGCGCGCACCGTACTATGGACCGAACGAACGGTCGGTTGGCGCAGGTGTGGATCCCGGGCGACACGGGGGGGGGCACACGCGGTGGAAGGCGGGCAGATGACCAGGACGGAAACCGGAGGGCCGGCGCCGGGCGGCGGCACCGGCACCGGGCCGGCGGACCTCCCGGAGAGGTTCGACGCGACGATCGCGCGCGACCAGCGCATCGAACCGCGCGACTGGATGCCGGACGGCTACCGCAGGACGCTGGTCCGGCAGATCGCCCAGCACGCGCACTCGGAGATCATCGGCATGCAGCCCGAGGCCGAGTGGATCACCCGCGCACCCTCGCTGCGCCGCAAGGCGATCCTGCTCGCCAAGGTCCAGGACGAGGCCGGGCACGGCCTCTATCTCTACTCGGCCGCCGAGACCCTCGGCGTCGACCGGGCCGACCTGAACCAGCGACTGCTCGAAGGGCGCCAGAAGTACTCGTCGATCTTCAACTACCCCACGCTCACCTTCGCCGACGTCGGCGTCATCGGCTGGTTCGTGGACGGCGCGGCGATCTGCAACCAGGTCCCGCTCTGCCGCAGCTCCTACGGCCCCTACGCGCGCGCCATGGTCCGCGTCTGCAAGGAGGAGTCGTTCCACCAGCGGCAGGGCTACGAACTGCTGCGCACGATGACGCGCGGCACCGACGCCCAGCGGGAGATGGTCCAGGACGCGGTGAACCGCTGGTGGTGGCCCTCGCTGATGATGTTCGGCCCGCCCGACGAGAACTCGCCCAACTCCGCGCAGTCCATGGCCTGGAAGATCAAGCGGCACAGCAACGACGAACTGCGGCAGCGGTTCGTCGACATGACGGTCCCGCAGGCCGACGCCCTCGGCGTCATTCTGCCCGACCCCGAACTGCGCTGGAACGAGGAGCGCGGCCGGTACGACTTCGGCACCCCCGACTTCGCCGAGCTGACGCGCGTCATCAAGGGCGACGGCCCGTGCAACGCCCAGCGCATGGAGCGGCGCCGCACCGCCCACGAGGAGGGCGCCTGGGTGCGCGAGGCGGCCGCGGCCCACGCCGCCAAGGAGGCGGCCCGGACCCGCGAAGGAGCGGCGGCATGAGCGACACCACGACCCCCAGGGGCGACTGGCCGCTGTACGAGGTGTTCGTGCGCGGCAAGCGCGGCCTGAACCACGTGCACGTCGGCTCGCTGCACGCGGCGGACGACCGCATGGCCCTCACCCACGCCCGCGACCTCTACACCCGGCGCAACGAGGGCGTCAGCATCTGGGTGGTGCGCAGCGACCTCATCACCGCCTCCACCCGCGACGAACGGGACCCGTTCTTCGCCCCGAGCGCCGACAAGGTCTACCGCCACCCCACCTTCTACGACATCCCCGACGACGTCCCCCACATCTAGGAGCAGGGCATGAGCGACGACCACGTCTATCTGTCCCTGGCGGGCGGACAGGACGAGGGCGCCGAGGGCGACACCCGCTGGGCCTTCGGCACCGGCTTCGAGGACCCGCTGCACGGCGTGGACACCGCCGTGCCCGCCGGCCTCGACACCGCCGCACTGGCCGCCCACTGCCTGGCGCTCGCCGACGACGCGCTGGTCTCGGCCCAGCGGCTCGCCGAGTGGACCACCCGCGCCCCGGAACTGGAGGAGGAGGTCGCGCTCGCCAACATCGGCCTCGACCTGCTCGGCCAGGCCCGCCTGCTGTACGCGCGCTGCGGCCAGGCGGACGGCACCGGCCGCGGTGAGGACGCCTACGCCTACTTCCGGGACGCCGCCGACTTCCGCAACGTCCGCCTGGCCGAACTCCCGAACGGGGACTTCGCGTTCACGGTCGTGCGGCTGCTGGCGCTCTCCAGCTGGCGGCTCGCCGAGTTCGAGCGGCTCACCGCCTCGCCCGACCCGGTCCTCGCGGCCGTCGCCGCCAAGGGCACCAGGGAGCTGGCCTACCACCGGCAGTACGCCGCCGAGTGGGCCGTCCGGCTCGGGGACGGCACCGAGGAGTCCCACCGCCGGATGCGCGCCGCGCTGGACGCGGTCGCGCCCTACCTGGACGAACTCTTCGCCGCCTGTGACGTACGCGAGGAGGTCACCGCCGTGCTCGCACAGGTCACCGCGGCGGCGGGACTGCCGATGCCCGACGCGCCCGCCCTCCCCGGCGCCGGCCGCGACGGCACGCACACCGCGCACCTCGCCCCGCTCCTCGCCGAACTGCAGAGCGTGGCCCGCGCCCACCCGGAAGCCGCGTGGTGACCGTGCGGACCCTCCCCTCGCAGGGCACGACCGCGGCCGACGCCCGGCGGATCGCCGCCCGGGTGCCGGACCCCGAGCTGCCCATGCTCACCCTCGCCGACCTCGGCGTCCTGCGGGACGTGCGCGTGGGGGAGGACGGCACGGTCGTCGCCGATCTCACCCCCACCTACTCCGGCTGCCCCGCGATGGCCGAGATGCGGGCCGAGGTCGCCGCCCGGCTGCGCGCCGCCGGACACGCGCGCGTGCGGGTCCGTACGGTCCTCGACCCGCCCTGGACCACCGACTGGATCACCCCCGAGGGCCGCCGCAAGCTCGCCGCGCACGGCATCGCCCCGCCCGGCCCCGCGCCCCGGCCCACGGGCGGCCCCGTCCCGCTCACCCTGTCCCCGACGCGGCGCGCGGTGCCCTGCCCCCGCTGCGGCTCGGCGCGCACCGAGGAGACCTCCCGGTTCGGCTCCACCTCGTGCAAGGCGCTGTGGCGCTGCCTCGACTGCCGGGAGCCGTTCGAGCACTTCAAGGAGATCTGATGGACGACGTGCTCACCGAGGGCGCGCCCGGCCCGACCGCCACGGCCCGCCGTCCCCGCCGACGGCCCGCCTTCCACCCGTTGCGGGTCGCCTCCGTGGAGCGCCTGTGCGAGGACGCGGTCGCCGTGGGCTTCGACATCCCCGGGGAACTGGCCGAGGAGTTCGCCTTCGCGCCCGGACAGTCCCTCACCCTGCGGCGCCGGATCGACGGGCGGGACGAGCGGCGCTCGTACTCCATCTGCGCCCCCGTCGGCGCTCCGCCGCGCATCGGCGTGCGCGAGGTGCCCGGCGGGTTCTTCTCCTCCTGGCTGGTCCATGAGGTCCGGCCCGGCGACACGGTCGAGGCGATGGGTCCCACCGGGGCCTTCACCCCCGACCTCACCGTCCCCGCCCACCATGTGCTGATCGCCGCCGGGTCCGGTATCACGCCGATGCTGTCCATCGCGGAGTCGGTCCTCGCCGCCGACGACCGCTCCCGCGTCACGCTCCTGTACGGCAACCGCCGTACCGGTTCGGTGATGTTCGCGGACGAACTGGCCGACCTGAAGGATCTGCACCCCACCCGGTTCCAGCTCGCCCATGTGCTCTCGCGGGAGCCGCGTGAGGCCGAGCTGTTCTCGGGGCGGCTGGACGCGGAGCGGCTCGGCACGCTGGTCGGGGCGCTGGTGGAGGTGGAGGGCGTGGGGCACTGGTGGTTGTGCGGGCCGCACGGGATGGTGCGCGATGCCCGGTCGGTGCTGGCCGGGCTGGGCGTGGCGGGGGAGCGGGTGCACCAGGAGTTGTTCTACGCGGACGACGAGCCGGTGCGGGCCGTGCGGCACGAGGAGATGCCCGTCGACGGGCCCGTCAGCCGGGTCACCGTCGTGCTCGACGGGCGGGCGACGACGTCCGTACTGCCGCGGGGGGTGACGGTGCTGGACTCCGCGGCGCGGGTGCGCCCGGACCTTCCGTTCGCCTGCAAGGGCGGTGTGTGCGGGACGTGCCGGGCGCGGGTGACGGCGGGTTCGGTCGACATGCGGCGCAACTACGCGCTGGAGCCGGGGGAGGTGGAGGCGGGGTACGTCCTGACGTGCCAGAGCCATCCGGTGACGGAGTCACTGACGGTGGATTACGACAGCTGAGGGAGGAGGGGGTGGGGCCACGGCATGTTTTCGCCCCCGCCGCCCCTTCCCCTTCCCGTCCCCGGGGACAAGCCCCCGGACCCCCGCTAAAAGATTGCGCAGTTCCCCGCGCCCCTGACAGGGGCGCGGGGAACTGCGCGACCGGCCACATCCCACCCGCGCCCGCCCACGCACCGAACCCCCACCCCCTCCCGCGCACCCGGACCCGGCGGTCACCGTCGCCCCCGTACCAGCAAATACAGGAAGTACGGCGTCCCGACCACCGCTGTCATGAGCCCCGCCCCGAGCTGCGCCGGAGCGATCACCGTGCGGCCCAGGACGTCCGCCACGCAGACCAGGGCCGCGCCCAGCAGTACCGCGACCGGCACGACGCGTACGTGGCGACGGCCCACCAGGGAGCGCGCGGCGTGGGGGGCGACCAGGCCGACGAAGCCGATCGTGCCCGCCGCGGCGACCGCCGTCGCGCTCAGCAGCACGGCGAGCGCGAGGAACCCCAGTCGGGCCGGCCCGAGACGCAGGCCCAGGAGCCCGGGCGTGTCGTCGTCGATCGAGACGAGGTCCAGCTCGGCCCGCCGGGCCACGGCCACCACGAGCCCCAGCACCAGCACCGCCGCCACCGGCAGCGCGTCCGGCAGCGTGCGGCCGTACGTCGAGCCGGACAGCCAGGTCAGCGCCTTCGTCGCGTTGAACGGGTCGGTCAGCACGATGAGCAGGCTGATCAGCGCCGTCGTCCCGGCGGACACGCCGACGCCGACGAGCACCAGCCGGTTCTGCGGGAACCCGCCCCGCGCGGCGAGCCCGAAGACGACGACCGCCGTGACGGCCGCCCCCGCGAACGCCGCCCCGGCCACCCCCCACGCCCCCGCCGCCGGCACCGAGGTGACCAGCGCGACGGCGCCGAGCGCGGCCCCGCCGGTGACGCCGAGGACGCCGGGCTCGGCGAGCGGATTGCGGGTGACGGCCTGCACCAGCGTGCCGGACAGCGCCAGTGCCGCCCCCGCGAGGAGCGCGGCGAGCACGCGCGGGACCCGGGTGTCCAGGACGTAGGAGACCGTGCGCCCCGCCCTGCCCTGCGCCCAGTTGACGACATCGCCGAGAAGCAGCTTGGAGTCACCGAGGAGCACGGCGGCGACCACCACCACGACGAGGACGACCGCGAGCCCGGCCACCGTCGCGGCGAACACCGTCCGGCTCGGGATCCGGAGCCGGTCCGGCGCGCCCGCCGAGGCGGTGTCCTTGACCCGCAGCGCCATCCCGACCAGGAACACCGCGCCGACGACGGCGGTGACGACCCCCGTCGGCACGGCCACCGCGAGCTGCGCGGAGACGACGGCCCGCAGCAGCACGTCCGAGCCGAGGACGAGCCCCGCCCCGGCCAGCCCGGCGACCGGCAGGAGCGCCCGGGCCCGGGTGAAGGCCCGGTAGCGGCGGGCCAGCGGCCGGACGAGCGCCGGGGCGCACAGCCCGACGAACCCGATGGGTCCGGCGAGCGTCACCGCGGCCGCCGAGAGCAGCGCGGCGAGCACGACCACCGTGACCCGCGTGCCCCGCACCGGAACGCCGAGCCCGCGCGCGGCGTCGTCGCCGAGCGCGAGGGCGTCGACCCGGCGGGCCACCAGGAGCAGTCCCACGGCACCGAGCAGCGCCACCGGCAGCATCTGGAGCACGCCGTCGAAGCCGTTCTGGCTGATGCTGCCCTGGTTCCACTGGTAGAGGCCCTCGGTGCGCTGCGGGAACAGCAGCAGCAACCCCTGGGTGACGGAGGTCAGTCCGAGGGCGAGGGCGCTGCCGGCCAGGACCAGCCGGACGGTGCCCCCGCCCGGTCCGGACAGGCCGAGCACGACGGCCGCCGCGGCGAGTCCGCCGACGAACGCCACGCCCGAGGAGGCGACCAGCGGCAGACAGACGCCGCTGACGGTGACCACACCGAGCGCGAGGTACGAACCGGCGTTCACGGCAAGGGTGTCGGGCGCGGCCAGCACATTGCGGCTGACCGCCTGGAGCGCGGCACCCGCCATGCCGAGGGCGGCGCCGACGAGCAGTCCGGCGGCGGCCCGCGGCAGCCGGGAGGCGACGACGACGGAGGCGTCAGCGGCGTCGGCGCGGCCGGTCAGCGCCTTCCACACCTCGGCCGGGCCGACCGCGGCCGTGCCCTGGGTGAGGTCGACGACGGCGAATGCCACGACCAGGAGGGCGAGCGCGGCGGTCACCGCCGCCGCACCGGCGGTCCGGGGTACGGCGGTGGCCGGCGGGCGGGTGACGGGGGGAGTCGCGGTGACGGTCACGGCGCTACTTCGTCAGCGCGTCGACGACGGCGTCGATGTACGCCTCCATCGACTCCGGGCCGCCGAACATCCAGATGCCGTCGGGCAGCCGGCTCACGTGGTCGTCCTTGACGAACTTCAGCGACTTCCACACGGAGTTCTTCGCCAGACCGTCCGCGAACGGGTCGTCGCCGTCGCTGTCGTTGGAGAGGTACGCGAACCGCACGTCACCGAGGCCGGTCAGCCCCTCCACGTCCGTGCTCGCGAGGCCGTAGTTCTTGTCGCCCTTGACGGTCCAGGCGTTCTTCAGGCCGATCTCCTCGCTGACCGCGCCGATGAGGGAGCCGCTGGTGTACGGACGGATCGTCACCTGGTTCGAGACGACGTACCCGTCGGCGAAGGCGTACTTCGCCCCGTCGAGCCCCGCGTCGGCCAGCGCCTTCTTGCCCTCGGCGACCTTCGCGTCGAACGCCTTCCTCACCTCGGCGGCCCTGTCCGTGGTGCCGGTGGCCCTGGCGACGAGGTCGAGGTTGTCCTCCATCTGCCCGATCGGGTCGGCGGCGTCGGCGGAGCGCAGCGTGAGGACGGGGGCGACCTTGCGGAGCTGCTTGAGGACGGAGGAGGACAGGTCGGTGGTGGCGACGACGAGGTCGGGGTGGAGCGAGGCGATGGTGTCGGTGCTGGGTTCGCCGCGGGTGCCGATGTCCTTGGGGCTGTTCCTCAGCGGGACGGCGGAGTCGTAGGCCTTGTACCCCTTGACGTCGGCGGCGCCGACGGGGTTCACCCCGAGCGAGACCAGGCTCTCGACGGCGTTCCACTCGGTGCCGACGACCCGCTTGGCCGGGCCGTCGAGGGTGACCTTGGTGCCGCTCGCGTCGGTGAGCGAGATCTTCTCGGTGGTCTTCGCCTTGGTGTCGGCGGCGGGTTCGGTGGTGCCGCAGGCGGTCAGGACGAGGGCCGCGAGGGTGCCGGAGGCGGCGAGGGCGAGGGAGCGTCTCATGACGGGGCGTGGAGCCTTTCACTGCGGGTGTGGTGGCGGCCGAGCGCGCGGGTGCGCAGCCGGCCGGTGAGCGGGTCGGTGCCGACCTCGATGCGGATGCCGTAGGTGCGGGTCAGCAGGTCGGGGGTGAGGACGTCCTCGGGGGTGCCGTCGGCGAGGACGCGGCCCGCGCCGAGCAGGGTGATCCGGTCGGCGACGGCGGCGGCCTGGTCGAGGTCGTGCAGGACCACGCCGACGGCGATGCCGTGGTCGTCGGCCAGATCGCGGATCAGGTCGAGGAGTTCGACCTGGTAGCGCAGGTCGAGGTAGGTGGTGGGCTCGTCGAGCAGGAGGACGCCGGTCTCCTGGGCGAGACAGCTCGCGAGCCAGACGCGCTGGAGCTGTCCGCCGGAGAGGTGGTCGGCGCCGCGGTCGGCGAGCGCGGTGACGCCGGTCAGGGCGAGCGCGCGGTCGACGGCGGCCGCGCCGCCGGGGTCGGGGCGGCCCCAGCGCCCCCGGTAGGGGTAGCGGCCGAAGGTGACGACGTCGCGGACGGTGAGGCCGCTCGGGGTGGGCCGGCCCTGGGTGAGCAGGGCGACCCGGCGGGCGAACTCCCGTGCGCTGAGAGCGAGTCCGTCGGAGGGCGCGTCCTCGTCCGGGGCGTCCAGGGCGAGCGTGCCGGTGCGGGGCCGCTGGAGGCGGGCCAGCGTGCGCAGGAGCGTGGACTTGCCGCTTCCGTTGGGGCCCACCAGCGCGGTCACCTCGCCGGGGCGCAGGGTGAGGCCCGCGGCGTGGACGACGTCGATGCCGTCGTAGGCCACGGTCATCTCTCGGGCCGTCAGTTCATGGCCGCGCGAAGGGAAGCCCGCGGCGGGCGCGTCACCTGAAGTCACACGGCGAAGGTTAGCCTACCCTTACCCATCCTTCGAACGGGTGGGTCACGTTCTGGGACGCCGCGCGAGGCGGGCGTCGTGGGGCGAGAGGTGCAGGTGGAGGCCTGTGTCGAGTGCCGGAGCGGCCAACTCCGTTTTCCGCGCGGCGAGTTGAGCGGCAGCGCCGCCCGGGGGGCGTCACTCGCCCGGGTCGGGCGTTCCCGTCATCAGTCGCGCATGGCGCAGCAGCCGCTGTTCGACCTCCTCGGCCGTCGCGACCCCGGAGAGGACGTCGATGCCGTACCCGTCCTCCAGGGCGACGAAGGACCGGGCGAGGAAGTCGGCGGGGGCCGCGAGGCGGAAGTCGCCGGAGGCCGCGCCCTCCTCCAGTACCCGCTGGTACAGGCCGGTCTGCTGGGCGAGGAAGGCGGTGTTGCGCGCGGCGGCGGCCTCCACCCGGAAGGCGACGGGCAGCAGTTCGTACAGCAGCCGGCTCGTCGTCTCGGCCTCGCCGGGGAACGGGATGCCGGACGCGACGCACGCCGAGAGCCGCGCCCACGCGGTGTCGCACGCCTCCACGGCGGCCCGGCGCCGCAGGACGTAGGTGTCGGTGCCCTGTTCGAACACGGCGACCAGCAGGTCGTTGATGTCCGGGTAGTAGTACAGGACCGAGGCCGGGGTCAGCCCCGCCTGCGCCGCTATGTCGCGCAGCCGCGCGTTCGTCACGCCGCGTTCGAGTACGGCCTGTGTCGCGGCCTGCACCAGTTGTGCGCGTCGGGCGGTCTGGTTGCGGGGGCGCGGCATGCGGTCATCCTCTCACGGCCTCGAACACGACCTCTTGACGCCTCCGTGTTCGTTAATCAAACTTCGTTTAACGAATCACGGAAGGCAGTCCCCCATGGCCTCACCCCTCCCTCTCGCGCTCGTCCAGGCCCCCGCGCCCCCGGCCGGGAACCTCGACACGTTCGCCTCCGGCCTGGAGCGACTGGCGCGGCAGCGGCCGGCAGTACGCCTGTACGTCTATCCCGAGCTCCACCTCGCCACCGCCGCCCCCGGCACCGTCCCCGGCGAGGACGGACCGGCCCCCGAGGAACTGGCCCAGCCGCTCGACGGCCCCCTCGACCGGCGGCTCGGCGAGCTCGCCGGGGACCTCGGTGTCTGGCTCGCCCCGGGCAGCCTGTACGAGCGGGGGGCGGACGGGAACGTCTACAACACCGCCCCGGTGTACTCGCCCGAGGGCCGCCGGGTGGCCGCGTACCGCAAGATCTGCCCCTGGCGCCCCTACGAGAGGGTCACGCCCGGCACCGAATTCGTCGTCTTCCGGATGGGGGAGTACGGCCGCGTCGGCCTGACCATCTGCTACGACGCCTGGTTCCCGGAGATCACCCGCAACCTGGCCCACCTGGGCGCCGAGCTGATCCTCAACGTCGTCCAGACGCCCACCAGCGACCGCGAGCAGGAGACCGTCCTGGCCCGCGCCAACGCCCTCACCAACCAGGTGTTCGTCGCCAGCGTCAACGCCGCCACCCCCACCGGGGTGGGGCGCAGCCTCCTGGTGGACCCCGAGGGCCGCGTCCGCGCCCACGCCCCCGGCGCCGACGACTGCGTCCTGACCGACGTCATCGACCTCGGCGAGACCGCCCGCGTCCGCCAGTACGGCACCGCGGGGCTCAACCGTCCCTGGCAGCAGTTCCGGCCCGGCGACGCCGCACTCGACCTGCCGCTCTACTCCGGCAGGATTGAACCCAGCACCTGGGGAGCCGGCCACGGCGGCTCACCCCTCACGGAACGGCACGAAGCCTCATGACCACCACCCCCGAGACCGGGACGACGTCCGGTCGCCTGGTGCCCAAGCTCGGCCTGCTGTCCCTCGTCGTCTTCGGCCTGGCCTACATGGCACCGGCCATCGTGGTGTCGACGTTCGGCGTCATCGCGGGCACCTCCGGCGGCGTGGCGCCCACCGCCTACCTCGTCGCCACCGTGGCCATGACGCTCACCGCGCTCAGCTACGGCAAGCTGGCCCGCGACTACCCCGCCTCCGGCTCGGTCTACACCTACGCCCGCAAGCTCCTCGGCTCCCGCATCGGCTTCCTCGCGGGCTGGGCCCTGCTCCTCGACTACCTCTTCCTGCCCATGGTCGCCTGGCTGATCCAGGCCCTCTACCTGAACGTGCAGTTCCCGGCGCTGCCGACCTGGGCCTGGCTGGTCGTCGTCATCGCCGTCACCACCCTCGTCAACGCGCTGGGCATCGTGCTGGCCGACCGCGTCAACAAGGTGCTGCTCGGGCTGACCAGCCTCGGCCTGCTGGCGCTCGTCGTGGTCTGCGTGCACACCCTGGGCGGCTCCTCCGCCTCCGACGGGGCGCACGCGCTGTGGAACCCGGCGGCCTCCGTCGGCACCGTCACCGCCGCCGCCGCGATCGCCGCGTACTCCTTCCTCGGCTTCGACGCCATCAGCACCCTCAGCGAGGAGGTGCGCGACCCCCAGCGCAACGTCCCGCGCGGCATCCTGCTCACGGTGATCGTCGGCGGCGGCATCTTCTTCGTCCTCTCGCTGCTGCTGCAGTGGGTGCACCCCGGCGCCGTCTTCGGCGACGAGTCCACCGCGGGCTACGAGGTGGCGATCCAGGCCGGCGGCAAGGGCTTCGCCAACGTCCTCAACGCCATCACCCTCATCGGCGGCATGGCCTCCTGCGTCGCCATCCAGGCCAGCACCAGCCGGCTGATGTACGTCATGGGGCGCGACGGCGTCCTGCCCCGCCGCACCTTCGGCACGCTGCACCCGAGGCTGCGCACCCCGCTGTTCAACCTGCTGCTCATCGCGGTGATCGGCCTCTTCGCCACCCAGCTCTCGCTGGAGACGGCCACCTCGTTCATCAACTTCGGCGCCTTCCTGGCCTTCACCCTGGTCAACGTCTGCGTCCTGACGGCCTGGGTGCGACACCGGCGTTCCGGCAACCACCGGTCCGTGCTCACCCACGCCGTACTCCCGGTCCTCGGCGCTGCGACCGACGTCTACCTGCTCACCAAGCTCAGCCACACCGCCGTCCTGCTCGGCCTGGGCTGGCTGGTCCTCGGCATCGTCTACCTGTGCGTCCTCACCCGCGGACTGCGCCGGGAACCGCCGGAGCTCCACCTGGAGGAGACCTCTTCCGAGGGGGCCCGCGTGACCGCGCCGGAGTGACCCGACGGCGTACGACCACTTCCCAGGCCCCGGAGCGTCGCTCCGGGGCCTCGCCGTGTCACCGGGCCCCTTCGGGGGTGCCCGATATGTGCATGTACTCCGCAACTTGATCGCGATAGGTAGACTGTTGATCAAGATTGCCCCAAGAGATCTCAAAAACATGGAGGGGGTCAGTGGTGAGCGCTCCACGCCTGAGCAGTACGCCGTTGCCGGGAATCGGCGTGCGGTACGACCTGACGACGAGGGAGAGGCGGCGGCTCTCGGTGGTGGCCCACCGCGACGGCGCCCGGACGCTGAGCGCCTACCGCACGGACGACCCCGACGCCTGCGCCCTGTCGGCGCGGCTCACCGCGGGCGAGGCGGAGGCGCTCATCGATGCCCTGCGGCCCGCCCACCAGAGCCCCAGCCTGCTCTCCACGACCGAACTCGGACTGGTCGCCGAGCGCATCGAACTCGCCGCCACCTCGCACTGGAACGGGCGGCTGCTGGGCGACACCCGGATGCGCACCGAGACCGGCGTCTCCATCGTCGCCGTCCTGCGCCTGGCCGAGGCGATCCCCTCGCCCACCCCGGACTTCCGGCTGGCGGGCGGGGACATCCTCATCATGATCGGCACCCGCGAGGGCGTCGACGCCGCCGCGGTCATACTCGGACGGGAGTGAGCGCCTGTGCACTCTTCCCCCGTCTTCCTCATCGAGTTCGGCAGCATCATCCTCGGCCTCGGCCTGCTCGGCCGGTTCGCCGCCCGCTTCCAGTTCTCGCCCATCCCGCTCTATCTGCTGGCCGGCCTCGCCTTCGGGCAGGGCGGGCTGCTGCCGCTCGGCGCGAGCGAGGAGTTCGTGGCGATCGGCGCCGAGATCGGCGTCATCCTGCTGCTGCTCATGCTCGGCCTCGAATACACGGCCAGTGACCTGGTCTCCAACCTCAAGACGCAGTACCCCGCCGGGCTCGTCGACGCCGCGCTGAACGCCCTCCCGGGCGCCGTCGCGGCCCTGCTGCTCGGCTGGGGGCCGGTGGCGGCGGTGGTGCTCGCCGGGGTCACCTGGGTCTCCTCCTCCGGCGTCATCGCCAAGGTCCTCGGCGACCTCGGGCGGCTCGGCAACCGCGAGACACCGACGATCCTGAGCATCCTCGTCCTCGAGGACCTCTCGATGGCCGTCTACCTGCCCATCGTCACCGCGCTGCTCGCCGGGTCGGGGCTCGCGGCCGGCAGCCTCACCCTGGCCATCGCGCTCGGCGTCGCCGGGCTGGTTCTCGTCCTCGCCGTGCGGTACGGGCGGCTGGTCTCCCGGTTCGTCTCCAGCGACGACCCGGAGAAGCTGCTCCTTGTGGTGCTCGGGCTCACGCTGGTGATCGCCGGGCTGGCGCAGCAGTTGCAGGTGTCGGCGGCGGTCGGCGCGTTCCTCGTGGGCATCGCGCTCTCCGGCGAGGTCGCCGAGGGCGCGCACCATCTGCTCGCGCCGCTGCGGGACCTCTTCGCGGCCGTCTTCTTCGTCTTCTTCGGCCTGCACACCGACCCCACCAGCATTCCGCCGGTGCTGCTTCCGGCGCTCGCGCTGGCCGTGGTCACCGCGCTGACGAAGATCGCCACGGGGTACTGGGCCGCGAAGCGGGCCGGGGTCTCGGCGGGGGCGCGCTGGCGGGCGGGCGGCACGCTCGTCGCCCGCGGCGAGTTCTCCATCGTCATCGCCGGGCTCGCGGTGACGGCCGGCATCGAACCGTCGCTCGGGCCGCTGGCCACGGCGTACGTACTCATCCTGGTCGTCGTCGGCCCGCTCACGGCCCGCTTCACGGAACCGGTCGCGCTGCGGATCACGGGGCGCCGGCGCGCCCCCGCGAACCGCCGCGACACGGATGCGGGGGACCCGCGCCCCCACGAGTCACTGGACACCCCGGAAGACACGGCGGCCCACCCCTGACACCGGCGCGCGCCCCCATCGCACCGGGGTGCGGCCCGGCGGTGCCCTGCGGCAGTGCCGAGCCCCGGGGGGGCGGACGCTTGAGTGGGATGGTGCGGCCCGGTGGGGGCTGGTCGCGCAGTTCCCCGCGCCCCTGGGGGGTGGGGGCTGGCCCCTGGGGGTGTGGCTGAGCCGGGCGACGGGACTGTCCTGGGCACTTCACGGTGCCCTGCGGCAGTCCCGCGCCCCCTCAGGGGCGCGGGGAACTGCGCGAGCGGCCACGACGGTCCCGCGGTCGCCGAACCGCACGCGCCCCCGAGCTCTGTTGCGCCGCGCGCCGCGCGCCGCGCGGACGTCAGCCGCGTCGGTTGCCCGCGGAGCCGCCCGCGCGGCGGCCGCGGCGGGGGGACGGGCCCCGCCGGCGTTCCGGCGCCGGGGCCGGCGCCGCGACGACGACCGGCACACCCGACGGCTCCCGCGCCCCCGTGATCCGCTCCAGTTCCGCGGGCTCACCCGCGGACACCCGCGTCGTCCGCGGCGTGATTCCCGCGTCCGCCATCAGCCGCGACATCTCCCGCCGCTGATGCGGCAGCACCAGCGTGACCACCGTGCCGGACTCACCCGCCCGCGCCGTACGACCACCCCGGTGCAGATAGTCCTTGTGGTCGCCCGGCGGGTCCACGTTGACGACGAGATCCAGGTCGTCGACGTGGATACCGCGCGCCGCGACGTTCGTCGCGATCAGCGCGGTCACGTGCCCGTCCTTGAACTGCGCCAGCGTCCGCGTCCGCTGCGACTGGGACTTGCCCCCGTGCAGCGCCGCCGCCCGCACCCCGACCGCCAGCAGCTTCTTGGCCAGCCGGTCCGCCGCGTGCTTGGTGTCGAGGAACATGATCACGCGCCCGTCGCGCGCGGCGATCCGCGCCGTCGTCGCGTGCTTGTCCTCGTCGTCCACGTGCAGCAGATGGTGCTCCATCGTGGTCACCGCACCCGCCGCCGGGTCCACCGAGTGGACCACCGGGTCGTGCAGATACCGCCGCACGAGCCGGTCGACGTTGCGGTCGAGCGTCGCGGAGAACAGCAGCCGCTGCCCGTCCGGACGGGTCCGGTCGAGCAGCGCGGTGACCTGGGGCATGAATCCCATGTCGGTCATCTGGTCGGCCTCGTCCAGGACGGTGAGGGCGACACTGTCCAGCCGGCAGTCGTCACGGTCGATGAGGTCCTTGAGCCGCCCGGGCGTGGCGACGACGACCTCCGCGCCGGCGCGCAGCGCGCTCGCCTGCCGGCCGAGCGACACGCCGCCGACCACCGTGGTGAGCCGCAGCCCGAGCGCACGGGAGTACGGGGTGAGGGCGGCCGTGACCTGCTGGGCCAGCTCGCGGGTGGGGACGAGGACGAGGGCCAGCGGATGCCGCGGCTCGGCCCGCTGCCCGTGGGTACGGGCCAGCAGGGCGAGCCCGAAGGCGAGGGTCTTGCCCGACCCCGTCCGCCCGCGGCCCAGTACGTCCCGTCCGGCCAGCGAGTTCGGCAGCGTCGCGGCCTGGATCGGGAAGGGCGCGGACACGCCCTGGGCGGTGAGGGTGGCCAGCAGCCGCGCCGGCAGGCCGAGCTCGGCGAACGCCTCGACCGGCGGCAGCGCCGGTGTGATCGTCGTCGGCAGCGCGAACTCTCCGTGCGCGGCGGCCGCACGGCCGCCCCGGCCACCACGGCCGGAGCCGGAACCCTGGCCCCCCGAGCGCTGCGGGGACGCGGAGCCCTGACCACTCGCCCGCTGCGGACGGGGACGGCGGCTGCGGGCGGAACGATTGTCGGTACGGGCGGGACGATTCATGCGGGGGCCTTCCTCGATGCGGCACGTATCGAGGAATTCCCGCGGCACCGGAAGCGCCGTCGAACGGCCGGTGACCGGCCGTGGGGGAATCGCAAGAATGAGCCGAAGAGACGTCGGACGGACGTCCGACGGAATGGAACTGGGGGAGTACATACAACGGGCTGGGACCCGCACCCCGAGAGTGCGGGTCCCAGCCGTGCAGAACGCGTCGGCGTCAGGCAGGAACGATGTTCTCGGCCTGCGGGCCCTTCTGGCCCTGCGTGACGTCGAAGGTCACCTTCTGGCCCTCCTGAAGCTCACGGAAGCCGGAGGTGGCGATGTTCGAGTAGTGGGCGAACACGTCGGCGCCGCCACCGTCCTGCTCGATGAAGCCGAAACCCTTTTCCGAGTTGAACCACTTCACGGTGCCAGATGCCATGTTGAATCTCCTTTGGGGCAGTGCCCGGAACCGCGTGTGCGGATCCGGCGCCGCAGCGACGATGTACCCGACCGAAGATTCGGAAGACCTCGGACGAAATGACGTCCGAAGGCCCCGGAAACGAAAAAAGTGCTCGTCGACGAAAGGTCGGAAGAGCACTCGAAGCCTCTGGTAACCAAAACTGCAACAGCGTCCACGCTAGCACAGTCGTGGCGGAGCGCCCCCGGTGACATGCAGGGGGCCGGCCGGCGGGCACCCCCGGGCGTGCGCCGGACCGTGCGCCGAGGTGCCCACCCGCGCCATAGGCGGAGAATGGCAGAGATGTCCGGAATGGGAGTCGAAGGTGGAAGCGGCGTCGGCGACACCGCCGGGGCCGATGTCGCCGGAGTGCCCGCGCTCGTCGGGGTCGGCGGCGTCGTCTGGGAACCGGCGGCCGGCCGGCTGTGCTGCGACCCCACGGCGCTGGCCGTGCTCGGCATGACCCGCGAGGAGTGCGAGGAGCACCCGGAGTCGCTGGCCGCCCGGGTGCTGGCCCAGGACATGCCCCGGCTGTTCGCCGAGGCCCGGCGGGTACTGGACCGGCAGACCGACTTCAGCCTCTACTTCCGGCTCCGGCACCCGGACGACGACGCCCGCTGGACCCACGCCCAGGGCCGGGTGCTGCGCGACACCGACGGACGCGTGCTGCGCGTGGTCGGCGTCGTCCGGGACGCCCGGCCCGACGTGGAGGCCCGCGAGTCCCACGCCGCGGACCCCACCGGCGCCCGCCACGCCGACATGGTGCAGGAGCTCACCACCGCGCTCACCCGGGCCGCCACCGTCGAGGAGGTCACCGAGGCCCTCGTCCGGGCGGGGCTGCTCGGTCCGGCCACGGTCAAGAGCGTCGCCGTCTGCTGCGAGGACCACGGCCATGTGCTGCTGCTGGCCTCCCGGGGCTTCCCGGCCCCGGTGGTCCGCGCGCTGCGGATGAGCCGGCTGGAGGACCCGCTGCCGCTGAGCGAGGCGATCCGCACCGGCCGGCCCGCCTTCCTCGACGACCACGCCGCCCTGCTCGAGGGCTACCCGCAGCTGCGCCGCCTGCTGCCCGCGGACGAGCGCGTCGGCTACGCCGTCCTGCCGCTGACCGCGCAGGGCCGGACCTTCGGCGCGGTCGGCCTGGCCTCCGAGGGCGGCGGTTTCCCGCCACGGGTGCGCACCGTGCTGCTCGCGCTCAGCGGCACCATCGCCCAGTCGCTCCAGCGCGCGCTCCTCTACGACCGCACCCGGGAGATGGCCGCCGGGCTCCAGACCAGCATGCTCCCGGCCCGGCTGCCGCAGACGCCCGTCCTCACCCTCGCCGCCCGCTACCGCCCCGCGCCGTTCGCCCACGAGGTCGGCGGCGACTGGTACGACGCGCTGCCGCTGTCCGGCGGCCGTACCGCCCTGGTCATCGGCGACGTCCAGGGGCACGACGTGCACGCCGCCGCCGTCATGGGGCAGTTGCGCACGGCCCTGCGGGCCTATCTCGCCGAGGGGCACTCGGCGCGGGCCGCGCTGAGCCGGGCCGGGCGGTTCCTCGCGGAACTGGGCACCGATCGGTTCGCCACCTGCACCCTCGCCGTGCTCGACCCGGGGGCCGACGAGGCGGAGATCGTCCGCGCCGGGCACCTCGGGCCGCTGGTGCGGCACGCGGACGGGCGGTGCGCCTGGTACCCCGTGGCCGGGGGGATGCCGTTGGGGATCTTCCCGGGGGAGGAGTGCCCCAGTACCCGGATTCCGTTCGGGGCGGGGGCGACGATGGTGCTGTGCACCGACGGGCTGGTGGAGTCACGGACGGCGGACATCCAGGAGGGCAAGGACGCGTTGGTGCGGGTGCTGGGGGCGGGGCCAGTGGGGGCGGGGCCGGTGGGGGAGGGGGCGTTGGAGCCGCTCGCCGATCATCTGCTGACCGCTGTCGCGGATCCGGCGGGGAACGCGGACGACATCGCGTTGCTCGTCGCCCGTCGGGCGGCGGCGCCTGATACCGATTGAACGATTCATCACAGTGCGGGTGTTGTGTGATCAAGTTGTGACGGCAACTGACCAGTATTCATCCAAGATCCGTTGACGTGGATCATGTGGGCTGTCTACCGTCCGGACAATCGCGTTGAAACCATTCACGCTGTCGTCAGCGCGGTGTAACTACTCAGCCCTGTAAAGGACTTGCGTCATGCGCTCGCCGAACGCCCGTCGTACCTGTGTCGCCCTGGCCGCCGCCGCCTCGCTCAGCGCGGCGCTCACCGCCTGCGGGGGCAACGAGGACGACAGCGCCTCGGGTGCGCGGTCGGCGGACCCCGACGCCACCGTCAAGACGGGCCTGACAGTGGCCTTCCTGCCCAAACAGCGGGACAACAACCTGTACTTCACCAACGCCGACCTCGGCGCCAAGTCGGCCGTCGAGGAACTCGGCTCCGCCTACGAGGACTTCGGCTCCAGCAGCGCCACCGACATCGCCGGGCAGAACGCGTACATCAAGATGCTCGCCCAGCAGGAGGTCGACGCCCTGGCCGTCTCCGCGCAGGATCCGGCCAAACTGTGCACCGAGTTGAAGAGCGCGATGAAGCAGGGCGTCGTGGTCGTCACCTACGACTCGGACACCAACCCCGAGTGCCGTGACGTCTTCGTCTCCCAGGCCTCCGCGGAGGACCTCGGCCGTACCGAGGTGCAGCTGATGGCCGAACAGATCGGCAACCAGGGCGAGATCGCGATCCTGTCCGCGTCCAGGACCGCGGAGAACCAGAACTCCTGGATCGACTACATGAAGGACGAGCTGAAGAAGCCCGCCTACAAGGACATGAAGCTGGTCGAGATCGCCTACGGCGACGACGACCCGGACAAGTCCGTCCAGGAGGCGCAGCGCCTGCTCCAGAAGTACCCCGGCCTCAAGGGCATCATCTCCCCGACCACCATCGGCATCGAGGCCGCGGCGCGCGTGGTGTCCGGGTCCGCCACGTACAAGGGCAAGGTGAAGATCACCGGTCTCGGCACACCCAACGAGATGCGCAAGTACGTCGAGGACGGCACGGTCGAGGCGTTCGAGCTGTGGGACCCGGCCAAGCTCGGCGAGCTCACCGCCCGCGCGGCCATCGCGCTGGCCTCGGGGCAGATCACCGGCGACAAGGGGGAGAGCTTCAAGGCCGGCGGCATGGGCGAGTACACCATCGGCGAGGACGGCGTGATCAACCTCGGCAAGCCGCAGGTCTTCGACAAGGACAACATCGACCAGTTCGACTTCTGACGCTCAGTCCTTGCCCAGCGCCCGCTGGTCGGCGAGCGCGATCGCCAGCTCGCCGGCCGCCGTCGGGTGCAGCGGCGCCCGGTCCGTCGTCCCCTGCACGAACGGCTGCTTCGTGCACAGCCCGTGCCCGGTGAACAGCGGCCGAACGGCGGTCGCGCCCGCGCTCTCGGCGCCCTTGCGCAGCACCGAGTTGAGGGCCGCGAGGCGGGAGCGCAGCACCTTGGCCTTCTCCTCGGTGAGCCCTTCGTCCTTGAGACAGCCGAGGTCCTCGCCGAAGGGGTCGTAGTACTCGTTGACCAGTACCTTCGGATGCTGGGGCAGGTCGGAGAGCTGGCTGAGCAGCTTCTCGTAGTCCAGCGTGAACCGGGAGATCCGGCGTTGGAAGAAGGCGTCCGAGGCCTTGTCGTCGCAGCTCGGCGAGGCGGCGCAGAGCCGGACGAGGTCCGCCCAGCCGACGTCGTTGGCCCCGACGCTGACGATGACCAGCGAGGCGTCCGTGGCCCGCTGCGCCTCGGCGAGCTGCGGCGGTGCCACCCGGTCGCCGAGTATCTGCACCCCGAGCAGCCCGTCGCGGACCGTGGCGCCGGAGCAGGCGAGGTTGAGCACCTTCCAGCGATTGTTCTCCGCGAGCACTCGCGCGTACGCGTCGGCGCTGCGCTTGCACGCCGTGTCCAGCGCGCCGGGGTCCGGCAGCGGCCGGTTGCCCGTGCCGGCCGCGGTGGAGTCCCCGAGGACCACGGCCCGTACGTCGCCGAGCACCGGGCCCTCGGCGCGCGGCACCGCGGTGACCGGGCTGCGGCCCACCAGGTCCGCGAGCGACCGCACCTTGCGCAGGGCGTCGGGGGTGGAGGAGGCCAGCAGGTAGAAGCCGACGGCGTTGAGCGCGCACACCACCGCGACGCCGGCCGCCAGCATCCGTACGGTGCGGCGCCACGGCATGCGGCGCAGTCCCGTCCAGGCGGCGAGCAGCAGCAGGACCAGGCCGACGGCGACGGCCGTCTCCCACAGGCCGTAGCCGAGCCAGCCCGAGGCCAGCCTGCCCTTGAGATGCAGTGCGAGCTGGCTGTGGTCGCCGGACTGGAGCAGATGGTCGACCTGGGAGTCGGTGGCGATGTGCGTGAGCTGGAGCCGCGGCCGGATCGGCCCGTCGAAGTGCACCTTCGTCGGGATCGGCCGGCCGAACAGATCGAGCTCACCGGGCCCGGACAGGCTCAGCCCCAGGGGCGCGGCCCCCACCCGGACGGTCTGGCCCGCCACCGTCACCGACTGGAGCGGCGTGATGCGCACGGCCAGCCACACGGCCGCGAGTGCCGCCGCGGCCATGCCGACGACATGGGCGAGGACGATCCCGGTGCGGCGCAGCACGGGGTGCGGGCGACGCAGTACCGGCTTGGCGCGGTCAAGCACCGGCTTCGCGCGGTCAAGCACCGGCCCGAGGCGGCGCGGCACCGGCCTCACCGGGCACCGCCCGCTCGCCCTCCGCGCCCGCCCGAGGCTTTGGCGGGGCTCCCCGCCGTTCTCGCGGCACCGCCCGCCGCTTCCGCGAGGCCGTCCGTCGGTCTTGCCGGTCCGTCCTCCGCGCTTCCCGTCGCTTCCTCCGGTCCTCCGGTCACTGCCGGTCGCCTCCGCCCCGTCGGTCCGTCGTCACCGGTCCGCGGGCGCCCGCGGACCACCGCGGGGGCGCACGCGCGCCGGTCATCCCGGTTGAAGTGCCCCGCGCCGGGCCTCCTACGCCTCTCCCGGCGGACGCCGTCCCTGGCCCGGGACGGCGTCCCGGAGCCGGTCGGCGATCCGGAGCACGGGGCCGAGCACCTTGTGCGCGGCGGGGGAGTGCGGTGCCGACGGGTGGGGGCGCAACGGCGCCCTCGTCAGGGTGATCCGCACCTTGTCCCCGAGGAAGACCAACTGCTCCTCGGAGACCTCGGCGGCGAGCAGCGGGAACAGCCGGTTCTCCTCGTCGGCCACATGGGCGCGGACCTCGCGGATCAGTTCCGTCAGCGCCCGGTCGAGGTCCGGGTGGCCCGCGGGCAGGCCGTCGAGGGCGGCGGCGAGCCGCTCGACGGCGGCGTGGTCGGCGATCTCCTTGTCCGCCAGGGCGTCCCCGTCCGGGACGTGCTCGCGCACCGCCGGGTACAGGAACGCCTCCTCTGCGGAGGAGTGCCGCATCAGCCGGCTCACGGCCCGGTCCGCGCAGACCCGGCGTTCCGGGCTCGACGGGGGCAGTTCCTCGATCCGCGCGAAGAGCCGCTCCACCTCGCGGTGGTCGCTGGTCAGTTCCTCGATGACGGTTCCGCCGTGCCACGGCATCGCGGTCACCTGCCTTCCGGGCCCTGGGCTGTCCCCGGCGCCGTACGCGGCCGGGCCGTTCGGCGGGTCCCCGTGGTCCGGTACGCCGAAACGGCGGGCGGAGCGGACGGCGTCCGCCGCGCGCCACCGTGTGCGGCCCCGGTGGTGCCGGGCGTATGTCATGAGGCGACGTCAGGATGCGGCCGGGCGCCGGGTCCTGCGGCCGTACGCCTCTTGATGCCGGTTTCAAGAAGTCGTGTCGATGTTGTTGACGCCGAGTCGAACAAGGCGCACATTACTTCTCGGTAGAACCGTTCGGTAACCGAGTGGCACCTCCCCGCTCCCCCCGTCACCCGTCCTCGCCGACGGCGTGCCCGGCGTCCCCGCGCCCTGCCGCCGCCGGCCTCTCTTGAGCCGCCGAGTTCCCCACCCGTACGCCGCCGGGCACCGCCGTGCCCGGATCCGGCCTGCCCGACTCCGAGGAGAGAGCAGAATGCCCAGACGTGCACTCCGCCGTGCCCTGACGGCCGCCGCCACCGCCGCGAGCGCACTGGCCCTCGGCCTGGCCGCCCCCAGCGGCGCCCACGCCGCCGCGCCCCTGCCGTACGTCGCCCTCGGCGACAGCTACAGCGCCGGTTCCGGCGTGCTGCCCGCCGACCTCTCGGCACCCCTGCTCTGCCTGCGCTCCACGCTGAACTACCCGCACGTCATCGCCGAACGCACCGGCGCCGACCTCACCGACGTCACCTGCGGCGCCGCCGAGACCGGCGATTTCACCGAGGCCCAGTACCCCGGCGTCCCCGCGCAGCTCGACGCGGTCAAGAGCGACACCCGCCTGGTCACCCTCACCATCGGCGGCAACGACAACGACACCTTCATCGGCGCCATGCTGGCCTGCGGCACCGCCGGCATCGTCACGGCCGGACACGGCAGCCCCTGCAAGACGCTGTACGGCAGCACGTTCGACGACCAGATCGACGACACCACCTACCCCGCCGTCAAGGCCGCCCTCCAGAAGGTGCGCGCCAAGGCACCCAACGCCCGGGTCGCCGCGCTCGGCTACCCCTGGATCATGCCGGCCACCGCCGACAGTTCCTGCTTCCTCAAGATGCCCATCGCCTCCGGCGACGTGCCGTACCTGCGCGGCATCCAGGCCCACCTCAACGAGGTCATCGGGCGGGCCGCCCGGGAGACCGGCGCCACCTTCGTCGACTTCTCCAAGACCTCCGACGGGCACGACGCCTGCGCGTCGAGCGGCACCCGCTGGATCGAGCCCCTCCTCTTCGGCACCAACGTCGTCCCCGTCCACCCCAACGCCCGCGGCGAGCGCGCGATGGCCGAGCAGACGATGTCGGCCCTCGGCCTCGGCTGACTCCCCGACCGGCCCACCGACCGGTGGCCCGCCGCCGTACCACGCCGGCGGCGGGCCACCACCTCGCTCACCGGCGAACCGCCCGGCTCAGCCGCGTCCGGACCGGTCGGTGACCGGAGGCCGGGCCGGAGCCTCGTCGTGGGAACGCCGGCGCCGCCGCACCCGCCACACCACGAGCAGCACCACCACGAGCACCGCGACCACGAGGGCGGCGGCCCGCCCGACCAGGCTCTCGGCGTGCTGGTACGCGGCGCCCGCCCCGTACCCCAGCAGCGTGAACCCGACCCCCCACACCAGCCCGCCCAACGCGTTGAACAGCAGGAACCGCCGGTACGGCATCCGCGAGGCCCCGGCCAACGCCGGCATCAGCGCGCGGAACAGCGCGACGAACCGGCCGAGGAACACCGCCGCCGGACCGCGCCGGCGCATCAGGTCGCTCGCCCTGTCCACGCCCTCGGAGTGACGCCGCAGCGGCCCGCTGTTCATGAGGCGCGGCCCGAGCCGGCGTCCGATCTCGTACCCGACGCTGTCACCCGTCACCGCGGCCAGTACCACCACGGCGGCCAGCAACCACACGTCCACGGCGCCCTGCCGCGCCAGCACCCCGCCGATGACCACCGCGGTCTCGCCCGGCAGGACGAAGCCGAAGAACAGCGCGTCCTCGGCGAACACCAGACCCGCGACCACGAGGTAGATCACGGGGCCGGACAGCCCGCTGAGCCAGTCGGTCACGACGTGCACCCGCCGACTCCTTCCCGCACCGGTCCGCCGGGGCGGTCCACGCGTACGTCGCCCCGGAGGACGGCGGGTTCCCCCGAGCGGCCTCGCGCAATCCGGCCGGCTCACTCGCGTGGCGGGACGCCGCCGGTGGTGTGCGTCAGGCCGGGCCCAGCAGGGCCGCGAGCGTGGTGAGCACGCCGTGCTCGGTGTGCGCGGGCGCGTGGTGGCGGGCGCGGAGCTTGATCTCCGGGTGGGCGTTGGCCATGGCGAAGGACCAGGTGGCCGTGTCGAGCATCTCCGCGTCGTTGAGGTAGTCCCCGAAGACCACCGTCTGCTCCGGCGTGATGCCGAGGCGCCGCTGGAGACCGCGTACGGCGGCGCCCTTGTTCGCGGTCGGGTTCATCACGTCGATCCAGTGCTCGCCGGACAGGACGACCTGGTGGGTGAGTCCGTACGGCTTCAGCGCGGGCGCGGTGCCCTCCTCGGCGCGGCCGAAGTCGTAGAAGGCGAGCTTGATGAGGTCGTCGTCGACGGCGGTGACGTCCTCGACCTGCTCCAGGCGCGCGTAGTACTTCCGTACCTCGGCGAGGAAGGCGGCGTCGGCGCGCTCGACGTAGGCGGACTTCTTGCCGCACACCACCGTGCCGACGTCGACTCCCTGCGCGGGCAGTTCCCGCATCGCGCCGACGACCTCGGTGACGACGTCGCGGTCCAGCACGTCGGAGCTGAGCTCACGGCCGTCCTGGACGACATAGGTGCCGTTCTCGGCGATGAAGACCGTGTCGGCGGCGGCCCGCCGGAACTGCTCCCGCAGGGTGGCGTACTGGCGTCCGCTGGCGGGACAGAAGACGATGCCGCGCCGTTCCATCCGGCGCAGCAGCGGCCAGAAGTCCTCGGGTATGCGGCCCTCGCCGTCCAGCAGGGTGCCGTCCATGTCGGTGACGACGAGCCGGATGTCGGGCCGGGCCTCGGACAGCGGAGAGGACGGGGGCGTCGGGTGGTGCGGGGAGGTCATGAATGTCCTGAGCGGGGCGGGTGTGTGGTCCTCCAGTGTAGTGAGGGACGTTTTCGGAGGTCGGCGGGGGTGCGTGGGGCTCCGCGCGGCATCGCCGCGCGGAGCCCTACGGGGTCAGGACGTGGTGCAGGAGACCGTCGGCCAGGTCCAGCTGCCGTTGGTCTGCACGGTGACGCCCCAGTTGTTGCCGCTGCCGTTCGGTTTCGCGGTGAGCACCTGCGCGCTGGGGTAACTGGCGCTGATGTTCCAGGTGGAGAGGATCTTCTCGGGGGAGGGCACGTTCATCGTGACCGTCCAGTTGCTGGAGCCGCTGACGGAGACGTTGAGGTTGTAGCGGTCGCCCCACGTCTGGCCGGCGGAGAGGGTGGCGGTGCAGCCACCGTTCCCGCCGCCGCCACCGCCGCCCCCGCCGCCGCCCGAACCGCCCCCGTCAGGGGCGACCGCACGGCCGGTGGAGGGGGAGATCATGCCGGAGCACAGCCCCTTGGAGGCCAGCGTCTGCGCGATGCGCGGGATCGCCGCGAGGGTGTTGGCGGGCCACTCGTGCATGAGGATGACCTGCCCGTTGCCGAGCCGGTTCACCGCCTGCACGATCGCGTCGGTGCTTGCGCCGTTCCAGTCCTGCGAGTCGACGTCCCAGATGACCTCGGTCAGCCCGTACTTGGCCTCGACCGCCTTCAGCGTGGAGTTGGTCTCCCCGTACGGCGGCCGGAACAGCTTCGGCGTGCCGCCGCCGGCGTTGGCGATGGCCTGCTGGGTCCGTGACACCTCCGAGTCGATCGCCGACTGGCTCTGCTGGACCAGATGCGGGTGGGTGTAGCTGTGGTTGCCCACCCACATGCCCGCGTTGACCTCGGCCGCCACCTGGGAGGGGTACGAGGCGGCGTACTGGCCCTCGTTGAACATGGTGGCCCGCAGCCCGTTCTGCTTCAGGGCGCCCAGCACGGCCGGGGTGTGGTCGTTGGACGGGCCGTCGTCGAAGGTGAGTCCGACGTACCCGTTGCAGGTGGCGGCCTGCGACGGGGCCGCGTCGATCACCGCCGTGCCCGCCACGGCCAGCGCGAGGACCGCCAGCCTGGCGACCAGGGAACGCAGCGCCGGTGGTGCCGTGGTGCTCAGTGGTGCCGTGGTTCTCATGGGGACCTCCTCTCCGTTCCGGTCGAGGTCAGCTCGCCGAGCAGCTGACGGTGGGCCAGGTCCAGGTGCCGTTGGTCTGGAGGGTGACGCCCCAGTTGTTGCCGCTGCCGTTGGGCTTCGCGGTGAGCACCTGCGCGCTGGGGTAACTGGCGCTGATGTTCCAGGTGGAGAGGATCTTCTCGGGGGAGGGCACGTTCATCGTGACCGTCCAGTTGCTGGAGCCGCTGACGGAGACGTTGAGGTTGTAGCGGTCGCCCCACTTTTCGCCGGCGGAGAGGGTGGCGGTGCAGCCGCCGTTCCCGCCACCACCACCTCCGCCCCCGCCTCCGCCGCCTCCGCCACCGCCGGAACCGCTGTCACCCACCGTGATGTTGGAGTTGCCGCTGCTCTGGTAGCCCTCGGTCGCCAGGATCATGTAGTGGTTGAGGGTGCCGAGCGGCATGCCATGGCTCGCCCACGCGTCGAAGTGGTTGCCGGTGGTGATGGTGCCGCCGGTGCGCTTGGACTGCCGGACGCTCCAGTACTGGTTGAACGTCTTGTTGTCGCCCTCGATGGAGGGGGCGTTGGTGCGGGTCGTCTCGTAGATGTCGTACGTGCCGCCGTCGCTCGTGACCGTGCCCTTGTAGTTGCCGGTGGGCCGGTAGGTGCCCCAGTTGTCGACGATGTAGTACTCGACGAGCGGGTTCGACGACCAGCCGTAGAGCGACAGGTAGGCGTTGCCGGACGGGTTGAAGCTGCCCGAGTAACTGACGGCCCTGCGGCTGCCGTTGCTCCAGCCCTTGCCCGCGACGAAGTTCCCGGTGTTCCGCCAGGAGGTGCTGTAGTTGCCGCCGGACCCGGTGTTCATGGAGACGGTGCCCTGGCTGTCGGTCCAGAACGAGTAGAAGTAACCGCCGCTGGTACCGGTCTGGTTCGAGGTGATCGTGTCGGCACTCGCGGTGCCGGACAGCATCAGCGAGGCCACGGCGGCCAGGGCCACGGCCCAGGCTGCCCTGACGAGCAGGGTGAGGCGGCCGCCTGCGCGGCCTCTGGGATGGACGAGCGCGTTCATGTCGGTTGCGTCCTCCTGCGGATCGGCTGGAGTGGGGGGTGGGCGGCGCCGGCACGGCCCGTGGGGCTCTCAACGGCGAACAGTGTTGGCCTGACCTTGTCAACTGTCAATAGTTTCGGGTGCGTTGACGAAACCTTCGAGAGTTTCGCGGTTGCGGGGAGGGGAGTACGTGCTGGTCACGCTCATCGATGAGGGGGTGGCCTCGAAAGTCAGACTTAATGCCGTGGGGTGTCAGGTGGCATCCGGTGCCGTATGTGCGAAACTTTCGGTGCCTTTCGTGTCGTGGTGTCGGGTAGCTTCCGGAGTGTCGGGGGCGGTGCATGGAAACCCGGCCGGGCAGGGAACGATGGGGTGAGGAATCGGGCGGGGTGAAGGAGCGCGGTGAGCGAGCGTCAGGACCGGGAGTGGACTGCCATGACGCCCGGCGACTTCGACCGGGAGGCACCGCTGTGCTTGAACGTGGGCACCGGGCCCACCCCCGTGCCGGCCGAGCCCGACGCGTACGGCACCGCGCCCCTGTTCGGCGACGAGGCCCCGGCCCGGCCCCCGGCGCCCCGGCCCGCCGGACGCCGGACGGTCCGCGTCGAACAGGACCGGCTGTTCTAGGGCGCTGACCGCTTCGGTTCCGTCGGCCGCCGACATGCCCGAAAGGTCCGCAACGCCCGTCGCGCCTATATTGGCCTGGTGATCGGTCGTCTGGATTTCCTGCACGCCGCCGACGACAGTGTCACCGACAGTGACGTGCTCCGGCTCGCCCTGCAGCACGCGATGGCGGAGCTGGGCGCCCTGGGCGGATGCGTTCATGTGCGCGGGAGCGGGGGAGAGCTCCACCTCGTGTCCTCGGCGGGTCTGCCCGCGGTGTCCGTACGGGCCTGGGAGGTGCTGCCCGCTGACAGCGCCTCCGCGACGGCGCGGGCGGTGGGCTGCGACGGGCGCGCCTGGGACCCGCCCGGCAGCCGGCCCGCCGACGCCGTGCTGCCGCCGGCCGGCGCGGCCGGCCGAATCGCCGTCCCGCTGCACGGCGCGGAAGGACGTGTCGGCGCCCTCACCCTGCTGACCGGCCGCCGCCGGGAGCCCTCGGCCGAGGACTGGCGGTTCCTGCGCCGGGTCGCCGACTGGGTCCAGGACCGGCTCACCGCCCGGCCCCTGCCCGACCCACCGGCCCGCACGCCGGGGACGAGCCCCGCGGAGCCCACGGCCCCCGCCCCCGCCGACGCGCGGGAACTCGCCCGCGCCCTCTGGGACGCCGAGGACGCCCTCCTCCGCGTCGACACCGCCTGGCGGGTCACCGCCGCCAACCCCGCAGCCCGTGCCCTGCTCGGTCACCCGGACGGGCCCACCGCCGTCGGCCGGGTCCTGTGGCAGGAGCCCGGTCCCTGGCAGACGCCGGAGGCCGAGGAACGGTGCCGCCTCGCCGTCGCCCGCGGGCGCGCCGCCGGTTTCGACACCGTCCTGCCCGCCACCGGCCGCTGCCACCACGTGCGGGTGCTGCCCGCGCCCGGCGGCGCCGTCCTGCACGTCATGGAGGCGGGCGCGTGGCGGCGCCGCCAGGCCGACGAGGTGGCCGCCATCCGCGACTCCGCCGAACGGGCCCGCAGCACCGTCGAGCTGACCACCGCGCTGGCCGCCGCCCGCACGTCCCAGGACGTGGTCACCGCGGTGGCCGAGCGCGTACTGCCGCCCTTCGCGGCCCACGGCCTGCTCGTCCTCGTCCGGGAGGGCGACCGCCTCGCACACATCGGCTCCGTGGGCTACCCCCGGTCCTTCCTGGACGACATGGGCGGCACCCGGGGCATGACCATGACCGGCCACCTGCCCGCCGAACGGGCGCTCCTGCGCGACGAGCCCCTGTTCTACGCGTCCCGCGAGGAGTGGCTGGCGGACAACCCCGGCGACGACCGGCCGCCCAGCACCAAACAGGCCTGGGCGTTCCTGCCGCTCACGGCCTCGGGGCGCACCTTCGGCGTCTGCGTCATGGCCTTCGACACCGAGCGCCGCCTCACCCCCGAGGAACGCACCCTGCTCCTCGCCGTCAGCGCCCTGGTGGCCCAGGCGCTGGAGCGGGCCCGGCTGTCCGACGCCGAACTCACCCGCTCCCGCGAGCTCCAGCGCGATCTGCTGCCCCGGCACCTGCCCCGGCTGCGCGAGGCGACCGCCACGGCCCGCTACGTGCCGGCCGGACAGGGCTCGGACGTGGGCGGCGACTGGTACGACCTCATCCCGCTCTCGGCGGGGCGGGTCGCCCTGGTGTGCGGGGACGTGATGGGGCACGGACTGTCCGAGGCGGCCACGATGGGCCGGCTGCGCACCGCGACGCACACCCTGGCCGCCCTCGAACTGCCGCCGGACGAACTGATGGGCCACCTCAACGACATCGTCGCGGAGATCGGCCCCGACGCCTACGCCACCTGCCTCTACACGCTGTACGACGCCACCACCGGCACCTGCACCGTCGTCCGGGCCGGTCATCCGCCCCCGCTGGTGGTCCACGCGGACGGCCGTACCGCCTACCCGGACGTCCCCGACAACCCGCCGCTGGGCGGCGCCCGGCCGCCTTTCGAGACGGCGGAGCTGACACTGCCGCCCGACAGTCTGCTGCTCCTCTACACCGACGGCCTGGTCGAGTCGGCGCAGCGGGACATCGACGAGGGCATGGCCGCGCTCGCCCGGCTGGTGGCCGCCGCCGACCGCACCGACCTCGACCGGCTCGCCGACCATCTCGTCGCCCGGCTCCTGCCCGGCGGGCAGCCCGCCACGGACGACGCCGCGCTCCTCGTGGCCTCCCTGCACGCGCTGCCCCGGGCGGACGTGGCGTCCTGGCGGCTGCCCGACGGTCCCCGGGCGGCGGGCGAGGCGCGCCGGCACGTACGGGAGCAGCTGGCGACCTGGCATCTGGACGACCTGTCCGTGACGACGGAACTGCTCGCGAGTGAACTCGTCGGGAACGTGGTCCGGCACGCCAGGGGACCCATCGGCTTCCGGCTGCTGCGCACCGGCGCCCTGGTGTGCGAGGTGTCCGACGCCAGCCTCACCATGCCGCGCATCCGGCGCGCCTCGGAGACCGACGAGGGCGGCCGGGGGCTGCAGTTGGTGAGTGTGCTGGCCGAGCGGTGGGGCAGCCGGTTCACGCCCGACGGCAAGACCATCTGGACCGAGCAGCCATTGACACCGTCACCCGAGACGGTCGCCGAGGCACTGCTCTCCCTGGCGGACGCGGACTGACGCCGCGGCCCCCGCACGGGTGTGCCGTGCGGGGCGGCAGGGACGGCGGCCGACCGTGTACAGTCCCTGGCGCACGCCAACAACCCTGCTCCACCCCCGTGTTCACGGTGCGCGCGGTGCGGCTGCGACGGCGTGCCGACCCCCACGAGCACACGGAAGCCAGGTACCGCAGTGCATGAGCGCAAGCCGCGTTGGCGGCTGCCCCTGACCGTCACGGCCGGACTGCTGGCCGCCACGGGACTCGCCACCGCCCCGCCCCTCGCCCTCGCGTCGTCCTCGAAGTCCTCGGGGGCCTCGGCCAACGCACCGGCGCAGAGCGCGGACGCCACCCGGCAGAGCGCCTTCGCGCGGGCCGCGGCGGAGTACCACGTACCCCTGCCCGTGCTGCTCGCCGTCGCCTACCACGAGTCCGCGTGGGACGCGCCCGAGGGCGAGCACAGCACCAGCGGCGGCTACGGCCTCATGCATCTCACCGACGTGACGCCGAAGATGATGGCCGCGGGCGAGGCGGGCGCGGCCGGCCGCGCCGACGTCGAGAAGCTGGCCGCCGACCCCGCCCTGCACACCCTGGACGCGGCGGCCGGTCTGACGGGCATGTCGTCCGGCGCGCTGCGCGACGACGAGGACGCCAACATCCGCGGCGGCGCCGCCCTGCTCGCCTCCTACGCCAGGGCCACCGTCGGTGACACCCCGTCCGATCCCGGCAAGTGGTATGCCGCCGTGGCCCGTTACAGCGGCTCCCAGGACGAGCGTGCCGCCCGCGCCTTCGCCGACCGGGTCTTCGCCACGATCCGCGGCGGCGCCGCCGAGACCACCGGGGACGGCCAGCGCGTACGGCTGTCCGCCGCGCCGGACGTCAAGCCCGCCACCGGCCAACTGGCCGCGCTGGACCTGAAGAAGACGGCCGCCGACGACACCGAGTGCCCGGCGGAGCTCGACTGCTCCTTCGTCGCGGCGGCACCGGCCAACGGCCAGGTCTCGAACCGGCCCGCCAACGGCATCCGGATCGACTCCATCGTCCTCCACGACACCGAGTCGTCCTACGAGTCGGCCATCAACACCTTCCAGCAGCCGGGCGGCGGTTCGGCGCACTACGTCATCCGCTCCTCGGACGGCGCGGTCACCCAGATGGTGCCCACCAAGGACCTCTCCTTCCACGCGGGCAACTACTCGGTCAACATGCACTCCCTCGGCATCGAGCACGAGGGGTACGCCGCCTCCGGGGGCACCTGGTACACCCAGACCGAGTACGAGACCAGCGCCGCCCTCGTCCGCTACCTGGCCGACCGCTTCGACATCCCGCTGGACCGGCAGCACATCATCGGCCACGACAACGTGGCCGGGCCCAGCTCCGCCCTCGTCTCCGGCATGCACTGGGACCCGGGCCCGTCCTGGGACTGGCAGCGCTTCATGCGCCTGGTCAAGGCCCCGGTCGGCGGCAGGCACGGGGTCGGCCCGGTCGGCACGGCCGTGACGATCACCCCCGGGTACGCGGACAACGAGCAGACCGTGCGGGTGTGCCCGTCCGACGACCCCACGGGGAACACGCCGGAGTGCACCGAGCGCACCCAGCCGTCGAACTTCGTGTACCTGCGCACCGCGCCCAGCGACACCGCCCCGCTCTTCGGCGACCAGGCCCTGCACGCCGACGGCGTCGGCACCGACCGCGTCAACGACTGGGGCAGCACCGCACAGGCCGGTCAGCAGTTCGTCGTCGCCGGGCGCGAGGGCGACTGGACGGCCATCTGGTTCAGCGGCGAGAAGGTGTGGTTCCACAACCCGCACGGCTGCAACACGACCCCCGCCCACGACGTGACGCTGGTCGGCGCGGCCGGCACCTCGCCGGTGGCGGTGTACGGGTCGAGCTACCCGGACGCCGACGAGTACCCCGACGGCCTCTCGCCCTCCACACAGGCCCCGCTCAGCGCCTACCAGGTGCCGCCCGGCCAGGCCTACGTGGCCACCGCGCGGGCCGAGCCCACCGACGACTACTTCCCCTCCAGCGGCAAGGTCGTGACCGGCGCCAAGAAGATGTACACCATCCAGTACAACCACCGCACGGCCCTGGTCTACGAGGGTGACGTGACCGCCGGGCAGTGACGGCCCACCGGCACCGACCGGGCCCCTCGCCCGCCGCGCCGGCGGCGGGCGGGGGGCCCGGTCCATTCGCCCCTCAGCCGTCCAGCGAGGCCACGTACGGCGCCAGTTTCTCCGGGTTGAGGATCCACAGGAGGCGGTCGATGCCGTCCGCGGAGGCGTCGATCGACAGCAGCGCCTTCGCCGTCCCCTCGGACGAGACGAGCACGGCCGGACGCCCGTTGGCCTCGACCCACCGCACCTCGGCGTCGGGCCAGAAGCGCGGGGCGAAGGCCACCAGGACCTTCGACACGTGGGTCCGCCCGACGATCGGGATGCGTGCCGCGTTGCGGATGCCGCCGCCGTCGGAGTAGTGCACGACGTCGGCGGTGAGGACCTGTTCCAGGGCCGCCAGGTCGCCCGTCCGTGCCGCGGCCAGGAACACCTCGAGCAGCCGCCGGTGCTCCGCCGGGCTCACCCGCTCCCGGCGTTCGGCGGCCAGGTGCCTGCGCGCCCGGCTCACCAGCTGGCGGGCGTTGGCCTCGCTGGTCCGAAGGATCTCCGCGACCTGCCGGTGCGGGTAGTCGAAGGCCTCCCGGAGCACGTACGCGGCCCGCTCGACCGGGTTCAGCTTCTCCAGCAGGAAGAGCACCGCCAGCTCGACGGCCTCGGCGCGCTCCGCGCCCACCTGCGGGTCCGCCCGGGTGTCGAGCGGTTCGGGCAGCCACGGACCGATGTAGGTCTCCCGCCGCGCCTGGGCGGAAGTGGCCCGGTTGATGGCGAGCCGGGTGGTGACGGTGGTCAGGAACGCCGCCGGTTCGCGGACGCCCGTACGGTCGGTGTTCTGCCAGCGCACCCAGGCGTCCTGGAGGATGTCCTCCGCCTCGGTCGAGCTGCCGAGCATGCGGTAGGCGATGCCGAACAACCGCGGCCGCGCCGCGAGGAACTGCCGGGTCGCCCGGTCCAGGGAGTCGGGCTCGGCCTCGGTCTGCATGCTCGTCCCTTCCGGCGGCGGGGGCGCCCATGCTATCGCCGCCCCCGCCGGTACACGCGTGGGAGCCGCCCCCGGACCCGGGGCGGCTCCCACGCGCGTGAGTGCTTGCTCAGCCGAACTGGCCGGGCTGGTAGCCGCCGGCCGGCTGCTGGTTGATCACGTTGATGCGGTTGTAGGCGTTGATGACGGCGATGAGCGAGATCAGCGCCACCAGCTGCTCCTCGTCGTAGTGCTTCGCCGCATTGGCCCAGGCGTCGTCGGTGACGCCCCCGGAGGCGTCGGCGAGACGCGTGCCCTGCTCCGCCAGCTCCAGCGCGGCCCGCTCCGCCTCGGTGAACACCGTGGCCTCGCGCCAGGCGGCCACCAGGTTGAGCCGCACCGAGGTCTCCCCGGCGGCAGCGGCGTCCTTGGTGTGCATGTCGGTGCAGAACCCGCACCCGTTGATCTGGCTGGCGCGGATCTTCACCAGCTCCTGGGTGGTGGCCGGCAGCCCGGCGTCCGAGGCCGCCTTCCCCGCCGAGTTGATGTGCTTCAGCACCTTGCCGCCGAGCGCACTGCCGAAGTAGTCGAGCCGCGATTCCATGGTGAACTCCTGGTCGAGTAGCCGGTTACGCAACTCTGACCGGACAGCCCCGCGGGATGTGACACGGACGGGAGAAGAAATCCGAATGGGTGCCGTGGGCGGGCGGGGCCCGGACGCTCCACCTACGTTCGGTGACGAGCGCGTCACCCCGCGCTGCGGGCCTTCTCGGCCCGCCGCGGGCGCAGGACGCGGCTCCGGACCGGTTGCCGGTCCGTTCCCCATCCCGCCCGCGCGGGGGAGTCGCCCCCGCGCCGGCCCGGCGGAAGGTTCATGGAAGTGGCGATATCCCTTGCCCGGCGCGTCACGGTGGTGGCGGCGTGTACGGCGTCCCTGGTCCTCACGGGTGGAACGGCGGCGTGGAGCGCGCCCGCCGCCACCGTCGTCGCGGCCCCGCACGGCGGCCCGGCCCCGCGCGGCGGTGACACCGAGGACCGTGCGCCGATGCCCGCGGACCCGATGGCCTACGAACTCGGCCGGACGCTCGCGTCACTGGACGCCCGGAACCTCGAGACGACGTTCCTCGCCCAGATCGTCGCCCAGTACCGGACCGTCGTCGACATGGCGGAGCTCGAGGTCGAGCGCGGCGCCGACACCGCCGTCCGCGACCGGGCGAAGGCCATGGTCACCGACCAGGAGCAGCGGGCGGAGCAGTGCGAGAAGTGGCTGCACGACTGGTACGGCATGACGACGGAACAGGCCATGGAGAAGGCCCCGGCCGATGCCCGCAAGGCGATGACCGCCCTGCGGCAGGGCATGACGCGGATGACGGACGACCTGCGCAAGGTCGACAAGGGCGAGAAGTTCGACACCGAGTTCGCGCGCCGGATGGTCTCCCTGCACTCCGCCGCCGCCGTCGAGTACTCCGGACCGCAGGTGCGCGCCACGCACCCGGAGCTGCGCGCGGCGGCGGCCTCCGGCATGAACTCCCAGCTCGCCGGGGTCGCCGAGCTGATCGGCTGGCTGACCGGCCAGGTCGCCGACGCCCAGGACATGGGGACACTGCCCACCACGCCGCAGACGCCCGAGATGCCCCAGGGCGCGGCGCACGCCGGTGCCGGCGGCACCCAGGGGCCGGCCGCCCCGCTCGCGGCGGCCGCCGGGGGCGCGCTGCTCGCGGTGGGCGGCGGCTTCGCGGTGACGCTGCTGCGCCGCAGGCGCGCGACCGTACGGCAGCAGGGCTGAGCCCGGCCGCGCTCCGGCCGCTCCCGACCGGAAGGGAGCCGCCGGAGCGCGGTGCCCCGTACGCCGTGCTCAACGAACCGTGCTCAACGAACCGTGCTCAACAAATCGAGACACATGCAAAAGTCTGTACAAGCTCAAAGCAACAAATCTTGACGAGAACGATCGCCGCGCGTACGTTCCGCAACGGCCGCAGGCGCGTGAATTCGGCCTGCACGCCCACCCGTTGGAAGCTCCGCCCCCACCTTCCGCCGAGGAGTGCGCCGTGCACGGAACGAGACCTATTGTCATGCTCAGAACCAGAGTGCGGGGGCGGCTGCTGTCCCTCCTCGCCGTCCTCGGACTCGCCCTGGGCGCCCTGGTCGCCCTCCCCGGGACGGCCCAGGCCGCCGGTTCGCTGCCGTGCGACCTCTACGGCGACGCCGGCACCCCCTGCGTCGCCGCGCACAGCACCGTGCGCGCCCTGTTCTCCTCCTACGACGGCCCTCTGTACCGGGTCACCCGCGTCTCGGACGGCGCCGCCACCGACATCGGGCTGCTGGCACCGGGCGGTTACGCGGACGCCGGGCGCCAGGACACCTTCTGCGGCGGCACCAGCTGCCGTATCACCAGGATCTACGACCAGACCTCGCGCCACAACGACCTCAACCCCGGCCCCGCGGGCACCGCCGGCATGGGCGCGGACCGCGGCGCCGACGCGAGCGAACTCGCCGTCACCGCCGGCGGCCACAAGGTGTACGGCATCTTCACCTCGCCCGGCGTCGGCTACCGCTCCACCGGCGCCGCCTCCGGCGTCGCCGTCGACGGACAGCCCGAGGGCGTCTACATGGTGGCCAGCGGCACCCACGTCGGCTCCGCCTGCTGCTTCGACTACGGCAACGCCGAGAGCACCCCGGCCGACACGGGCAACGGCCACATGGACGCCGTGTCCATCGCCACCACCTGCTACTTCGCCCCCTGCACCGGCTCCGGGCCGTGGGTCGAGGCCGACCTGGAGAACGGCATGTTCCAGGGCGACAACGGCTCCAACACCGCCAACCGCGGCAACAACAGCACGTACGTCACGGCCGTGCTGAAGAACAACGGGCAGACCCGGTACGCGCTCAAGGGCGGCAACTCGCAGACCGGCGGGCTGACCACCTGGTGGGACGGCGCACTGCCCACCCGGGGCGGCTACCAGCCCATGCACCAGGAGGGCGGCATCATCCTGGGCACCGGCGGCGACAACAGCAACTGGAACATGGGCACGTTCTTCGAGGGCGCGATGGTCTCGGGCTACCCGACCGACGCCGTCGAGAACGCGGTCCAGGCGAACATCGTCTCCGTCGGCTACTCCGGCCAGACCAACGTGCCCAACGGCCCCCAGGGCACGATCACCGGCCCCGGCGGCAAGTGCGTCGACGTGGCCGCCGACGACACCGGGGTCAACGGCGCCGCCGTGCAGCTGTGGGACTGCCAGTCCTATGCGGAGGACCAGCACTGGACCCACAACCCCGACGGCTCCCTCTCCACGCTCGGCCGGTGCCTGGACATCGAGAACAACGGCACGGCGAACGGCGCGAAGCTGGAGCTGTGGGACTGCAACGGGGTGGGCGGCCAGAAGTGGGTGCGGCAGGCGGACGGTTCGCTGCGCAACCCGCAGTCCGGGCGCTGCCTGGACTCGCCCAGCGGTGCCACCGGCAACGGCACCCGGCTGCAGATCTACGACTGCAACGGCTCGGCCGCGCAGAAGTTCTCGGTCAACGCCGGTTCGCCGGTGGCCGGTCCGGGCAGCAAGTGCGTGGACGTCGCCGCCGACGACACCGGGGTGAACGGCACCGCCGTACAGCTCTGGGACTGCCAGACCTGGGCCGTCGACCAGCACTGGTACCACGCCTCCGACACCTCGCTGCGCACTCTGGGCCGGTGTCTGGACATCGAGAACAACGGCACGGCCAACGGTGCCAAGGTCGAGTTGTGGGACTGCAACGGGGTGGGCGGCCAGAAGTGGGTGCAGCAGGCGGACGGTTCGCTGCTGAACCCGCAGTCCGGGCGGTGCCTGGACTCGCCCAGCGGCGCCACGGCCAACGGCACGCGGCTGCAGATCTACGACTGCAACGGCTCGGCCGCGCAGAAGTTCGCACTGGGCTGACGGTCGCGGTCCGAGCCGGGGGTACGGCGCCGTCCGGGCGTCGTACCCCCGGTGTGCACATCCCCGGCGGGCGTGCCGCGCTCAGTCGCCGGACCCCGCGCGCACCGCGCGGCCGACCTTCGCGCGCAGGGCGACGAACGCGTCGGAGCCGCGGGTGGCGATCTGGTCGCGCTCGTCGGGGAGTTCGACCGGGAGGTCGAGGACGACGTGGGCGGCGGGGCCGGGGGAGAGGACGACCACCCGGTCGCCGACGTAGACGCTCTCGTCGATGTCGTGGGTGACCAGGACCGTCGTCGTGCCGTCGGCGCGGTGCACCTGAAGGAGCAGATCCTCCAGATCCTCCCGGGTCTGCGCGTCCAGCGAGCCGAAGGGCTCGTCCAGGAGCAGCAGGGCCGGACGGCACACCAACGCCCGGGCCAGCGCCACGCGTTGCTGCATACCGCCGGAGAGCTGCCAGGGGTGGCGCCGGGCGGTGCCGGACAGGCCGACCCGTTCCAGCATCCGCGTGGCCTCGGCGCGCCGCTCGGCGCGGCGCAGGCCGCGGCGGCGCAGCGGCAGGGCGACGTTGTCCAGGACCGTCAGCCAGGGCAGCAGCGAGCGGCCGTAGTCCTGGAAGACGACCGCCAGCCGGTCGGGGACCCCGGTGACCGGCTCCCCGTCGAGACTGATCGTGCCCTCCGTCGCGGGCAGCAGCCCGGCGAGGGTGCGCAGCAGCGTGGACTTGCCGCAGCCCGACGGGCCCACCACGCACAGGAGTTGCCCGTCGGGCACGGTGAGGGTGAGGTCACGCAGCACATGGTGGTCGCCGTAGCGCCGGCCGAGGGAGTCGAGACGCAGCATGCCGGGTTCTCACCCGGCCCAGGGGTCGGTGTAGAGCGCCTCGCCGGTGTCGGCGACCCGTAGGTGCAGCAGGCGCGGGCCGCCCTCGTCACCCGTCCCGCGAGCGCCGCCCCCGTCGTCCGCCGCGAGCACCCGGTCCAGGGCGGCCGGCAGGTCGGCGGGGTGCTCCGCGTACTCCGCCGGGCAGCCGAAGGCCGCGGCCAGGGCCGGGAAGTCGACGCCCCCGATCTCCGTACCGGGCACCGGGGCGATGCCGATACGGCGGCCCAGGCCGCGCACGGCCGCGTAACCGCCGTTGTCCAGGACGACGTAGCTGACGGGCGCCCGGTGGCGGGCGGCGGTCCACAGCGCCTGGACCGAGTAGAGCGCGGACCCGTCGCCGAGTACGCACACCACCCGCCGCCGGTCCGCCAGCGCGCGGCCCACGGCGAGCGGCAGCCCCCAGCCGAGGGCCCCGCTGCCGGTGGTGAGAAATCCTCCGGGGGCCTCGACGGGCACGCGCGCGTGGAGCGCGTCCCGGTGACTGGGCGTCTCCTCGACGAGGACCCGGTCCCGGGGCAGCCGGACGCGCAGCGCGTCGAAGACGTACTCCGCGGTGAGCGCGTCCCCCGGCGTGGCGGGGCCGGGCACCGGGCGGGGCGGGGGCGGTTCCCGGTCGGCGGGTTCCAGCAGCGTGGTGAGGTGGGTCAGGGCCGGCCTGAGCGTGGTGACGAGGCTGGTGCCGGTCGGCAGCCAGGCCGCCTGCGCCGGATCGCAGTCCAGGTGGAACAGCTCGGTCCCCGGCCGCAGCGGCGGGCCGTCCCCGGCCACGTGGTACGTGAACACCGGCGCCCCGAGCGCGACCACCACGTCGTACCCGGCGAGGCGGTCCGCCAGTCGACCGGGGACCGGCGGCAGGAACCCCTGGAAGAGCGGGTGCCGTTCGGGGAAGCCGGAGCGGCCGGAGAGTGGGCTGATCCACACCGCCGCCCGGGTCCGCTCGGCCAGCGCGACGGCCTCGGGCAGCGCCCCCTCGTCGTCCACGCCCGGACCGACGACCAGCGCGGGGCGGGCGCACCCGGCGAGGCGGGCGGCCAGCGCGGACAGCGCGTCCGGGTCCGCGGTGAAGCCGCTGTGCACCGTGCGCGGGAGGACGGGTTCCGCGGGCCGGTCCCAGTCGTCCTCGGGGACGGAGACGAACACCGGCCCGCGCGGCGGCGTCATCGCGATGCGGTGGGCCTCGGCCAGCGCGGCGGGCACGTCGGCGGCCCGCTCGGGCTGACGGGAGAACTTGACGTACGGGCGCGGGAAGCGGGCCGGTTCGTCCGCGCCCAGGAACGGCCGGAGTCGGAGCAGGGAGCGCGACTGCTGGCCCGCGACGATCACCAGTGGGACGCGGTCGCGGTAGGCGTTGAACACGGCGCCGAGCGCGTGTCCGACGCCACCGGCCGAGTGCAGGCTGACGAAGGCGGCGCGCCCGGTGCCCAGGGCGTGGCCCGCGGCCATGGCGACCGCCGTGGACTCCTGGAGCCCCAGCACGTAGGCGAAGTCCTCGGGCCAGTAGCGGAACATGCGCAGTTCCGTCGAGCCGGGGTTGCCGAAGACGGTCGTCATGCCGGTGTCGCGCAGGAAGCCCGTGACGGCCTCCCGCACGGTGCTTCCCTCCGGCGTGCCCTCATCGCGCCCGTCCGAGATGTTCATACGCCTCTTCCCCCGTTCCTCTCCCTGCCGCCGAGGAGCCGTCCCTCCGCCGCCAGCAGGCCGGTGTTGAGCAGGTGACCGAGCACGCCGAGCAGGAGCAGCACCGCCCACACGGTGAGCAGGTCCGAGCGCGACTGTGCGTCGGTGAGGGCGAAGCCGATGCCGTTCGCGGTGCCCGGCAGCAGCTCCGAGAAGACCATGAGGATGAGGCAGAGCGACAGGCTCAGCCGCAGCCCCGCGAAGATCCGCGGCAGCGCGGAGGGCAGCAGCAGGAACCACAGCCGCTCCAGCGGCGTCAGCCGCAGCACCGCGGCCACGTCGAGCCGCAGCGGGTCCGTGGCGCGCGCGCCCTCCGCCGTGTTGACCAGCACCGGCCAGAGGGCGCTGAACGCGATCGACGCGAGCTGCATCGGCGTACCGAAGTCGAACACGACGACGAACACGGGCACCAGGGCCGGGGGCGGGACCGCCCGCGCGAACTGCAGCACCGGGTCGCACAGCGCGTAGACCCGCGGTGAGCGGCCGACCGCCATGCCGAGCGCGATCCCCGCGACGGCCGCCAGCAGGAACCCGGCGGCCAGCCGGCCGAGGCTCGGGAGGACGTCGTCGACGGCGGCGCGGGTCAGGAACACGTGCCGGACGGGACCGGAGAACCACAGGTCGTAGGCGTGCCGGACGATACGCACCGGCGGCGGGAAGTAGACGCTGCGGTGGGCCGCGGTGACCGCCTGCCAGACGGCCGCGGCGAGGACGGGCACCCCCAGCCGGAGCAGGAGACCGCGCGCCCCGCCCCCGCCGCTCACGCGTCCGCCGCCCGGCGGTGGTCCGGCGTCCACGGGAACAGCCGGCGCTCCGCCCACACCAGGACGCCGTTGAGGACGAGGCCCAGCGCGCCCGCCCAGACGACCCCGGCCAGGACGTCACGGGTGCCGTCGGTGGCGAGCTGGGCCTGGGCGATGAAGATGCCGAGTCCCTGCCCGAACCCGGACAGCAACTCCGTCGCCACCGCCAGGATGAGCGCGACCGCCGCCGAGATGCGCACCCCCGCCGCGACGAACGGCGCCGTCCCGGGCAGCTCCACGCGCAGCAGCACCGCGAACCGCCCGAAGCCGAAGGCGCGCAGGGTGTCCTTGGCGAGCGGGTCCGCCTCGGCGAGGCCGTACACCGTGTTGAACAGGATCGGCCACAGGCACGCGTAGGTGATCAGCGCGACCTCGGTACGGGTGCCCGTGCCCAGCAGCAGGGAGACGAGCGGGATCAGCGCCACGGACGGCAGTGGGCGCAGGAACTCCACCAGGGTCCGCACGGCGGCGCCGACCAGCGGCAGGCTGCCCAGCAGCAGCCCCAGCGGGACGGCGATCGCGCAGGCCAGGCCGAGCCCGTACGCCCAGGCCCGCAGCGTGGCACCGACGCCGTCCAGGAAGACGGGGTCGCCCGCCAGCCGGACGGCCCGCGCCACGACCTCCGAGGCCGGCGGGAGGTAGGCGCGGCCCACGATCCCGACGCGGCCCAGCACCTCGCAGACCCCGAAGGCGAGCAGCACACCGAGCAGACCGAGTCCGTACCGCCGGGCCCGGCTCATGCCGAGTCCGTACCGCCGGGCCCGGCTCACTTGACCAGCAGGGTCGCCGGGTCGAGCGGCTTCTTCAGCAGGCCCTGCTTCGACATCAGCGCGGTGAGCCGGCGCAGTTGCGCGGGATCGGTGGCGGTGGCGTAGGCGGGCAGTGCCATGGACCCGGCCTGGGCCGCGGTGACCTTGGTGTACTTGGGCAGTTCGGCGCGTACGGCGTCGGGGTCCTCGGCGGCGATCCTCGAGGCGGCGCGGATCGCCCGCTGGAACGCGGCGGCGGCCTTGGCGTGCCCGTCGGCGTACTTCTTGGTGGAGACGTAGCCGCTGATGGGCAGCGAGGAGACGGGCGCCGTCCCGCCGTCGATCAGCACGCGCGCCTTGACCTGTTCCTGGATGGCGCTGTCGAAGGGCTCGACCGCGTGCACGGCGTCGACCTGATGCCGTTGCAGCGCGGGACCCATCTGCGGGAAGGCGATCTGCCGGTAGACGGGGTGGCCGAGGCCCTGCTTGTCGAGGATGGCGTCGAGGGTCAGCGACTGGATGTTGTTGAGGATGTTGACCGCGACCTTCCTGCCCTTCAGATCGGCGGCGCTCTTGATGTCCGAGTCCTCCGGCACCAGGACGTCCATCATGTGCGGCGCCACCCGCACGCCCTCGCTGACGATGCGCAGATCGAGGGTGCCCTTCTCGTCGGCCTGGAGGAAGGTGACGTAGTTGGCGCCGGCGATCACGTCGACCTGGCCGTTCTTCAGCGCGGGCAGGGCCTGGATGCTCTGCTGCACCGGCTGGATGGTGACGTCCAGCCCTTCCTTGCCGAACAGCCCGCGGTCGCGGGCGAGATACAGCGCGGCGGCGTCGGTGAGAGGCAGTGCGGCCACGGTGATCTTCTCCTGGCCGCCGGACGACTTCGACTCGCCGCCCCCGCCGTCGTCGCCGCAGGCCGCGAGGGACAGCGCGAGTACCACTGTCGCCGCCGCCAGTTTCCCCCTGGATCCCCGTAAGTGACGTGACGTCATGGACAGCATGCCTACCAGACACGTGTCATGAACACCATCAATCGGGTGGAGCGGAACGTCAGTCCCGGGAAAAGGTCGGGCAAAGAGGCGGCGCCCCCGGCCGCTCAGTGGACCGAGAACCCGCCGTCGACGAAGAGCGACTGCCCGGTGACGTAGGCGGAGGAGGGGCCGGCGAGGAAGACGGCCGCGCCCGCGAAGTCCTCGGCCAGACCGTTGCGTCCGGTCATCGTGCGTGCGGCGAGCGCCTCGACCTTCTCCGGGTCGGACGACAGCCGCGCGTTCAGCGGGGTCATTACGAAGCCCGGCACGAGCGTGTTGCACGTGACGCCGTACCGCGACCACGCCTCGGCCTGCGAGCGGGCCAGCGACTCCAGCGCCCCCTTGGAGACCCCGTAGGCACCACTCTGCACGAACGCCCGGTGCGCCTGCTGCGAGGTGACGTGGATGATCCGCCCGAAGCCGCGCTCGGCCATGCCCGGCCCGAACCGCTGCCCGAGCAGGAAGGGCGCCTCCAGGTTCACCGCCATGGTGGTGTCCCACACCTCCGTGTCCAGCTCGCTCATCGGGGGCCGCAGGTTCACCCCCGCGCAGTTGACGAGGATGTCCGGCTCACCGAAGATCCCGGCGGCCTCCTCGGCGGCCGTGCGCACCCCGGCGCGCTCACCCAGATCGGCGCTCACCCAGGCCGCCCGGCAGCCGTCGGCCGCCAGCTCCTCCACGGTGCCGGCCAGCTTCGCCCCGTCCCGCGCCACGACCACCACCCGGGCCCCCGCCCGCGCCAGCGCCCCGGCGATCGCGCGCCCGATGCCGGAGCTCCCGCCGGTCACCACGGCGACCCGGTCGTCCAGCGCGAACATGGCGGAGAGGTGGTCCCTGGAGCTCATGGACGCAGCCTAATCGGGCACGGCTGTGTGCACGCCCGGCGGTGGCTGTGGGGAAAGTGACCCGGGAGTGTCGGAGAGGCTTCAACTCGGGATATTTGAGGGGTAGTTGAGAGTCGTACTCGGAGTAACAAGATCAAATTGTCATATGAACCCATCGCAGAATGCCCTTGAGCGGGCACGGCTGGACTATGAGAACCACCTCGGGGCGTGCCGGCAGTGCGCTCAGGACCGGGTGCCGTGCGCCGCGGCGAAACACCTGCGGCGGCTGTACAACAACCTCAGCAGAGCGGCCAACACCGAACGGGCCCGCCACCGCCCCTGAAGGGCGACGGCGGGCCCGTTGCGTTCCTCGGTGGCCGGGCGTCAGGTTCTCAGTGGCCGAGCGTCGCGCGCAGCGAGGGCTGCAGCAGGTCGGCGTGGGCCCGGACCATGTCGTCGCACAGGTCCCAGATGCGCTCCACGGGCAGCGTGGCCGCGGTCGCCGGGTCGGTCATGGCGGCCTGGCGGATCGAGCGCGGGTCGTCCTCCAGGGCGGCCCGCACGACCAGGTCGTTCATGCTCAAGTACGTACGGTTCAGCGCGGCGCACTGGGCGGGCAGCGCCCCCACCCGCGTCGGCTGGACACCCCCGCCGTCCACCAGGCAGGGCACCTCGACGGTCCCGGAGGCGGGCAGGTTGTCGATCAGCCCCCGGTTCGGGACGTTGCCGTACACCGTGCGCGGGGTGCCCGTGGTGATGCTGTGGATGATCTGCGGGGCGTACTCCATGGTGCCCTCGACGGTGAGCGGTTCGCCCTTGGCCAGGGCGTCGCGGGTCTGCTCGTAGGCGGCCACGTTCTCGTCCACGATGTCCAGGTACGCGCCGACCGGCAGCCGCAGCCGCTCGATCTCGCTGTCGTGGTGCAGATACCAGGGCACGTACTCCGAGGAGTGCTCGCTGGTCTCGGTCGGGTAGTAACCGAGCCGCCGGTACATGTCCACCCGTACCCGGCGCCGCAGCTGGGGGTCCTCGGCGATCAGCGCGTCGAGGCGCGGGTACAGGTCCGCGCCCTGGTGCTCCAGGCGCAGCAGCCACGCCTGGTGGTTGACGCCGGCCGCCCGGTAGGTGACCTCCTCGTGGGGGACGCCGAGCAGGTCGGACAGGTCGCGGACGGTCCAGTACACCGAGTGGCACAGGCCCACGACACGTGTCATCCCGGTGGCCTGGGCGAGGTACTGGATGTTCATCGTCATCGGGTTGGTGTAGTTGAGCAGCCAGGCGTCGGGGCACACCTCGGCGATGTCCTCGGCGAGCGACTTCAGCAGCGGGAAGGTGCGCAGCGCGCGGAAGATGCCGCCGATGCCGAGGGTGTCGCCGATGGTCTGACGCAGCCCGTAGCGGGCCGGGATCTCGAAGTCGGTGCGGGTGGACTCCCGCATGCCGACCTGGACGATGTTGATGACGAAGTCCGCGTCGGAGAGCGCCGCGCGCCGCTCGGCGTGGGCGGTGATCCGCGGCCGGGGGCCGTCGCCGTCCCGGCCGGTGCGCTCGTCCGCGATGAACTGGGCGGCGCCGCGCGCGGTGTCGAGCCGTTCGGGGTCGATGTCGTGCAGGGCGATGTGCGCGCCGCGCAGTTCGGGGAAGGCCAGCAGGTCGGCCAGGAGCCCCTGGGTGAACACGACGCTGCCCGCGCCGATGAACGCGATCTTGGGGGTGGTGAGGGACATCAGAGTTCTTCTCCGTAGCGGGCGCCGCCGGAGCGGGCCCCGTTCTGGGTGGTCCCGGCGGCGGGATCGATGCCGCCGGAGAAGGGCAGGTCACAGAGGTGCGGCGGGCCGGGGAGCCGTCGCTCGCGCGGGCTCATCCCTTCAGGCCGCTGGAGGTGATGGACTGGATGAAGGTCTTCTGCGCGGCGAGGAAGGCGAGCAGCACCGGAAGCACGGTGAGCACGTTGCCCGCCATGACCGCGGACCAGTGGGTGTGGTGCTGCCCCTGGAAGGTCGTCAGGCCGAGCTGCAACGTGTACTGGGTGTCGTGGTTGATGGCGATGAGCGGCCAGGTGAGGTCGTTCCAGGTGGTGAGGAACGTCAGCACCGCCACCGTGCTCAGGGCCGGACGGGACAGCGGCAGCACGATCCGGAAGAGCACCCGCAGCCGTGAGCAGCCGTCGAGCCAGGCCGCCTCCTCCAGCTCCCTGGGCAGGGACAGGAAGAACTGCCGCAGCAGGAACACGGCGAACGGCGTCACCAGCGAGGGCACGATCAGCGCGCCCAGGGTGTCGATCAGGCCCAGCCGCTTCATCACCAGGAAGGTGGGGATCATCGTGAGCTGGAACGGGATCGCCATGGTGGCCAGCATCAGCCCGAGCAGCAGCCGGGAGCCCGCGAACCGCATCCGGGCGAACGCGTAGCCGCCCAGCGAGCCGAGGAGCAGGTTGGACACCACCGCGGTCACCGACACGATCAGCGAGTTGGCGAACCAGCGCGGGAACATCGCGTTGCCGATGACGTACCGGTAGCCGTCCAGATGGATGCCCGAGGGCCACAGGGCGGGCGGGAAGCGGTTGATCTCCGCGTCGCTCATCACGGAGCTGAGCGCCAGCCAGATCAGCGGCACGGCGAACAGCAGGCACAGCGGCGCGAGGAGCAGGTGCCAGGCGCTGAACGGCAGCCGACGGCGGCGCCGGCCGGGGCCGCCGTCGGCCCCGGCCACCCGCGGGGCGGGTGGGGAGGAGGAAAGGGAGGGGGCGGAGGACGTGGCCGTCATCGGGTGGCTCCTTCGATGCCGCGGCCGGTGCGTGCCCGCAGCGCCCGGACCAGCCGGGGCAGCACGCCGAGGACGATCAGGGCGAGCGCCAGGGTGTAGGCGGCCGCGGCGCCGTAACCGGCGGTGAAGTTCTTGAAGGCCTGCTCCCAGATGAAGTAGACGATGACCGAGGTGGAGCCCAGCGGCCCGCCCTTCGTCGTCACGTACACCAGGTCGAAGACCTGCAAGGCGTTGATGGTCTGCCACAGCAGCAGGAAGACCAGGACCGGGGTGATCGCGGGGAGGGTGACATGGCGCAGCAGATGGCGGCGCCCGGCACCGTCGAGGCGGGCCGCCTCGACCAGCGAGGCCGGCACGTCCTGGAGGGCGGCCAGGAGCACCACCACGCAGAAGCCGGTGCCGCTCCACAGCGAGATCGCGATGAGCGCGTACAGCGCCTGCCCGGGGTCGGTCAGGAAGCCCTGGGGCGAGATGCCGAACGTGTGCAGCACGGAGTTGGCCGCACCGAACTCCGGGTCGAGGATGAAGGAGAACAGCACGCCCTGCGCGGTGGCCGAGACCACGAACGGCACGAAGACGAGCGTGCGGTACAGACCCACAAGGCGGATCCGCCGGTTCAGCGCGAGGGCGAGGAACAGGCCCAGGCCGATGGAGAGCGGCACGTACAGCACCGTGTAGAGCAGGGTGCTGCGGACCGCCTCGGCGAAGTGCGGGTCCTGCGCGAGTGCGCGGTAGTTGTCCAGGCCGACCCAGCGGCTGGGGGTCACCAGGTCGTCGGCCTGGAACGACAGCAGCAGCGACCAGATCACCGGGACGACGCTCAGCCCGAGGATGACCAGGACCGAGGGCGAGATGTACGCCCAGGCGGTGGCGGACTCCCGGCGCCGGCGGCGCCGTACCGCGCCGGATTCGGCGGGTGCGGCGGTGTGCGGGGCGTCCGGGTCCGTGCGGTTTCCCTGCTCCTTGCCGTGGTCCGCGAGGGTGAGGGGAGTGGGTAGACGGGGCATGGTGGTCCTCTCAACGCGGGATGAGCAGGGCGGCGTTGGCTTCGTCCGCGCAGGAGCGCAGCGCCTGGGCCGGGGAGCTGCGGCCGAGGAGTACGGCGACGATCGCCTGGCCGAGCGCCTGGGAGATCTGCGGGTAGGCCGCGTGCACCGGGCGGGCCCGGGCCGAGTCGAGGGCCGAGGTGAACACGTGCAGTCCCTCGACCTTCTTCTCGCGGGCCTGCCAGGCGGGCAGCGCCTCGGTGGAGCGGGTCAGCGGGAGGCTGCCGGCGTTGATGTCCCACCGCACGTCCTGCGCGGGCTCGGAGAGCCAGGTGACGAACGTGCGGGCCGCCTCGACCCGGGCCGGGCCGTTGTCGAAGACGGTCCAGGTGTCGGGTCCCGAGATGGTCACCGGCTTGCCGCTGTACGTGGGCAGCGGCACCACGTGGTAGTCGATCTTCGCCTGGCGGATGTCGGGCAGCTGCCACGGTCCGGTGGGCACCATGCCCATCCGGCCGGAGGCGAAGACCTGGTACATCTGCTCGCTGCCGGGCTTGGGGTCGATGTAGACGCTGTTGTCGCGGGCGAGCGCGGCGACCGTCTCCAGGGCCCTGACCCCGGTGTCGGCGAAGCCGATGTGCTTGCCGTCCTCGGCGACGACGTCACCGCCCAGGTCCCAGATCATCGGCCACAGCCGCCACACGGTGTCCTCGTCGCCGACGCCGGGCCAGCCGGTGCCGAAGACACCGCGGCCCTTGTCGGTGAGCTTGCGGGCGGTCTCCACGAAGTCGTCCCAGCTCCAGCCCGCCTCGGGCAGCTCCAGTCCGGCGTCGCGGAACAGCTTCTTGTTGCACACCACGGCGAGCGCGTCGAGCAGCGCGGGCGCGGCCCGTATCTGTCCGTTGAGGGTGACGGCCGCCCGGGCCGGGGCCCAGAAGCTCTTCCACGGCACGGGGCCGTCGTGGAAGGTGTCGGTGAGGTCCACCACCGAGGGGCTGCGGGCGACGCTCGCCAGGTCGGAGCCGAAGATGTAGGCCACGTCGGGGAAGGAGCCGGCGGCGAGGGCCGCGGTGATCTTCTGGAGCATGGCGTCGGACAGCACCCCGCCGCCGGGGTCGACCCGGATTTTGGGGTGGGTGCGGTTGAACTCCGCCACCAGCTTCTCGATCGCGGCCCGCCCGGTGTCCGACTGCCCGTGCCACAGCTCGACGGTGACCCGGCCGTCGGCGCCGACCCCGTCGTCCGTGCCCGACCCGCAGCCGGCCAGGGCGGCGCCGGCGGCGGTGCCGAGCGCGAGGTGGCCGCCCCGGCGCAGGAGTGTACGGCGGGACGGGCCGGCGTGACTGCCGGACGGACGGTGTGGTGCGGCCATGGGCGCTCCCGGGGAGGTGCGGAACGGGTGGATGCCACGGGCGTCGTACGGGCGTCGGACGGGTGTCACGGACGCCGGGGGACGGGCGGGACATCGCGGGAAGGAGATACCGGCACGGCGGCGGTGTGGGGGTACTGCGCGGTGCGGGGCGAGAAGTCGTGAGGTGGGGCGGGGTGGGGCGGAGCGAGAGGTGGTGCGTCGGGGGTGCCGGGCCGGCGCACCGCGATCGGCGGAGCACGGTGCGCCGGACCGGGGCGGCGGTACGCCGTTGCGGGCGCCCGCCGCGGGACGGGTCCGTCAGCAGGTCTCGCGGACGTAGCCGTCGCTGCCGGGGGCGGAGACGTCCACGTCGCGCAGGACGATGCTCAGCCGGTCGCCGAACTGGGAGCACGCCTTCTTGAGGTTGGCCTTCGCGTACTCGATGACGACGACGTGGTCGTCGTACGCGTCGGCGTAGTCACCGCACTCGTTCCATTCCGCGCACTCCTCGGCGACGGCGAAGTCCGTGCCCATCTCCTTGTGCGCGGAGGCGAGCTCGGCGGTGTTCTTCTGCCCGATCGCCAGCCCCTTGTCGTGCGCGTGGGTGGAGAGCAGCTTGATGAACGCCTTGGCGTTGGACTCGCTGAGCAGGTTCGTGCGGTCGAAGGTGTCCAGGTTGTCCGGCTCGACGGCGTCGAAGCCCTTGTCGGCGCAGGAGTCGATCCAGGAGTCGACGCGGTCGGCGATCCGCTGCCGCTTGTCGGCGGTGCGGATGTCGAGCATCGCCTCGCCCCAGTCCTCGTCGTACACCACCTTGCCGCTGCCGTCCCGCAGCAGCAGGTCGCCCCACTCGTCCTCGGTCCCCGGCTGGGCCTGGAACGCGTTGACGTAGCAGATGTTGTACAGGCCCTTCGCCGGGGAGGCGGTGTGGTCGCGGGAGACCACCTTCACCCCGGCGGGCGGGGTGTAGGGCTCGCCGATCTGGTAGTCGAAGTTCGCGTGCACCGGGGGCAGGGTGACGGACGCGGTGGTGGAGGCGTCCGCCGTGGTGCACGCGAGCAGCGGACACAGGGCGGCCGCGGCGGCCGCCCCGACCAGGGCGCGCCTGCGGGACCGTGGGTGAGAGGTGTGGGGCATCTCTGCGCTCCAGAGGATGGGGGGTACGTCCCCGCCTCGGACCCCGGCTCCGCGCGGAAGTCCTGGCGACTCAGTCCGGACTTACGGCGCGGGGCCGTGCTACCGGCTGGGCGTACCTCTGACGCCGGGTGCTCGACCCAGGGCGTTGCATGGAGTAAAGCGAGCAGCTTTCGCCATGTCAACAGATCGAACATGCGCACTTTGCGCACATGGTCATGGCGGTGCGCACTTCGCGACGGGTGCCCGGGCCGGTGCGATCCGTGGTCGTACCAGGAAGAAAGGTGGATGTCCGGGCGGCGCGGGGCGGTCTATGCTTCCTCGCATGCTGAAGACCGAGCGTCATGCGCGCATACTTGAGCATGTTTCCGCGCGTGGGGCCATGGATGTCACCGAGCTGTCCCGGCTGCTCAAGGTCTCGGGAGCCACCATCCGGCGCGATCTGCAACAGCTCAGCCGGCAGAACCTGCTGCGCCGGACGCACGGGGGAGCGGTACTGGGCGGCGCGGCGCTGCGCGGTGCCGGACCCGAGCTCCCGGTCCCGCACCGCAGCGGGCACCGCCGCGCCGAGAAGCAGGCCATCGCGCGGGCCGCGGCCGAACTGGTCCCGGAGGGCGCGGTCGTCGGGATGACCGGCGGCACCACCGTCACCGAGATCGCGCGGGTACTGGCCGCGCGCGGCCGGGTCACCATCGTCACCAACGCGGTCAACATCGCCGCCGAGATGGTGCCGCACAAGGGCGTCACGCTGGTCGTCGTGGGCGGCTCCGCCCGGACCGAGAGCTACGAACTCGTCGGCCCCATCGCGGAGAAGACGCTCGCCGACCACCACACCGACGTCACCTTCCTCGGCGTGGACGGCATCGGCGCGGCCCATGGCTGCACGACCCACGACCAGTTGGAGGCGGCGACCGACAGGGCGTTCCTCGCCAGCAGCGACCGTACGGTCGTGGTGGCGGACCACTCGAAGATCGGCCGGGTCACCTTCGCCAAGATCTGCCCGCTGCGCGACATCGACCGCCTCGTCACCGACGCCGCCGCGCCCGCGGCCGTCCTGGCGGACATCGGCGACGCGGGCGTGGCGGTGACGGTGGTGTGAGGGTGGGGGCGAGGCGGCGTCAGGCGCGCTGCCCCGTGGGGTCCGGGTCGCTCTCGGGCCGGGCCGGGGCGGGGGCGTCGGAGGTCCGCTGCCGGGGCAGTTCGACGACGGCCGCGGCCGGGGCGGCGGCGGTCAGGGAGGTGTCGGCCCCCGCCGGGGCATCGACGTCGGCCGCCGCGGACTCCTCGGCGAGGCGTTCCATCCCGCTCGTGGTCTTCAGCGGCTTCTCCTTGAGGAAGACGACGGTGACGAGCGCGAGCAGGGCGCACGGCGTGGCGAACAGGAACAGATCGGCCGTGGCCACCCCGTAGGCGTGCTCGACGACGGAGCGCAGGGGGGCCGGCAGGGTGTGCATGTCCGGCACACTGCCGCCCGTGCTCCCGCCCGTCGGGGTGATGCCCGCCTCGCGCAGCCCCTTGGCCGTCTCGGCGGCCACCCGGTGGGCGAGGATCGCGCCGAGGACACTGGTGCCGATGGTGCCGCCCATGCTGCGGAAGAACGACAACACGGAGGTCGCCGCGCCGAGTTCGGCCGCGGGCACGTCGTTCTGGGCGGCCAGCACCAGGTTCTGCATCAGCATGCCGACACCGATGCCGAGCACCGCCATGAACAGGCTGAGCAGGGCGAACGAGGTGTCCGCGCCGATGGTCGAGAGCAGCCCCAGACCGACGGTCATGGTGACGGCGCCCGCCACCAGGTACCGCTTCCACTTCCCGGTCCGGCTGATCACCTGACCGGCCACCGTGGACGACACCAGCAGACCGAGGATCATCGGCAGGCTCATCAGCCCCGCCACCGTGGGCGACTTGCCGAGCGAGACCTGGAAGTACTGCGAGAGGAACACGGTGCCGCCGAACATGGCGACACCCACCAAAAGGCTGGCCACGGTGGTCAGCGCGACCGTGCGGTTGCGGAAGATGTCCAGCGGGATGACGGGCTCGGCGGTGCGGGACTCCACGAACACCGCGGCGGCCAGCAGGACGACACCGCCGCCGGTGAGCGCGGCGGTCTGCCAGGACGCCCAGTCGAACTGGTTGCCCGCGAGCGACACCCAGATCAGCAGCGCGCACACGCCCGCCACGATCAGGAACGCGCCCAGGAAGTCGATTCTCACCTCGCGCTTGGCCGTGGGCAGGTGCAGGGTGCGCTGGAGCAGCGCGATGGCCAGCAGCGCGAACGGCACGCCGATGAAGAAGCACCAGCGCCAGCCCAGCCACGAGGTGTCCACCAGGACACCGCCCACCAGCGGCCCGGCCACCGTGCCGACCGCGAAGACGGCACCGAAGATGCCCGCGTACTTGCCCAGCCGGCGCGGCGGGATGACGGAGGCCATGACCACCTGGGCCAGCGCCGTCAGACCGCCCGCGCCGATGCCCTGGACGACCCGGCTGAAGATGAGCAGTCCCACGCCGTGCGAGAAGCCCGCGAGCAGCGAGCCGAGGACGAACATGCTCAGCGACAGTTGCAACAGCAGCTTCTTGTTGTAGAGGTCCGACAACTTGCCCCACAGGGGCACGGTCGCGGTCATCGCCAGCAGCTCCGCCGTGACGACCCAGGTGTAGGAGGACTGGCTCGCGCCCAGGTCCGCGATGATGGTGGGCAGGGCGTTGGACACCACGGTCCCCGCCAGGATGGCGACGAACATGCCCGCCATCAGGCCGGACATGGCCTGGAGTATCTGGCGGTTCGTCATGGAGGCCGGGGACGCCTGATCGGGCGCCGGTGGTGCGGTCACGGTTTCTCTTTCGACAGGGATGGGCGGGGTCGGCGGGTGCCGACGGCGATCACGGGGTGAACTCGGAAGGGGGCGGCGGGGGAGGGCCGACCGCGCGCCGCCGCCGGGGGTTACCGCTGCGGCGCCGGGAGGCCCGCCGCGAGCAGCGTGAACACCTGCTGGAACACCTCGGCGAACGAGGCCCCGTCGCGGCGGGAGCACCAGTGCTCCACGCCGACCCGGACCGCCGTGTGCGCGAGGGCCGCCAGCAGTCGCGGGTACAGCTCCAGGGCCGCACGCCGCGCCTCGTCGGTGGGCGAGCCGTCGGTCGAGGCGGCGGGCGAACCGGTGGCGGCGGAGCCGATCCGTGCGGCCACCGCCTCCGCCAGCGCCGTCTCGTCGGCCATGTGGGCCCCGAGGCTGCGCACCAGCAGATGCGGTGCGGAACGCAGGACCTCGGCGTGCAGCCACCACAGCTCGTGCTCCTGCTCGGCCTCCGCCAGCTCGGCCGCCAGCGCGTCGCGCAGCGCCTCCAGCGGGGAGAGCGCGGCGGGCGCCGCGAGCAGCGCGGCGCACACACGCGTGCTCGCCTCGGTGTCGATGACCACGAACGCGTCGTCGCGCGAGTCGAAGTAGTTGAAGAACGTCCGCACGGAGACGCCGGCCGCCGCGCTGATCGCCTCGACGGTCACCTTGTCCACACCGTGCTCGGCGGCGAGACGGATCGCGGCCTCGGCCAGCGCGGCACGGGTGGCCCGCTTCTTCCGCTCCCGCAGTCCGCCCTCGGCGGCGCCCTTCTCCGACATACTTGCATGATATGCAAAAGTGCAGACTCTGCAAAATCCCCCGGCGGGAAAGGTCCGCGCCGGTGAGGCCGGTAGAGATGCCGGTATTGACGCCCGCATTGACATGGACGAGACGTGCCCGACCGGCATATCGTTCACCGGCCGCGTGATCATCCGCGAGCCATTTCTTCCGTTCTCGTCCGTGGGGGGCGCCGCCGTCATGTCCGCATCCAGTGAGCCGCACCAGAGACCGGCGGGACCGCCCGCGGAACCGGGGGAGCGCGCCTGGGCCGCGGCGTCCGTGCCGCGGGTGGCGCCGGGCAGGGCGTCCTCCGTGCTGCTCGCCGTGGCCGTCGCGGGACTCGCCCTCGTCGCCGTCACCGATCTGGTGAGCATCTTCGCCGGGGTACGGCTGCGGGGCGTGATGGGCGGGGACACCGGTTTCCTCACGGCGTCGCAGCGGGAGCTGGACGACGCCTCCGACTTCTACGACGCGGTCGCCCGGTACCAGGTCATCGCCTATCTGCCCTGCGCGATCGCCTTCGTCACCTGGTTCTTCCACATGCGCCGCCTGACCGGCCCGCTGGCCCCCGACCGCTTCCGGCACGGGACCGGGTGGGCCATCGCCGCCTGGTTCATCCCGTTCGCCAACATCTGGCTGCCCCACCGCGTCGCCACCGACATGTGGCGGGCCGCCACCCCGCTGCCGTCCGGTCAGTCGCCGTACCGCGAACGCCTGTGGCCGGTGCACCTGTGGTGGGCCCTGTTCGCGTTCGGCATCCTCTTCAACCGGGTGGCCGGGACCAAGTACGACGACGCCGAGCAGTGGACGGACATCCGGTCCGCGGTGACGCAGTACATGGTCGCCGACACGCTCAACATCGCCGCCGCGGCCGCCGCGGTGCACTTCGCGGTGCGGCTGACCCGGATGCAGCGCCGCAAGGCGGCCGAAGGACCCTACCTGACCCCGCCGTTCACCGGCGCGGCGCTCTGAGGCTCCGGCATCCGGCCCAGATGGGCCAGCACCGCCAGCACCCGGCGGTGGTGGCCCGAGGCGGCCGAGGGCAGGCGGAGCTTGCCGAAGATGGCGGCGACGTGCTTCTCCACGGCGCTGCCGGTCACGAACAGCGCGTGGGCGATGGCGGTGTTGGTGCGGCCCTCCGCCATGAGTGACAGCACCTCGCGCTCCCGCTCGCTGAGCCGGTCCAGCGGGCCCGGCGGCGTGCCGCTCCCGCCACCGGGCCGCCGGCCCAGGAGCTGCGCGACCACCTCGGGATCCAGGGCCGTACCGCCCGCGGCCACCCGGAGCAGGGCGTCCCGGAACTCCTCCACGGCCGAGACGCGGTCCTTCAGGAGGTAGCCCACGCCCTCACCGCGGCGCAGCAGTTCGGTGGCGTAGCGCTCCTCCACGTACTGGGAGAGGATCACGACCGCCGTGCCGGGAACCGCCTGCCGGGCGGCCAGCGCCGCCCGTACTCCCTCGTCGGTGTGTGTGGGCGGCATGCGCACGTCCACCAGGGCCAGGTCGGGCCGCAGCGCCCTCACCGCGGACACCAGGGCCGGGCCGTCGCCCACCGCGGCCACCACCTCGAAGCCCTCCTCGCACAGCAGGCTGTGCAGCCCGGCGCGCAGCAGCACCAGATCCTCCGCGATCACCACCCGCACGGCAGCTCCGCCTCCACCCTCGTGGGACCCCCCGCCGGGCTGTGCACCCTGAGCCGCCCGCCCACCGCGCGCACCCGGTCCGCCAAGCCGGCCAGACCGCCGCCCGCGGAGGGGACGGCGCCTCCGACGCCGTCGTCGTCCACGTGCACGACGATCCGGTCCCCGCGCTCGTCCACGCGCACGCGCACACGCTCCGCCCCGGCGTGCTTGCCGACGTTCGCCAGACACTCGGCGATCACGAAGTACGCGGGGGACTCCACCGGCCCCGGCGCCCGCCGCGCCAGCTCTACGCGGACGTCCACCGGGACGTCCGAGGCGGCGGCCAGCGAGCTGACGGCGGCGTCCAGGCCGCGGTCGGCGAGCACGGGCGGATGGAGCCCCCGGACCACCGCGCGCAGGTCGGCCAGGGCGCGCCGGGACTCCTCGTACGCCTGGTCGACAAGGACGCGGGCCGCCTCCTGGTCCGCCGGGAACCTCCGGCGTGCCCGGCCCAGGCTCAGGGAGACGGCCACCATGCGGGCCTGGGCCCCGTCGTGCAGATCGCGCTCGATGCGCCGGTGGTCGGCGTGGTGCGCGCGCACCGCCGCGGCACGTGCCGCCTCCCGTTCGGCCGCACGGCGCGCCTCCTCGGTGAGCCCGAGCAGGAACCGGACGGTGTGCGCACGGGCCACGGCGAGGCCGCGCAGCAGCGCCAGCACCGGCAGGGCGAGCAGCGGTGCGGCCACGCAGGCCACCAACGCCCAGCCCGCGGAGGGCACTTCGAACCGCCACAGCCCGGCGTGCACCGGCCTGCCCACGGACCACCCGTACCACCAGGGCGCCGACGCGAGGAGCAGGGGAGGGGCCAGGAGATGGAGCACGGCCACCGGGCCGAGGGCGCCCCACAGGGGACCGACGACCAGTACATGCGCCACCTCGCGCCACACCGCGCCGCCCCGGACGGGCGGACGGCCTGCGGCGCCGGGCGGACGGGCGAGGTGGGGGGAGTCGACGGGCAGCGCCGCGAGCCGCGTGGTGAGCTCCCGCTCCGCGCGCCCGGTGGCCCCCGCGAGCAGCAGCAGCGGCGCCAGCCACAGCGCCAGGTCCGCGACCCGCCGCCTCGCGCCCGGCCCCGGCGGACACCAGCGCGCCGCCCGCGCCCGCGACGGTCGTGTTGAGCTCCGTGACGTCGCTCAGTACCTTCCGGCCGCCCCGTGTGCGCCACTCGTAGCCGCGCGGGTGGGGGCCCTCGATCGTGCGTGCGGTGCCGGGCCAGTAGGTGTCGCGCAGGCCGAGCGGCGCGATGATCCGCCGTTCGACCTCGCGGGCGGCCGGCCTCCCGGTGACCTTCTCGATGATCATGCCGAGGAGGACGTAGTTCGTCGTCGAGTACGACCAGGCCCGCTCCGGACGCGGCCGCTCCAGCGCGAGCGCCACCAGTTCCCTGGCGGTGAAGTCGTGCGCCCGCCATCGCTCCGGGTGCTCCCAGTCCAGCGCGTCGGTGTGGTCGGGCAGGCCGCTGGTGTGCCGCAGGAGCTGCCGCACGGTGATCCGCCCGCCGTCGTAGCCGTGGCGGGCGATCAGACCGGGCAGATGGTCCTCGACCGTGTCGTCCAGGCCGACCCGGTGTTCCGCCACGAGCTGGAGCAGCACGGTGGCGGTGAACGTCTTGGTGGTGCTGCCGATGCGGATCCGGTCACCGGCGCGCATCGGGCGGCCGGTCCGTACGTCGGCCCTGCCGAGGGCCGCGCTCCAGGCCGGGCACCCGGGCGTCTCCACCCGCACGGCGGCGCCCGTCATCCCGTCCTCGCCGGTCAGCCGGCCCAGCGCCCGGAGCGCCGCCGGGTGGTGACACCGGCCCGTCCCGCTCCCGCCCGTCCCGTTCCCGGCCGCCGCGGGCGCGGCCGGCGCGGCCAGCACCGCGCACAGCACCGCTCCCGTCGCAGCTCCACGGCGCAGTCGGCCTCGTACTCGCTTCGTCACACGTCCCCCTCGGTGAGAGCCCCACTCCGTCGGTCCGTCACCTCAGAAGCTAGGGACCGCGGGGGCCGCCCACACGCCTGCTGCCCGCACCCCCTCCTGCGGACAACCCCACCCCCGGCAGGCCCGGAACGCGGTGGTCCCGCGGCGCGGCACGCGCGGCGGGACCGGGAACGCGGCGGGGGCCGGCCGCCGTGGGCGACCGGTCCCCGTTGTCCGTGCCGCGGACTCAGCCGGCGGCGAGCAACTGCAGCGTGTCGATCACGCGGTTGGAGAAGCCCCACTCGTTGTCGTACCAGGCGACGACCTTGATGTGGCGGCCGTCGACGCGGGTGAGGGCCGAGTCGAAGATGGCCGAGGCCGGGTTGCCGGTGATGTCGGCGGAGACCAGCGGGTCCTCCGAGTACTCGAGGATCCCGGCGAGCGGCCCCTCGGCCGCGGCCCGGTACGCCGCGAGCACCTCGTCACGGGTGACGTCACGGGCGACGGTGGTGTTGAGCTCGACGATCGAGCCCACCGGCACGGGCACGCGGATCGAGTCGCCCGACAGCTTGCCGTCCAGCCTCGGCAGCACCAGGCCGATCGCCTTGGCCGCACCCGTGGTGGTCGGCACGATGTTCACCCCGGCGGCGCGGGCCCGGCGGGCGTCGCGGTGCGGGCCGTCCTGGAGGTTCTGCTCCTGCGTGTAGGCGTGCACGGTGGTCATGAACCCGTGCTCTATGCCCGCGAGTTCGTCGAGGACGGAGGCCAGCGGGGCGAGCGCGTTGGTGGTGCACGAGGCGTTGGAGACGACGGTGTGCGCCGCCGCGTCGTAGGCCTCGGTGTTGACGCCGTACGCGAGCGTCACGTCGGCGCCCGCCGAGGGGGCGCTGACGAGCACCTTGCGCGCACCGGCGGTCAGGTGGACGCGGGCCGCCTCGGCCGAGGTGAAGCGGCCGGTGGCCTCCAGCACCAGGTCGACGTCCAGTTCGGACCAGGGCAGCTTCGCCGGCTCCCGCTCGGCGAGCACCTTGATGCGCCGGCCGTCCACCACGAGCGTGTCGCCGTCGACGCTCACCGGACGGCCGAGCCGGCCCGCGGTGGTGTCGAAGGCGAGCAGCCGGGCGAGCGTGGCGGGCTCGGTCAGGTCGTTGACGGCGACGACCTCCAGGTCGCCGCCGCGCTCCAGCAGGGCGCGCAGCACATTGCGCCCGATGCGGCCGAATCCGTTGATGGCGATGCGAGTCATGAGTGTCAGGTCCTCTCCGTGGTTCGCCACCAGACTCGCGCGCCCCGGGGGCGCGGGACAGCGGCACGATCGCCACGGTCCGCAAGGATCGTGCCAGTCCGCCGGCGCCGGGGCGCGTGGTCTACTCGCCCTTCGCGAAGGTCCGCCGGTACTCACTCGGCGTGGTGCCGAGGATGCGCTGGAAGTGCAGCCGGAGATTGGCCCCGGTGCCCAGGCCGACGTCACCGGCGATCTGCTCGACGCTGCGCTGCGAGCGCTCCAGCAGCTCACGCGCCACGTCGATGCGGGCCCGCATGACCCACTGCATCGGCGTGTACCCGGTGTCCTCGGCGAACCGCCGCGAGAACGTCCGCGGCGACACCTCCGCGTGCCGGGCCAGCGTCCCCAGGGTGAGGTGCTCGTCCAGCCGGCGCAGCGCCCACTCCCGGGTCGCGGCGAACCGCTCGCCCAGCGGCTCCGGCACGCTGCGCGGCACGTACTGCGCCTGCCCGCCGCTGCGGTAGGGCGCGGCGACCAGCCGCCGGGCGGCATGGTTCGACGCGGCCACCCCGAGGTCGCCGCGGAGCAGATGCAGACACAGGTCGATGCCGGAGGCGGCGCCGGCGGAGGTGAGCACGCTGCCCTCGTCGACGAAGAGCACGTTCTCGTCGACCCGCACGGCCGGGTGCTTCGCCGCGAGCGCGCGGGTGTAGTGCCAGTGCGTGGTGGCGCGCCGGCCGTCCAGCAGCCCGGTGGCGGCGAGCGCGAAGGCGCCGGTGGAGATCGCGGCGAGCCGCGCGCCCCGGTCGTGCGCGGCGACCAGCGCCTCGACGACGGCGGGCGGCGGGTCCTCCCGGTCCGGGAACCGGTACCCCGGCACGAACACGATCTCGGCCCACGCGAGCGCGTCGAGCCCGTGCGCCACGTGGTACGACAGCCCGTCGCCCCCGGTCACGAGCCCGGGCGCCGCGCCGCACACCCGCACCTCGTACGGCATGCTCGCGCGGGTCGTGAACACCTGCGCCGGAATCCCGACGTCGAGCGGCTTCGCCCCTTCGAGCACGAGCACGGCGACGCGGTGGAGGGCGGAGTCGGGCACGGGGACAGAGTACGTGGGCGGGGTGGTGTGCCGGGTGCGGGTGCGCCGTGGCTGGTCGCGCCCACGCGGCGGAGCCGCACATCAGCACAGCCCCGCGCCCCTGAAAACGGGGCGGCGGGGGCGCAAGCACGCCCCCGCCGCCCTTGGTACCGCTACCGGAACGAAACCGTCACCGGCGCGTGCACCGAACGACTCGGCAACGTCACGGTCAACGCCCCCGTGTCCCGGTCCAGGTGGTACGACTTCGGCGACAGCCGCTTCCCGTTCGCCGACACCTTCGTCGGCACACGGTCACCGAGCCCGACCAGCGAAACCGTCCACTCCCGCTTCTTCACCTGACCGCGGAAGGACCCCTTCACCCCGCCGATCGACACGGAGTGCTGCGCACCCTTCACCCGGTACCGCACGGTCGTCGTGGCGCTGTGGTGCCGCCCCGTACCGACCCCGTCGTCCTCGTACAGCCGGTACGACCCCGACTTCCCGGCCGCGACGGTCAGCGTCACGTCGGTCAGCGGGTTGTGGTCGTTGGACGACA